>DAINQO010000087.1:0-12908 GCA_036742625.1 Microvirga sp.
GGCCGTTCACGGTCAACACCATCGACGAGCATCTCGACATGCTGATGGTGTGCCACCACCTGAGCCCGGCGATCCCCGAGGACCTCGCCTTCGCCGAGAGCCGCATCCGCAAGGAGACGATCGCCGCCGAGGACATCCTGCACGACCTCGGCGCGCTCTCGATGATGTCCTCCGACAGCCAGGCCATGGGCCGCATCGGCGAGGTGATCATCCGCACCTGGCAGACGGCCCACAAGATGAAGGCGCAGCGCGGGCCGCTGCCGCAGGACAAGGGCCGCGGCAACGACAACTTCAGGGTCAAGCGCTATCTCGCCAAGTACACCATCAACCCGGCGATCGCGCACGGCGTGTCGCGCCACGTCGGCTCGGTCGAGGCCGGCAAGCTCGCCGACCTCGTGCTGTGGTCGCCGGCCTTCTTCGGCGTCAAGCCCGACCTCGTCGTCAAGGGCGGGGCGATCGCCGCGGCGCCGATGGGCGATCCCAACGCCTCGATCCCGACGCCGCAGCCGGTGCATTACCGGCCGATGTTCGGCGCCTTCGGCAAGGCCCGGACCGCGACATCGCTGACTTTCGTATCCCGGGCGGCTTTGGCGAAGGGCGTGAAGGCGCGGCTCGGGCTCGAGAAGGAGCTCGTCGCGGTCGAGAACGTGCGCGGCGGGCTCTCGAAAGCATCGATGGTGCACAACGACGCGATGCCCGACATCGAGGTCGATCCGGAGACCTACCGCGTCACCGCCGACGGCGAGCTTCTGGTCTGCGAGCCCGCGAAGGTGCTACCGATGGCACAGCGGTACTTCTTGTTCTAGGCTAGCGGCATGGACAAGCCATCCGATACGGCGTCCGGCAGCTCGCTCTACGAGCGCGACTTCTTCGCCTGGACGCAGGAGCAGGCCAGGGCGGTCGAGGAGGGACGCTGGCCGGACATCGATGCCGCGAACGTCGCCGAGGAGCTCAGGTCCCTTGGCCGCGTCCTCCGGCGGGAAATCGAGGAGCGGCTGGAGATCCTCCTGTCCTACCTCCTGAAGTGGCGGCAGCTCGCCGAGTACCGGGGCTTCGCCTGGAAGGAGAACATCGACCGCCAGCGCCGGGAACTCGCCGATCTCGTGGCGGGCAATCCTTCGCTCGTGTCGTTCGCTCGGGACGCCGTCGCCGAGGTCTACGATGATGCGCGGCGTCGCCTCAAATACGAGACCAGCTTCTTCGTCAACGATTTCCCCGCCTCCTGCCCCTTCTCGGTCGACGAGATCTTCGACAAGGACTACTTCCCGGAAGAGCTGGACGCGCCGGCGACCGGCCGCTTCCCAACGGCGCGCTCGATCGGCTGATCGGCGGTGGGAAAATCGAGCGCGAAGGCCGTCGAAAGCCGGCTCGTCGTTCTCCTCGTCCACCTTGTCAAATGGCGTTTCCAGCCGGAGCGGCGCGGCTCCGGCTGGAGAGGCAGCATCGTTGAGCAGCGCCGCCGCATCGACCGCCTGCTGCGGCAGGAGCCGAGCCTCGCTGTCGTGCCGGAAGCACTTCTTGATAAGAGCTACGCGGCCGCAAGGTCTCTCGCCGCGCGGGAGACGGGCCTGCCGCGCTTGACCTTTCCGCCAAGCTGCCCTTTCAGGGTCGAAGACGTGCTCCGTCCGGATTACCTCCCGGAGCCGGACGAGGATTGACCCTATGCTCCGCGCCACCGCCGTCGTCCGCAAGGCCGCCGTGAAGCCCGACCGGGTCGCCGACACGGTCGTCCTCGACCACGAGGGGCGCCACCGGCGCCGCGTGGCGCTGAAAGGGGAGGGCGGGCTCGACTTCCTCCTCGACCTCGACAAGGCGGCGGCGCTTGCCGACGGCGATGCCGTGCGGCTCGAGGACGGCCGCCTCGTGCAAGTGAAGGCGGCGCCCCAGGCGCTGATCGAGATCAGAGCCGAGAATCCGTTGCGGCTGATGCGGGTCGCCTGGCACATCGGCAACCGGCACACGCCGGCCGAGATCGGCGCTGACGCGATCTGGATCGAGGACGACCACGTGCTCGCCGAGATGGTCCGCGGCCAGGGCTGCACGGCGACGCCCGTCGAACGCCCGTTCCGCCCCGAGCGCGGCGCCTACGAGCCCGACTGTGGCCACGACCACGGCCATGCGCATCATCAGCATCATCACGGTCGCAATCCCGATGATGCACCCCATCATCATGACGATCATGCTCATCATCATGACGATGCCGGGCATCGCGATCACGAGCATGGGCCGGGCTGCGGGCATCACGGCCACAAGCACGATCACCGATGAGCGGGTCGCACCTTGCGCTGATGGTCTGGCTGTCGCCGGCCTTCCCGGTCGGCGCCTTCGCCTATTCGCACGGGCTCGAATGGGCCCACGAGGCTGGTGATCTGGCGGACGCGGCGAGCCTCGAGGATTGGCTCGGCAGCCTTCTCGCCTTCGGGTCGGCCCGCAACGACGCGATCCTGTTCGCGGCGGCCTACCGGGCCGCCGGCGACGGCGACGGCGCAAGGCTCGCCGAGATCGCCGCGCTCGCGCTGGCGCTTGCGACCTCCCCGGAGCGCCGGCTCGAGATGACGACGCAAGGCGATGCCTTCGTCGGCGCCATCCTTCGCAGCTGGCCCTGCCCGGCGATGGCCCTCCTGAAGGAAGCGTGGTCCGAGCCGGTCGCCTATCCGGTCGCGGTCGCGGTCGCGGCGGCTGGCCACGAAATCCCGCTCGAGCCAGCCCTGGAGGCGTTCGGACTTAACTTCGTCTCGTCCCTGGTCTCGGCCGCGGTACGGCTCGGGATCGTCGGCCAGACCGACGGACAGCGCGTCACCGCGGCGCTCGTGCCGCAGGTCGGGCGGCTTGCCGCTTCGGCGATCGAAGCGAGCCTCGACGATCTCGGCGGCTGCGCCTTCCGCTCCGATCTCGCGGCGCTGCGTCACGAGACGCAGTACACGCGGCTGTTCCGGTCATGAGCGCCTCCCCGCACGGTCCGCTGCGCGTCGGCATCGGCGGTCCGGTCGGCTCAGGCAAGACGGCGCTCATGGAGGCGCTGTGCAAGCGCTTTCGCGGGCGCTACGACCTTTGCGCCATCACCAACGACATCTACACCAAGGAAGATGCGCGCATCCTGACCGTCGCCGGCGCCCTGCCCGAGGAGCGCATCATGGGCGTCGAGACCGGCGGCTGCCCGCACACCGCCATCCGCGAGGACTGCTCGATCAACCTCGCGGCGATCGACGCCATGGCGCGGCGTTTCCCGGAGCTCGATCTCGTTCTCATCGAGTCCGGCGGCGACAACCTCGCCGCGACCTTCTCGCCCGAGCTCGCCGACCTGACGATCTACGTCATCGACGTCTCCGGCGGCGAGAAGATCCCGCGCAAGGGCGGTCCTGGGATCACCCGCTCCGACCTTCTCGTCATCAACAAGATCGACCTCGCACCGCATGTCGGCGCAAGCCTCGCCGTCATGGAGGAGGACGCTCGGCGGATGCGGCGCGCGCGGCCCTTTGTGTTCACGAACCTGCGCTCCGGCGAGGGCGTCGAGGCGGTGGCGCGCTTCGTCGAGGAGGCGGGCGGGCTCGCCAAGGCTGCGTGACGTGCCTGGCGGCTGAGGCGAAAAGTGGCTACCGGTTTTCGGAAAGGATCATGCTCAAACAAAGAGGTAGAGCGGAATGACGACTTGACGAGAAGTCATCGCGCTCTAAGCCGCCGCCGCGCGGAGAGGTGCGCCAGCGCACATCCGCTCGCACAAGCCATCGCCATTCTCCTCGTCAACAGGCCCGCAAAGCCTCCGGGGAGAATGCAGATGACCGCCGAAGAGACCCTCCAGCCCGCCCCGTCGTTCAAGCGCGCGGCGCTCGGCTTTCTCACCTCGACCGCATGCCTCTGCGTCGCCATGCTGGCGCTGAGCAGCTTCTGATTACTGTGCGGCAGGAGCGCTGCTGCGCTCCTTCATGCGACCTCGACTTTCAGCTGCAACTCCGCCAGCGATCTTTCGAGCGGTCGAGCCCATCCTTCTCTTCCCTTGGACTTCGCATCCGCAACGGCGTCGGCGAGCGCAAAGGGATCGGCCTTGCTCAAGGCCTCGATCAGGGTGGCCGCCTGAACCAGGTCCTTCCGTCTCTTGGTGGGGTCCCCTGTCCGTTTTTGGGCGATGATGAGCTTATGGGCAGCGTACCGGGCCGGCTGCGGCACCGTCACGGGCACCCCCGCACCATGAAGTGCGACGGCTTGCACCGGCTGCTCGAGGAGCCACCCGAGGTGTTGCAGCGGGATCGCGCCGGCCTGCAGGTTCTTCAGCGGCATCGGATTGGTATCCGCGCGCCGCAACTGTGGCGTCAGAAGATCGACCAGGAATCCTGAAGCGCTCCGGAAACGTGATGAAAGGGCCTTGGAGTTGAGGGTGGGGAGACCGGTGAAGGTCTTGTCGGCATGCTTGAGGACGGCCTCGAATGGCTTCTGCTCGTTGGCCTCCAAGACGAGCGAAGCTGTGGCAAGGTTGGCGTCGAGCGTCATCAGCGAGGACGAGGGCAGGTTATGTCCGACGAGCGGCGCATAGCATTGGTATGCGGCGGTCCCGACGAGAACGCCGCCTCCGGCGAATATTCCGGCATAAGCGAGCGCGTCCAGGACACGTCCAAGCTCTGAGCTTGGTCCCGGCAGCCCACGCGAACGAAGCATCCGAACGGTCCTCCGCCGCTCGGCGGCGCGTTGCGCCTCCTCTTCGATGGCGAGCGCCTTGGCCGCGGCAGCCTCGTCATCTCCGCGTCCCAGGAAAAGGTCGATCCGGCCTTCGCCGACCGGAATCTTCGCATAAAGATATTCGACTCCCTTGATGGTGCGCCGGTAGACGGAGCCCGGACGAAGAACAGCGGCGTAAACCTGCTGGGTCAGATCCGCGTAGATCGTCTGGAGGGTCAGGGGGACAGGCGTGAGCGGCATCGCAGGGTACAGACAGAATGAGGTGTTTTGGGTCGGATGCACAATAGTTACGGACAGAAATGGCGTATTCTGTCTGTAACGGCCGCGTTGCACCCGACGACCGCCGTCGTTATCTCCCCGCCATGAGCACCTTGCTCGCCGAAGACATCCGCTTCTCGGTCGCGCCGATGATGGATTGGACGGACCGGCATTGCCGGTTCTTCCATCGCCTCCTCTCGCGCCGGACCCGGCTCTACACCGAGATGGTCACGACCGGCGCCGTGATCCACGGCCCGCGCGCGCGCCTTCTCGGCTTCGACCCGGCGGAGCACCCGGTGGCGCTGCAGCTCGGCGGCTCCGATCCGCGCGACCTTGCCGCTGCGGCGCGCATCGGCGCGGATGCCGGCTATGACGAGATCAACCTCAACGTCGGCTGCCCGTCGGATCGGGTGCAGGACGGGCGCTTCGGCGCCTGCCTGATGCGCGAGCCGGGGCTCGTCGGCGACTGCGTCGCGGCGATGAGAGCCGCCGTCCCGGTGCCGGTCACGGTCAAGTGCCGCATCGGCGTCGACGAGCAGGATATCGAAGCGGCGCTCG
This sequence comes from Microvirga sp., assembly GCA_036742625.1. GTDB lineage: Bacteria > Pseudomonadota > Alphaproteobacteria > Rhizobiales > Beijerinckiaceae > JAJKJG01. Next base: position 5,488 of record DAINQO010000087.1, read on the forward strand.
ACGCGCTCGCTGCCGCAGCCGTCGCGGCCGGCGCCGGTGCGCTCTTCGTCCACGCGCGCAAGGCCTGGCTTGAGGGATTGTCGCCGAAGCAGAACCGCGACGTGCCGCCGCTCGATTACGCGCGCGTGTACCGCCTCAAGCGCGCGCATCCCGCCCTGGCGATCGCGGTCAACGGCGGCGTGAAGACGATCGAGGAAGCCAAGGCGCACCTCGCACAGGTCGACGGCGTGATGATGGGCCGCTCCGCCTATCAGGATCCGGAGCTGCTGCTGCGCGTCGATCCCGAGCTCTTCGGCGAAGCGGCGCCGGTCGCCGACGCCTTCGAGGCCGTCGATGCCTTCGAGCCCTATGTGGCGGCGCGGCTCCAGGAAGGCGCGCGCCTCGCTCAAATGACGCGCCATATGCTCGGCCTGTTCGCGGGCCGCCCCGGCGCACGCGCCTTCCGGCGCCATCTCGCGACCGAGGCCGTGAAGCCCGGCGCCGGCATCGAGACGCTTCGCGCCGCGGTCGATCACGTGCGTCGCGCCATGCCCGAGCTTCAGGCCGCCGCGTGAACGCCTTCACCCCCAAGGTGGCGAATTTCGAGGAACGGGTGCGGGCGAGCTTCGACCGCCAGCCCTTTATGCAAACCATCGGCGCCTCGCTCGCCCGCGTCGCGCCGGGCGAGGCCGAGATCGTCATGGCGGTCACGCCGCGGCTTGGCCAGCAGCACGGCTTCGTCCACGCCGGCGTCGTCTCGGCATTGGCCGACACGGCCTGCGGCTACGCCGCGTTCTCGCTCATGCCGGCGAGCGCCGGAGTGCTGACGACCGAGTTCAAGGTGAACCTGCTCGCGCCCGCCGCCGGCGAGCGCCTTGTTGCGGTCGGCCGCGTCGTGAAGCCGGGTCGCACGCTGACGGTCACGCAGGGCGAAGTCTTCGCCGAGACCGGGAGCGAGCGCAGGCTCGTGGCGCTCCTCACCGCGACGCTGATGGCCGTTGAAGGACGGGAGGACGTGCGAGATTAGCGCACCTCCTCTCCCCGCATGCGGGGAGAGGCCGACTCGCGAAGCGAGCGGGTGAGGGGCCAGGCGAGTGTAATCCCCAGGCCCCTCACCCCAGCCCTCTCCCCGCAAGCGGGGAGAGGGGGAACAGTCGACGCTGCAGCCCTATTCAGCCGCGACCGCCGGCGCCTCTGCCGGCTCGATCCGAGCGGCGCAGAACTTGAACTCCGGGATCTTGCCGAAGGGATCGAGCTGCGGATTCGTGAGCACGTTCGCCGCCGCCTCGGCGTAGGCGAACGGGATGAAGACCATGCCGGGCGGGATCGCGCCGTCGACGCGGGCCTTGAGCTCGATCGAGCCGCGCCGGGTCGTCACCCGCATCCGGTCGCCGGCCTTAAGGCCGAGCCGGCGCAGATCGCTCGCCGACATGGCGGCGATCGCCTCCGGTTCGAGGTCGTCGAGCACGCTCGACCGTCGCGTCATCGAGCCGGTGTGCCAGTGCTCGAGCTGCCGCCCGGTGGTGAGCACGAACGGGTACTCGGCGTCCGGCTCCTCGGCCGGCGGCACGATCTTGGCCGGTACGAACTTGCCGCGCCCGGAGGCCGTCGGGAAGCCATCGCCGAAGACGATGTCGTGCCCGGGCTCGTCGGCCGAATCGACCGGGTAGGTGATCGAGCTCTCGCGCTCGAGCCGCTCCCAGGTGATGTTCGCGAGCGACGGCATCGCCTTCGTCATCTCGGCGAAGACCTCGCTGACATGAGCGTAGTTCCACGGCATGCCGAGGCGGCGGCCGAGATCGATGATGATGTCGAGGTCGGGCCGCGCCTCGCCGGGCAGCGGCAGCGCCTTGCGGCCGATCTGCACTTGACGATTGGTGTTCGTGACCGTGCCGTCCTTCTCGGGCCAGGCCGAGGCCGGCAGGATGACGTCGGCGTATTTCGCGGTCTCGGTCAGGAAGATGTCCTGGACGACGAGGTGCTCGAGCTTCGCCAGCGCCTCGCGGGCGTGCTGCACGTCCGGGTCCGACATCGCCGGGTTCTCGCCCATGATGTACATGCCGCGGATCTTGTCGGCATGGACCGCGTCCATGATCTCGACGACGGTGAGCCCGCGCTTCGGGTCGAGCTTCGCGCCCCAGAGCTCCTCGTAGAAGCCGCGCGTCTCCGGGTCCTCGACCGGCTTGTAGTCGGGGAAGAACATCGGGATGAGGCCGGCGTCGGAGGCGCCTTGCACGTTGTTCTGGCCGCGCAGGGGGTGCAGGCCCGTGCCGGGGCGCCCGATCTGTCCGGTCGCGAGCGCGAGCGCGATGAGGCAGCGGGTGTTGTCGGTGCCGTGGACGTGCTGCGAGATGCCCATGCCCCAGAAGATGATCGCCGCCTCGGCGCGGGCGTAGAGGCGCGCGACTTCGCGCAACGTCGTCGCCGGAATGCCGCAGATCTCGGCCATCGTCTCCGGCGGGAAGTCGCGGACATTTTCGACGAGCTTCTCGAAATCCTCGGTGTTCGCCTGGACGTATTGCCGGTCGTAGAGTTTTTCCTCGACAATCGTGTGCAGCATGGCATTGAGCATCGCCACGTCGCGGCCGGGCCGGAACTGCAGCATGTGCGTCGCGTGGCGCTTCAGGGCCTGCCCGCGGGGGTCCATGACGACGAGCTTCGCGCCGCGCTCGGCCGCGTTCTTGAAGAAGGTCGCGGCGACCGGATGGTTCTCGATCGGATTGGCGCCGATAACGACGATCACGTCCGCGTCCTCGGCGGCCATGAACGGCGCCGACACCGCGCCCGAGCCGACGCCTTCGAGAAGACCGGCCACGGAAGAGGCGTGACACAGGCGCGTGCAGTGGTCGACGTTGTTGGTGGAAAAGCCGGCGCGCACGAGCTTCTGGAACAGGTAGGCTTCCTCGTTCGAGCCCTTGGCCGAGCCGAAGCCGGCGAGCGCGTTGCCGCCGTGCTGGTCGCGGATGCGCTCGAGGCCCCCGGCCGCGCGCTCGAGCGCCTCGTCCCAGGTCGCCTCGCGGAAATGCGTCCACGGATCGGCGGGATCGATCGCGGTGTCGTGCTTCGAGATGCCGTCCTTGCGGATCATCGGCTTCGTCAGCCGGTCCGGATGATGCACGTAATCGAAGCCGAAGCGGCCCTTGACGCAGAGCCGGTTCTGGTTCGACGGGCCGTCGCGGCCCTGGACCGCAACGATGCGGTCGTCCTTGATCCGGTAGGTGAGCTGGCAGCCGACGCCGCAGTACGGACAGACGCTGTCGACTTCACGTTCGGGGGCGTTCGCCACGTCGAACACGCCCGCCCCATCGACGAGGCTCTTCTCCATCAGCGCGCCGGTCGGGCAGGCCTGCACGCACTCGCCGCAGGCGACGCAGGTCGAGGAGCCCATCGGGTCGTCGAAGTCGAAGACGATCTTCTCGAGATGCCCACGCGCCGCCATGCCGATGACGTCGTTGACCTGGACCTCGCGGCAGGCGCGGACGCAGAGATTGCAGTGGATGCAGGCGTCGAGCTGCACCGCCATCGCCGGATGGCTGAAATCGTCGGCCTTGTTGACCCGGTCGATCGCCGGGAAGCGGCTCTGCGTCACCGCGATGCGGTCGGCCCAGCGCCAGAAAGCGGAGTTCGGATCGGGCGCGGCCGCGCGCTCGGGCTGGTCGGCGACGAGGAGCTCGAAAACGAGCTTACGCGAGGTCGCGGCGCGCTCGCTCGCGGTCTGGACCTTCATGCCCGGCGTCGGGCGGCGCACGCAGGAGGCGGCGAGGACGCGCTCGCCCTCGACCTCAACCATGCAGGCGCGGCAATTGCCGTCGGGCCGGTAGCCGGGCGCGGGGGAGTAGCACAGATGCGGGATGTCGGTGCCGTGGCGGCTCGCCACCTGCCAGATGGTCTCGCCCGGCCGCGCCTCGACCTCGCGCCCGTCGAGGATGAACTTGACGCCTTCGATGATCGGCAGTCCGTCGGACATGATGCTCTTCTCAGTTGGAGTCCGTCATGGCCGGGCTCGTCCCGGCCATCCACGACTGCCACGCCGCAGCGCAGCGAAGGCGTGGATGCCCGGGCCAAGGCCGGGCATGACGGCGTCTATCTCGCCGCAAGATCATCCCGGAAATGCTTCAGCACCATCTTCACCGGATTCATCGCCGCCTGTCCAAGCCCGCAGATCGAGGCGTCGGTCATGACCTTGGTCAACTCCTCAAGGAGGGTTTCGTCCCAGGCAGGCCGTTCCATGATGTGGACCGCCTTCTCGGTGCCGACCCGGCACGGCGTGCACTGGCCGCAGCTCTCGTCCTCGAAGAACTTGAGGAGGTTTAGCGCCACCTCGCGCATGTCGTCCTGGTCCGAGAGCACGATGACCGCGGCCGAGCCGATGAAGCAGCCATGCGGCTCGAGCGTGCCGAAATCGAGCGGGATGTCGGCCATCGCGGCCGGCAGGATGCCGCCCGAGGCGCCGCCCGGCAGATAGCCCTTGAAGGCGTGTCCCTCGGCCATGCCGCCGCAGTGCTCTTCGATGAGCTCGCGGACCGTAATGCCGGCCGGCGCGAGCTTGACGCCCGGGTTCTTCACCCGTCCCGAGACCGAGAAGGTGCGCAGGCCCTTGCGGCCGTTGCGGCCGTGCGACGCGAACGACTCAGGGCCCTTCTCGACGATGTCGCGCACCCACCACAGCGTCTCGACATTGTTGATGAGCGTCGGGCGCCCGAACAGGCCGACCTGGCTCGGGAACGGCGGCTTGTGGCGCGGCAGCCCGCGCTTGCCCTCAATCGATTCGAGCATCGCCGATTCTTCGCCGCAGATATAGGCGCCGGCGCCGCGACGGAGATGGAGCTTCGTGCCGCGCGACAGGCCGGCCGCCTCGAGCTGCGCGGTCTCGCGCAGCAGGATCTCGCGGCACTGCGGGTACTCGTCGCGCAGGTAGATGTAGACGTCCGATGCCTCGACCGCCCAGGCGCCGATCAGCATGCCTTCGAGGAAGCGGTGCGGGTCGGTCTCGAGATAGTGCCGGTCCTTGAAGGTGCCGGGCTCGCCCTCGTCGGCGTTGACGGCCATGAGCCGCGGCGCGGGCTCGGCGCGCACGAAGCGCCACTTGCGCCCGGTCGGGAACCCGGCGCCGCCGAGGCCGCGCAGGTTCGAATCCTCGAGCGTCTTGATGACGTCCTCGACCAGGCGCTTGCCGTCGAGGCAATCGGCGAGGAGCTTATAGCCGCCCTCGGCGCGATAGCGGTCGAAGTCGACGTAGCCCGGAACGTGCGGGTGCGTCTCGCCATTCGCCACTGCCTTCGTGACGCTCTCGACACTCGCATGCTCGTGCAGCGCATGCCCGATCGCCGCGACGGGCGCGTTGTGGCAGCCGCCCATGCAGGGCGCGCGGACGACGCGCACGTTCGGTTCGAGCGAGCCCTTCAACTCCGCCAGCAGCCGCTCGGCACCCATCATGGCACAGGTGAGGCTGTCGCAAACCCGTACCGTGACCGGCGGCGGGGCCGGCTCGCCGTCCATCACGATATCGAAATGGGCATAGAAGGAGGCGACCTCGTAGACCTCGACGAGGGCGAGCCGCATCTCGTCCGCGAGCGCCACGAGATGGCGCGCATGCAGGCAGCCGTACTTGTCCTGAAGCAGGTGCAGATGCTCGATCAGGAGATCGGCCCGGCACGGCCGGTCGCGGAGGAGCGCGCGAACCTCCTCCAAGGCCTGCGGATCGACCTGCCGCCCCTTCGGCGTGTCGCGCGTCTTCCGCCGGCCTGAGCCGGGGTGGACGCTGCGCGGGGGCGGGGCGCCGTTGGGCTTTGCGCTTTGATGATGAACGTTCATGTCCGCCCAATCCGCCGGTCGTCCCTGACGGCCTGAAAGGCCCATCCGGGACCCACGCACCGACAGGCGGCGCTATGGGTCCCGGCTCTTCGCTTCGCTACGGCCGGGACGACCCGGCCGCTTGGCTTACAGCAGCCCCGCGCCGCGGGCCCATTTGTACTTCGCGCCGAGCACCTGGACCGGGATCTCGGTCGAGTAGGCATAGGCCGGGATGCCGTGCTGATAGAGGTACTCGGCCGCCTCCTCGACCTGCACGTCGCCGGCGAGCGAGGCGACAACGGGCTTCACCTTGCCCTTCTGACGCATCTCCTCGACGACCTCGGCCATGAGCTTCGCGAAGACCATCGGCGGCGTCACGATCGTATGCCAGTAGCCGAGGATGAGCGCGTCGATGCGGTCGTCCTCGAGGCCGAGCTTCACGGTGTTCTGATAGGTCTTCGGCGGCTCGCCGCCGGTGATGTCGACCGGGTTGCCGGAGGCGCCGAAGGGCGGGATGAACTTCTTGAAGGCCTCGTCGAGATCGGGCGGGAAGGACATCAGCTTGAGGTCGTTGTCGACGCAGGCGTCCGAGAGCAGCACGCCCGAGCCGCCGGCGCCGGTGATGATGACGACGTTCTCGCCCTTCGGCGTCGGCAGCACCTGGATGCCGCGCGAATACTCGAGCATGTCGCGAAGCGAGCGCGCCCGGATGACGCCGGATTGGCGCAGCACGTCCTCGTAGATCTTGTCGTTGCCGGCGAGCGCGCCGGTGTGCGACGACGCCGCCTTGGCGCCGGCCGAGGTGCGGCCGGCCTTGAGCATGATCACCGGCTTCTTCTTCGAGACGCGCTTTGCCACCTCGGCGAAGGCGCGGCCGTCCTTCAGGTCCTCGCAGTGCTGCGCGATGACCTGGGTGTTGTCGTCCTGCTCGAAGAAGGTGAGGAGGTCGTCCTCGTCGATATCCGACTTGTTGCCGAGCCCGACGATCGCCGAGACGCCCATCTTGGCGGAGCGCGAAAAGCCGATGATCGCCATGCCGATGCCGCCCGACTGCGACGACAGCGCCACCTTGCCCTGCACGTCGTAGGCCGTGCAGAAGGTCGCGCACAGGTTCTCGGGCGTGTAGTAGAAGCCGTAGATGTTCGGGCCCATCAGGCGGATGTTGTACTTGCGCCCGATCTTCTGGATCTCGTCCTGGCCCTCGTGGTTGCCGGTCTCGGCGAAGCCCGACGGGATCAGCACCGCGCCCGGGATCTTCTTCTCGCCGCACTCGATCAACGCCCCTGCGACGAACTTCGCCGGAATGGCAAAGACCGTGACGTCGATGACGCCGGGCACGTCCTTGACCGATTTGAAGGCCTTGTAGCCGAGGATCTCGTCGGCCTTCGGGTGGATCGGGTAGATCTGGCCCTTGTAGCCGCCGTTGATGAGGTTCTTCATCACCGAGTTGCCGATCTTGCCGTCCTCCGCGGAGGCGCCGATCACCGCAAGGCCCTTCGGCTTCATGATGCGGTTCATGGAGCGCACGATGTCCTCGTGCGGCGGCCGGTAGCGCTGCTCGCGCGGCTCGAAATCGACCACGATGCGCACGTCGGCGGCGGTCGCGTCCTTCGCGGTGGCGAAAACCGGGTTGAGATCGAGCTCGACGA
>DAINQO010000088.1:0-12903 GCA_036742625.1 Microvirga sp.
AGACGCCCGCGACCCCGACCGCGACGGCGGCGCGGGCGAGCACCGGCACGAACCGCCGCTCGCCGCCCGAGGACGTGCCCTTGCCGCCCGGCTGCTGAACCGAATGGGTGGCGTCGAAGATCACCGGGGCGCCGGTGGTCTCGGCCATGATCGGCAGCGCGCGCATGTCGGAGACGAGCGTATTATAGCCGAAGGAGGCGCCGCGCTCCGTCACCATGACCTTGGGATTGCCGGCGTCGGTGATCTTCCGCGCCACGTTCGCCATGTCCCAGGGGGCTAGGAACTGGCCCTTCTTGACGTTCACCACCCGGCCGGTCCTGGCGGCGGCGACGAGGAGGTCGGTCTGCCGGCACAGGAAGGCCGGGATCTGCAGAATGTCGACGACCTCCGCGACGGCGGCGCAATGCTCGATCTCGTGCACGTCGGTCGTGACCGGCAGCCCGTAGCGCTCCTTCACCTCGGCGAAGATCGGCAGCGCTTCGCTCATTCCGATGCCGCGCGCGCTTCCCGCCGAGGTACGGTTCGCCTTGTCGAAGGAGGATTTGTAGACGAGCCCGATCCCGAGCCGCTCGACGATTTCCTTGAGCGCGGCCGCCATCTCGAGCGCGTGCGCGCGGCTCTCCATGGCGCAGGGACCGGCGATAAGGGCAAGCGGCAGACGGTTGCCGAAGCGGACCGTGCCGGCCTCGACCGTGCCGACGGCGAGTGCGGTTGAGTGCATGCCGGACGCCTACCGCGATCGGGCCGCCGGCGAAAGGCGCCTCAGGCAGCGTCCGCCATGACCTTCATCGATACGATGCGGTCGGGGTCGCGCACCGGCTCGCCGCGCTTGATCTTGTCGACGTTCTCCATGCCTTCCACGACCTTGCCCCAGACGGTGTACTGCTTGTCGAGGAAGCGGGCGTCGTCGAAGCAGATGAAGAACTGCGAGTTCGCCGAGTTCGGCTGGTTCGAGCGCGCCATCGAGCACACGCCGCGCACATGGGGCTCGGCGTTGAACTCAGCCTTGAGGTCCGGCAGGTCCGAGCCGCCGGTGCCGGTGCCTTTCGGGCAGCCGGTCTGGGCCATGAACCCGTCGATCACGCGGTGAAAGACGATGCCATCATAGAAGCCCCGGCGCGCAAGCGTCTTGATGCGCTCGACATGGCCAGGCGCGAGATCGGGCCGGAGCGCGATCACGACGCGGCCCTTGGTGGTTTCGAGGACGAGCGTATTCTCAGGGTCCGTTGCCATCTCTGATCCTGTTCGTGTTCGGCGCCGCGGGGCCGCGAGCGACGCGCTCCGGTCTGCTTCGCCGGCTATTGCGGCAGCTTGTCGTCGATACCCTTGACGTAGAAGTTCATGCTCAGGATCTGCTCATCGGCGAGTGCCGCGCCGCCCTTGCATTCGACGGCCGAGCCATCCTGCTTGGCGATGGGACATTTGAAGGGGTTGAGCTGGCCTGATTTGATCGCCGCCTCAGTCTCTTCGGCGATCTTCTTCACGTCGTCCGGCATGTTCTTGTACGGCGCCATGACGACCATCTCGTCCTTCAAGCCGTGCCAGGTGTCCTCGGATTTCCAGGTTCCTTCGAGGGCCGCCTTCGCCCGCGCGACGTAATAATGCGACCAATCGTCGACGATCGCGGTCAGCTGCGCTTTCGGCGCGAAGCGCTCCATATCGGAGGCTTGGCCGAAGCCGAGCTTGCCGCGCGCCTCCGCGGTCTGGAGCGGCGCCGGGCTGTCGGTGTGCTGGGCGAGCACGTCGACCCCTTGGTCGAGCAGCGCCTTCGCGGCGTCCGCCTCCTTTGCCGGGTCGTACCAGGAGTTCACCCAGACGACCTTGATCTTGACGTTCGGGTTTACCGACTGGGCGCCGAGGAAATACGAGTTGATCCCCGACACCACCTCGGGGATCGGAAAGGCGCCGACATAGCCGATGGTGCCGGTCTTGGTCATCTTCCCGGCGATCCGGCCGATGATGTAGCGGCCCTCGTGGAATTTCGCCGCGTAAGTCGCGAGGTTCGGGGCGCGCTTGATGCCGGTGGCGTGCTCGAACTTCACGTTCGGATACCGCCGCGCCACCTTGAGCGTCGGCTCCATGAAGCCGAAGGAAGTCGTGAAGACAAGCCCGTGACCGGTGCGGGCGAGCCCCTCGATCGCACGCTCGGAATCGGCCTCCGGCACGCTCTCGACATAGGTGGTCTCGACCTTATCGCCGAGCGCCTTCTCGATCGCCTTGCGGCCCTGATCGTGCTGGTAGCTCCAGCCGAAATCGCCGACCGGACCGACATAGATGAAGCCGATCTTGAGCTTCTGCTGCGCCGCAGCCGGAGCCGCCCCGAGCGCGAGCGCGATCGCCGCCAGGCCGAAGAGAAGAGGAGTCATGGGGCCGCCCTTTCCGTTTCGACGGTGGATTGCTTGCAGGTCGCGGGCCAACCCGCAACCCGAGCCTCAGTCCTTGGCCCGCTCGACGTAGGACCCGTCCGCCGTCATGACGACGATGCGGGTACCCGGGCCGATATGCGGCGGCACCATCACCCGCACGCCGTTCGACATCTTGGCCGGCTTGTAGGACGAGGACGCCGTCTGCCCTTTCGTGACCGGCTCCGTGTCGGCGACCTCGAGCGTGACCCGCTGCGGCAGCTCGATCGCGACCGCGTTGCCCTCGAAGACCGAGAGCATGCAATGCATGCCCTCCTGGAGGTAGACCGCCTGGTCGCCGATCACGTCGGCCGGGACCGAGATCTGCTCGTAGCTGTCCGGGTTCATGAAGATGTAGTTGTCGCCGTCCTGGTAGAGGTAGCTGTGCTCCCGGTCCTCGACGAAGGCGCGCTCGACCTGCTCGGTGGTCTTGTAGCGCTGGGTCGTCTTCACCCCGTCGGAGATCCGGCGCATGTCGATCTGGGTCGTCGGCGTGCCCTTGCCCGGGAAGAAGCTTTCGGCCGAGATGACGGAATAGAGATTGCCGTCGATCTCGAGAACGTTGCCCTTGCGGACGGAGCTGGCGATCACTCTCACGGGTGCCTCTTTGTGGGTCTTGGAATGCGCCGGGGCGCGCGCCTGGGGCTTGCCCGGCTGCGCCGCGCGGGATTTAAGCCGCACCTAGCCGATCTTCACGCGCTTCGCCAGTCCATCCGGGCCGAACGCGCCTTTGGATTTCACGGATGCCGCATGCCTCGCCCTGGTGGGCGCCGCCCGTGCACGCCGAACGGCGGCCGCGTCTTCTTGCCCGCAACCGCATCAAGGCGGCGATCCGCGGCTTCTTCGAGGAGCGCGGCTTCGTCGAGGTCGAGGCCGCGGCGCTCCAGGTTTCGCCCGGCAACGAAGCGCATCTCCACGGCTTCGCGACCGAGCTCAGGGCGGCCGGCGGCGAGGCGCGGCCGGTATACCTCCACACCTCGCCGGAGTTCGCGTGCAAGAAGCTCCTGGCGGCGGGCGAGCGGCGCATCTTCGACTTCGCCCGGGCATTCCGGAACCGGGAACGGAGCGCCCTGCACCACCCCGAGTTCACGCTTCTCGAATGGTACCGGGCGGAGGAGCCTTACGAGGTTTTGATGCAGGACTGCGCGGACCTTCTGGCGCTCGCCGCTAAGACCGCCGGCGTGCCGGAGATGCGCTACCGCGGCCGCGCGGCGGACCCCTTCGCCGAGCCGGAGCGGGTGACCGTTGCGGAGGCGTTCGAGCGCCACGCCGGCATCGACCTTCTCGGCACGCTCGCCGGCGGCGGCGAGCCCGACCTTGCGAAGCTCGCCGAAGGCGCCGTTCGGGCCGGCATCCGCGTTGCCGCGGACGACACCTGGTCGGACGTCTTCAGCCGGGTGCTCGTCGAGCGCATCGAGCCGAATCTCGGGCTCGGACGCGCCACGATCCTGACCGAATATCCGCTGATCGAGGCGGCGCTCGCGCGGCCGACGGCTCGTGACCCGCGTGTCGCCGAGCGCTTCGAGCTGTATGTCTGCGGCGTCGAGCTTGCGAACGCCTTCGGCGAGCTCACCGACCCAGACGAGCAGCGCCGGAGGTTTGGAGCAGAGATGGACGAGAAGCAGCGTGTCTACGGGGAGCACTACCCGATCGACGAGGATTTCCTTGCCGCCCTCGCCCATATGCCGCAGGCAAGCGGGATCGCGCTCGGCTTCGATCGGCTGGTGATGCTCTGCGTCGGCGCCGCCCGGATCGACGAGGTCGTCTGGACGCCCGTGGTGGATATCGGATGAAGACGTTGCGCACCCCTGCCGAGCTCATCGGCGCGCGGCTCGTCGCCCCGGACCGGCTAAGCGAGCTCGAGGCGATCGCGGCCCGCTATGCGGTCGCCATCACGCCGGAGATGGCGGCGTTGATCGATCCGGCGGACCCGGATGACCCGATCGCGCGCCAGTTTATCCCCGACGGGCGCGAGCTCGAGCGCCGGCCGGACGAAAACGACGACCCGATCGGAGACGCGGCGCACAGTCCGGTCGAGGGCATCGTGCACCGCTATCCGGACCGCGTGCTGCTGAAGCCGCTCCACGCCTGCGCGGTCTATTGCCGCTTCTGCTTTCGCCGCGAGATGGTCGGGCCGAAGGGGCTCGGCGCGCTCTCCTCCGACGCGCTTGCGGCTGCGCTCGCCTATATCGCGAGCCGGCCCGAGATCTGGGAGGTGATCGTCACCGGCGGCGATCCTTTGATCCTGTCCCCGCGGCGCCTGAGCGCTCTCGTCCGCCGGCTCGGCGCGATCGCCCATGTGAAGGTGATCCGCTTCCACACGCGCGTGCCGCTGGTCGATCCGGCGCGCATCACGCCGGCGCTCGTCCGCGCGCTGAAGGCCAAGGGCAAGGCGACGTATGTGGCGCTGCACGCCAACCACGTGCGCGAGTTCGCGCCCGCGGCTCGCATCGCAATCGCCCGGCTCGCCGATGCTGGCATCCCGCTGCTAGGCCAATCCGTACTGCTGCGCGGCGTCAACGACGACGCGGAGGCGCTCGCGGCGCTGATGCGCAGCTTCGTCGAGAACCGCGTCAAGCCGTATTATCTCCACCACGGCGATCTCGCGCCGGGCACGGCGCATCTGCGCACCACGATCGCGGCCGGACAGGCGCTCATGCGCGGCTTGCGCGGGCGGCTGTCCGGCCTGTGCCAGCCCGAATATGTCCTCGACATTCCCGGCGGGCACGGCAAGGCGCCGATCGGGCCGGGCTACCTGCGCCAAGCCGCAAGCGGCTGTGAGATCGAGGATTATCGTGGGGGGCGCCACATCTACCCTCCGGGGCCATAGACAGCCTTCCGGCTAGCCTGGTTCGCGTCGCCAGCCCGCTGACCTGAACGTGAAGCGGCCGGGGTCGGCGAGGATGGCGCAAAGGCCGGTCAGCGCCGGGTCCGGATCGGCGATGAGGAAGGTCGGCACCGCCTGCATCCAATGCTCGAACGGCGCCTTGCGCTCGAAGGCGGCGCGGAACTCGCCCGCGGACAGCACCGTCGCGATCTTCGGCGCGATGCCGCCGCCGAGATAGACCGCGCCGGCGCCGAAGGTCAGCGCGAGATCGCCGGCGAAGCGGCCGAGGAGCCGCGCGAACAGCTGCAGCGCCTCGGTCGCGAGCGCGTCGTCGCCGGCGAGGGCGGCGGCGGAGACCTCCTCCGGGGTCCGGCACGGCGCCGCGGCCGACCGCGACTGCCCGAGTGCGCGGTAGAGGCGCAGCAGCCCCGGTCCCGACAGCACCGCCTCGACTGTGACGCGGCCCGCGACGCGATCGAGGAGCGGCCAAAGCGCCGCTTCGTCGGGCTCGGCGGGGCCGAAATCGGTATGGCCGGCCTCGGTCGAGTGGATTGCCCAGCGCTCGCCCATCGGCAGGAGCGCCGCGGCTCCGAACCCGGTGCCAGGGCCGAGAACGAGCCGCGCGCCGGGGCACGCAGGACATTCCGGTCCGATGCGCACGAGCTCCGTCGCCTTGCACCCGAGGCTGAGGGCCGCCGCGACCGGCACGAAGTCGTTCACGAGCTCGACCGATCGGAGACCGAACGCAGCGCCGATCGCCGCCGCGTCGACGGTCCAGCCGGCGTTGGTCATGTGCACCGTCGCGGCGTCGACCCGGCTCGCGACGGCGAGCAGCGCTGAGCGCGGGCGCGCCGCGCCGCCGTCCTCGAGCGCCGCCCGCAATGCGGCGATCGGACTATCGTGCTCGCGTGTCAGCGCGCGCGGGAGCAGCGCGAGCGGAGCGCCCGGTGCGTCGAGAACGCCGAAGCGAACGTTCGTCCCGCCGATATCGCCGACGAGGAAGGGGTAGCTCGCCGCCTCAGCAACGGTCATCGCGTTTCCGGCACGGCTCCCTAGTCTCACGCCGCGCTGAGCCTATCGACATCGATGCGTCCCCGCGCCGCCCATTCGGACAGGCGCCGGCGCAGGGCAAGGGGCGTTTCGACCCGCCGCTGCGCTCCGGTCAGGCCGCCGCCGACGCGGACGGTGACGCCTCCGAGATCGTTGACGGTGATAAAGCCCTGCTCGTCCGTGAGATCGTCGCCGACGAAGACCGCGCGCCGCCCGCGGAACGGCTCCTGCGCGAGGAAGCGGGCGATCGCAGGCCCTTTCGCCGCGTGAGCCGGCAGGATCTCGGCCACCGCCTTTCCGGCCTGCAGGCGATAATCCGGGCCGAGCGCGGTCGCGAGCTCTTCCATCACCTCGATGACCTCGGAATCGAGCTCCGGCGCGAGGCGCCAATGGACTCCGACCGAGCATCCCTTGTCCTCGATCAGGATGCCGGGATGCCCGGGAAGGCGGCTCGGCAGCTCTTCGATCGCTTGGCGCAAGGCCGGATGGGCCTCCGGCCGGCACGGGAACAACTGGCCGCCGATCCGCTGCTCGACCCCATGCAGCCCGGCGGCGTCGAAGCGGAACGGCGCCAGGAACCCGTCGAGCGTCGCGATGGCGCGCCCCGACACGATGGCGAGCGCGCCGCCGAGGCGGTGGCGTAGCGCCGCGAGGGTGTCCGTCAGGCCGGGCTCGACGACGACCGCCTCGGGCCGCTCGGCAATCTCGACGAGGGTACCGTCGAAATCGAGAAAAAGAGCCCAGCCGGCGCCATCCCGCATGACGCCTCAAGCCTTTGCAGGCACTCCTGGTTCCGCCAAATCCCAATACAGCCCCGCCATCATCGCGAGGCCCTCGCGGGCGATCGCCACCGGCAGGTGCTCGTTCGGCGCGTGCTGCGAGCAGGCGGGGTAGGAGTGCGGCACCCAGACGGTCGGAAGCTCGAGGATCTCCGAGAAGATGTCGTTCGGAAGCGAGCCGCCGAGATTTGGCAGGACCACCGGAGGCTTGTTGGTGCTGCGGGCGATCGAGGCGACCGCCCATCGCACCCAAGGGTGATCGGGGTCGAGCCGCGTCGCCCGCATGATCTCGTCCCGCGACAGCGCCACCTCGACCATCGGGAAGCCGTGCCGGTCGAGATGGCGGCGCAGCGCCGGCAGCACATTCTCCCAGTCGATGCCGACGACGAAGCGCAGCTGGCAGCGCGCCCAGGCCCGTGGCGGAACGGCGTTGACCGGCGTCTTCGGGTTGCCGGCCTCGTAGGCCAGGACCGTAAAGGAGCACCAGCCGAACACTTTCTCGGCCGCGGTCAGGCCCGGCTCGCCCCAGTCCGGATCGATCGTCGGGCCGCCCTCCGCGCTCTCGATCTTCGCACCGGCGAGCGCGCGGCGGACACTGTCCGGGATCGCGTCCGGCACCCATTCCGGGATACGGATCTCGCCTCTCGGGCCGGCGATCGAGGCGATCGCGTGCGCAAGCTGGATCGCCGGGTCGGAGAGAAGCCCGCCCCAGTTTCCGGAGTGATGGCCGCCCTCGCGGGCGTCGATCCACAGGTCGAAGGTGACGTGGCCGCGCGTGCCGAGGAACACGGTCGGCCGCGCTGCCGAAAGACGCGGTCCGTCCGAGCCGATGAGGACGTCGGCGCGGAAGCGCTCCTTCTCGCGCGTGCACAGCGCGCGCAGGCCGGGCGAGCCCATCTCCTCGCCCATCTCGATCAGATATTTGGCGTTGAAGCCGAGACGTCCGCGGGTCTTAAGGACCGCCGCGAGCGCGCCGAGGTTGATCGCGTGCTGGCCCTTGTTGTCGACGACGCCGCGCCCGTACCAGCGGTCGCCGCGCTCGGTGAGGCGCCAAGGCGAGAGCCCCTCCTCCCAGTCGTCGTCAAGGCCGCGGATGACGTCGCCGTGGCCGTAGCCGAACACGGTCGGCGCGGAGTCGTCCTCCTTCCGCTCGGCGAACAAGAACGGCCACCTGCCCTCATGCAGGAGCTGCGTCTTGAACCCGAGCTTCTCGAGGGCCGGCTTCATCTCGGTCTCGAGATACTCGACGAGCACGGGCGCGCGTGCCGGGTTCTGGCTTTCGGTCGGCATCGCGACGCGACGGGCGAGCTCGCGCTTCAGATCGCCGGAATCGAAATAGGCCTCGGCGCGGGCGATGGCGGTTTCGCGGCTCATGCGGCTTTGGTTTCCTCTGCCCGGCTAGGCCTTTGCCGGCCGCATGCGCCACATCCGTCCGGCGCCGCCGACAACCTTCTCGATCAGCGGCCAGAACAGCATGACGAGCGCGAGCGTCGTAATCGTGCCGACGAGCCAGTTCGACCAGAACACGCGCAGATCGCCGCCCGCCCCGATCATCGAGAGGCGGAATGCGTCCTCGGTGCGGCTGCCGAGGACAAGCGCGAGAGTGAGCGGCGCGAGCGGGTAGCCGCGCTTCTTGAACACGTAGCCGACGACGCCGAAGAGCAGCATCAGCCAGATGTCGAACATGGCGTTCTGGATCGCGTAGGCGCCGATCGCACAGGAGACGATGATCATCGGCGCGATCGCCGCGAACGGCACGCGCAGCACCGCGGCGAACAGCGGCACCGTCGAGAGCACGAGCACGAGGCCGACGATGTTGCCGAGATACATCGAGGCGATGAGACCCCAGACGAAGCTCTTCTGCTCGATGAACAGCAGCGGCCCGGGGTTCAGTCCCCAGACCATGAGGCCGCCGAGGAGAATCGCGGCGGTGCCGGAGCCCGGGATGCCGAGCGCCAGCATCGGCAGGAGCGCCGAGGTGCCGGCGGCGTGGGCGGCGGTCTCCGGCGCCAGCACGCCGTCGATGCGGCCCTTGCCGAAGCTCTCCTTGTCGCGCGCGAAACGCTTGGCAAGGTTGTAGCCCATGAACGACGCCGCGATCGCGCCACCCGGGGTGATTCCGAGCCAGCAGCCGATCGCTGCCGACCGCAGGAGCGTCACCCAATAGCGCGGCAACGTCTTCCAGGTCTGCCAGACGACGCGCGGGCTGATCTTGGCGACGTGGCTCTGGAGGGCGAGGCGCTCCTCCATCGTCAGCAGGATCTCGCTGATGCCGAAGAGGCCGATCACGGCGACGAGGAAGTTCACGCCGCGCAGGAGATCGGTCGAGCCGAAGGTCATGCGCAGCTGGCCCGACACCGTGTCCATGCCGATGCCGGTCAAGAGCAGGCCGAGGGCCATCGAGATGACGATCTTGTGCCGCTCCTCCCGGCCAAGACCGACGAAGGAGCAGAACGTCAGGAGGTAGACGGCGAAGAACTCCGGCGGGCCGAAGCGGAGCGCGAAATCGGCGATCCGCGGGGCGAGGAAGGTGATGAGCATCACCGCCACGAACGAGCCGATGAAGGACGATGTGAAGGCGGCGGTGAGCGCCTCGGCGGCCCGCCCCTGCTGCGCCATCGGGTAGCCGTCGAAGGTGGTCGCGACCGACCACGCCTCGCCCGGGATGTTGAACAGGATCGAGGTGATGGCGCCGCCGAACAGCGCCCCCCAATAGATGCAGGACAACATCACGATCGCCGAGGTCGGGTCCATCGTGAAGGTGAGCGGCAGGAGAATCGCGACCCCGTTCGGGCCGCCGAGCCCGGGCAGCACGCCGACGAAGATGCCGAGCACGAGCCCGACCATCATGAGCGCGAGCGTCTTGACCGTGAAAAGGACCTGAAAGCCCTGAAAGAGGAGCTCGAATGCCTCCATCGATCGTCTCTCAGCGCCCGAAGGCCGCTTCAAGCGGCCCTTTCGGCATGATCACGTCGAACGCGACATCGAAGGTGACGAACATCACCGCCACGAAGATGAAAGCTGCGAGCAGCGACTTCCAAGCCGCGATCTTGCCGATGAACCACATGAAGCCGGCGACCAGGATGAAGCTCGCGACGTAGAGGCCGAGGAGCGCCGTCAGGAGGACGAACAGAAACGTCGGCACCAGCACCTGCAGGACGCGGCGGAACTGGTCGCGGGTGACGAAGGGCTGTTCGGCGAGCGCCCGCTGGCGCATGGCGACGAAAAGGCCGTAGAGGCTCGCCGCGCCGAGCATGACCGAGAGGTAGAAGGGGAAATAACCGGCCTGAGGCCCGTCGCTCGCCCAGCCGGCGCCCAGACGCCAGTTGTCCCACCCGAGCACCGCGGCAAGCGCCATCAGCATGAGGCTGACGACGATTTCGACGTTGCGCGACGCGACGACGGCGCGGTCGTCCGACGCCGGCGACGCGGGTTCCTCGATCTTCATTCCGTGCTCCGCTGACATGCCCTCGGCAGGCGCGCCGGTCCCGCCCCCGAGATCGCGATGGCGGACCGGGCGGTGCTGCTACTGCGAGACGAAGCCCGCTTCGGTCATGAGCTGCTTATGGAGGGTCTCGTCCTTCTCAAGGAAGCTCACCATCTCGGCGCCGGTCAGGAAGGCAGGCTTCAGCGCCTGCTTTTCCATGTAGTCCTTGAACTCCGGCGTGTCGGCGATCTTCTTGAACAGGTCGACATAGAAGGCCGCCTGCTCGGCATTCACCTTCGGCGGCAGGAACAGGCCGCGCAGCATGGTGTACTCGACGTCCAGCCCTTGGTCCTTGCAGGTCGGGATGTCGTTCCAGGACTGGTCCGCCGTGACCTTGGTCTTGTAGCTCATGCGCTCGGTGTCGAAGACGCACAGCGCCCTCACCTGCCCGGCGCGCCAGACCTCGAGGTTCTCGGACGGGTTGTTGACGTTCGCGGCGGTGTGGTTGCCGACGAGCTGGGTCGCCGCCTCGCCGCCGGACTTGTAGGGCAGGTACGAGAACTTCGCGCCGGTCTTCTTCTCCATGAAGACGGAGAGGATGTGATCCTCGCGCTTCGAGCCGGTCCCGCCCATCTTGAACGGCGGGTTTGCCGCCTTCGCGGCCTCGAAGAACTCCTTCGTCGTCTTGTACGACGCGCCTGAATTCACCCACAGGACGAACTGATCGAGCGCGATGATCGAGACCGGCGTCAAGTCGCGCCAGTTGAAGGGCAGCTTGGCGGCGAGCGGGAGGGTGTAGATCAGCGAATAGGCAATGACGATTTTGTGCGGGTCGGCCTCGCTCGATTTCATGTACATCAGCGCTTCGGCGCCCGACGCCCCGCCCTTGAGCGAGACGACGACCGGCTGCTTGAGCAGGCTGTGCTTCTGGATGACGGCCTGGATCATCCGGGCCATCTGGTCGGAGGCGCCGCCGGCGCCCGCCGCGACCACGATCTCGACCGCCTTCGAAGGCTCCCAGGCGGCGTTCGCCGGGGCAGCGAATGCCAGCATCGAGGCGCCGAACGCGCAAGCTAGTTTCTTCGACGTATGCATGAGCTCTCCCTCCAAATATCTTTATTCTCGTTGTGGATTCATTCCGCCGCAGCGGCGAGCGCCCCGGTATTTCCGGCGAGGTACGTCATGGCGGCCTCGACTCCGCCGGACCGGTGCGGGATGCCGCGCGCCTTGAGGCCGATCTCGACGCCGGTGAGCGCGCCGGTGACCATGAGGTCGTGAAAATCGCCGAGGTGGCCGATGCGGAACACGGCGTCGGCGAGCGGCCCGAGGCCGTTGCCGAGCGACATGTTGCAGCGCTCGAGGATCTCGGCCCTCAAGCCGTCGGCCGAATGCCCTTCCGGCAGCCGGACCGCGGTGAGCGAGGACGAATATTCGCCCGGGTTCCGGCACTGGATCTCGAAGCCCCAGTGCCGCACCGCCCGCCTTGTCGCCTCGGCGGCGCGGTCGTGGCGGGCGAAGACGTTGTCCAGGCCCTCCTCGTGCAGCATGCCGAGCGCGACCTTCAGACCCTGCAGCAGGTTGGTCGCAGGCGTGTAGGGGAAATAGCCCTTTTCATTTGCGGCGATCATCTCGTCCCAGGCCCAAAACGACCGCGGCAGCTGCGCCTTCTTCGAGGCCGCGAGCGCCTTGTCGGAGACCGCGTTGAAGGACAGACCCGGCGGCAGCATCAAGCCCTTCTGGGAGCCGCCGACGGTTACGTCGACGCCCCACTCGTCGTGGCGGTAGTCGATCGACCCGAGCGAGGAGATCGTGTCGACGAGAAGGAGCGCCGGATGTCCGGCCTTGTCGATCGCGCGGCGGACCGCGGCGATGCCCGAGGCGACGCCGGTCGAGGTCTCGTTGTGGACGACCGCGACGGCCTTGATCTCGCGCGCCTTGTCCTCCGAGAGCCGGGCCTCGATCGCGTCCGCGTTCACACCGGTGCGCCAGTCGCCCTTGATGAACTCGGGACGCAGGCCGAGACGGGTCGCCATCTTGTTCCACAAGGTCGCGAACCAGCCGGTCTCGAACATCAGCACCCGGTCGCCGGCCGACAGCGTGTTGACGAGCGCCGCCTCCCAGGCGCCCGTGCCGGAAGCTGGATAGATCACGACCGGGTTCCTGGTCTTGAACACCGTCTTGATGCCGGCGAGCACCTCCCGGCCGAGGATGCCGAACTCCGGCCCGCGGTGGTCGATCGTCGGCTTCGCGATGGCGGCGAGCACCGGCAGCGGCGTGTTCGTCGGTCCCGGGATCTGCAGGAAGTGTCGGCCCGGCTGATGGCTCATGACGGTCTCCCGGCGCCGAGCGCCGAAGCTTTCGCGTGCGAGCGGTCTTGTATTATGTAGGCCAGACAAAGCAAGCGCGACCGTCCTAGGT
>DAINQO010000089.1:0-7539 GCA_036742625.1 Microvirga sp.
ACGAGCCCGCGCCCGCCCGGATCCGGGTTGTCGACGTACCAGCTGTCCTTCGCCATCGGCATGACGACGATGAGCGGCTTGAGCTTGCGCTCGGCGATCAGCCGGTCGAGGGTCTCGGCGGCGCGACCGAGCGTGATCCAGGCGCGCTCGTCGTCGCCCAATCCATGCAAGAGATAGAGCACAGGCCAGCGCCCGCCCAGCGGCGGCGCCGCGGCGGGCCGGTACAGCACGTAGGGGATGCCGCCGGAAAGCGCGCGGCTTGGCGCGTTGAGTCCGTATTCGACCTCGCCGGCCCGCGCCGCCAAGGCGGTTAGCGCCAGCGCGCAGGCGAGCGCAAGACGCAAAGGCGCTCGCCGACCCGGAAGTGGGGTCATGGCTGCTGCGGAAGAACGCCGGTCGGCCGAGCGACCGGACGCGCGACGGACCCGCGCGGCGCCGAGCCTTGCGCGCGGGTGTGCAGCCAGGGCGAGGATTTGAACCATTCGCAAATCCCCGCCACAGCCAAGAGCACCGCACAGCCTCCGATATTGACGAGCGCGGCGGTCGCGATGCTGCGGCCGATCACGTCGAGCACGACGCCGAGCGCCTGCGCCAGGACGAGTCCGGCGAGGAACACGGCCAGCGTCTGGCGCCCGACGAGCTGGATCGCCGGGATGAACCTCCCGGCGAGCCGCCGGCCGCCTTCGCCGGCCAGAGTATAGGCGAGATAGGCGATCGCAAGGAAATGGACGACGCGCAAAGGCGCGAGATGCGTCTTGTCGATCAGCGGACCGAGCGCCTGATGGATTTCGCCAAGCCATGGCAGGGCCCCCCACCCGGCAAAGCACGACCAGCCATATTGGCACGAGAACGGCATCGCCGCAGCGACGACGAAGAGCGCGCCGAGCATGAGCCGGCGGTCATGGGCCGGCGGCACGAGCCAGCCGCGGCCGAACGCAAAACCCAGGAAGAACAGCAGCTGCCACGAGAACGGGTTGAAGAACCAGAAGCGATCCGACCAGGGCTCCGCCGGCAGGTCGAGGAGGCGCGCGTAGGCGAGGAGATAGAGCGTTGCGACGACGACGGCCACCGCGCTACGCCCGAGCCGCGCCGCCGCCATGACGACCGGGATCAGCGCAAGGATCAGGAGATACATCGGCAGGATGTCGAAATAGTTCGGCACATAGGTCAGCGTTGCGTAGCCAAGGAGCATGCGCGCCGGATCGTCGAGGAAATGCGCGAGGTTCAGGCCATCGCGCAGATGGCGCCCGCCGAACTCGAGATCGGCCGCGGCAAGTACGGCGACGATCGTGACGAAGACGCCGATGTGGGCCCAGTACACCTGCCAGACGCGGTGCAGGATGCGCGCCGTCCCGAGCGCCCAGCCGGCGCTGTCGAACACCCGCCCGAAGGCAAGCGCCGAGGCGACGCCGGAGCAGAAGACGAAAATCTCGGTCGCGTCCGAGAAGCCGAAGCGCGCCGGGATCCAGTCCGCCCAGGCGTTGCCCGGGATATGGGCGGCGAGGATGATGAGCATCCCGACGCCGCGGAAGACGTCGAGCCGCGGATCGCGCGGACGCTTGGCTTTCGAGCTCGGGACGGCCATCGCCTGCTCGATCCTCAACCGGCGATTAGGCCGTCTCCTCGCGCCACTTGACCACGGCGCCGACGACGAGACCGAAGATGATATGACCGCCGCAGGAGGCCCAGGCGAGCGGGATGAAGTCGAGGAAGGCGGGCAGCCCGGCGATCAGATGCGCCATGACGTAAAGCGCGAAGATCCAAAGGCCGATGCCGAAGCCCGCCGCGGTCAAGTACCAGGGCAGCCCGGGGATGATCAGACGCTGGAGCGGGCGGGCGATGAACAGATAGCCGAGCGGGTAGAACAGGAAGCCGACGACGAGATGGATGATCTCGCCGACGAGCCGGCTCTCGAGCCCGAACACCGACTGCACGAGGGCCGCGGGCTCGAGCGGGCCGCCGACGCCCGGAATGAACGGCGTGATCACGCGCGCCCAGAACTCCCAGGTGAGGTCGGCGGCGACGCCGGCGATGAGCGACGTGATCATCGTCTCGGCGTCGAGCTGCGGAAACAGCTGCCTCGGCATCGCGCCGGCAGGGGTTACGGCGATGGTCTGCATGGTGGTCCTCCGGATGTGCAGGGCTGGTCCTAGGGTTTGCCGATGAGCCGCGGCCAGTTCCCGTCGGCCTTGTGCACGTAGCCCGGCACGTCCTTGCGCCAGGTCTCGCTGATCGAGCGGTCGTAGTTGAGGTAGAGGCGGCCATCGAAGATCGTCCAGGCCTCCGGGTCGATCTTGACGAGGTAGCCCTGCGCGACGCCGTAGGCGCAATAGCCGCCATAGGCCGGCAGATAGCGCTCCGGATCGGCCTCGAATCGGGCCCGGTTGGCGACGCTCGAGAACAGCCAGCGCGCGCCATTGCGCTCGACTGCGAGTTCGGAGCGGCCTTTGCGGGGTCCGCCCTCGACGAAATAGGCGACCGGGTCGTAGCCGTGGATCGCAACGCGGCCGTTCACGGGGCTCCGCGGCGCGGCCTCGATCAGAGTGGGCGCGAGGACGAGCGCCGCGAGCGCGAGCGCTGCCGTCGCGATCAGGATCAGCGGGCGGAAGATGCGCATGATCGACCTCAAGGCCAAACTCCCGGGAGATGGTCGGTCGGGATCAACGGGGTTCTACGCCTCGCCCGGGCCGAGGCCGATCCCTCGTAACGCTATCGAGATCATGCATGCGGCCTATGGACAGGCCCAATCACGCCACAGGGAGGTCACCCGAGTGTGATGGTAAGGCTTGCCTCGATGCCGGCCGCGTGAGCGTTGCGCGAGCGGACTCAGGCCGAGACGAGGTCCTCGAGCTGCTCTTCCAGCTTCTCCCGGATGCCGTGGATTTCGCCGATGAGGGCGTCGTGGAAGTTCGTCAGCCGGGTCTCGGTCTCGACAAAGACGAGGCCCTCGATGAGATCGCGCACGAGGGTCGGGTCGCGGCGCTGGGCGACGTTGCACATCAGCTCGACGGCGATCTCATAGGCGGTGATGCGGGCGTGAACGGCCTGCCAGCGGGAGAGGTCGGCGACGACATATTCGGCGACGGAGGCCTCGAGGGCCTCGAGCCGTAGCGAGAGATTGTCCGCGTCCATGCGACGGTTCCGCTGCGTGACCCCGCAAGGTTCAACGCCGAAGCCGCCGATTCGTCGCCGGGCCGGTCTGCGTTTTCTGCAGAAGACGAAGCTTCTCTCGCCGCCGTTCGCCGTTCATCATGGGCCGACAGAGGAGATCGCCATGGCAGATCGCGTCAGGATCCCCGGCGGGGAGGAGGTCGTCGCCCTCGGCCAGGGGACCTGGCGCATGGGCGAGGACCGCGGCCGCCGAGCGACGGAGATCGCGGCGCTGCGGCTCGGGATCGAGCTCGGGATGACCCTCATCGATACCGCCGAGATGTACGGCGAGGGCCGGACCGAGGAGCTCGTCGGCGAAGCGCTCCGGGACCTCCGGCAGGGCGTGTTCCTGGTCAGCAAGGTCTATCCGCACAACGCGAGCCGCAAGGGCGTGGTCGAGGCCTGCGAGCGCAGCCTGCGCCGGCTCAGGACCGACCGCCTCGACCTCTACCTCCTGCATTGGCCGGGCAGCATTCCGCTCGCCGAGACCGTCGCCGGCTTCGAAGCGCTCGCTCTCACCGGCAAGATCCGTCACTGGGGCGTCTCGAACTTCGACACCGGCGACATGGAGGAGCTGTTCGCGGTTCCGGGCGGCGACGTCTGCGCGGCGAACCAGATCCTCTACAACCTCTCCCGCCGCGGCCCGGAGCACGATCTGATGCCGTGGCTCGCGGCGCGCGGCGTTCCGGCGATGGCCTACAGCCCGATCGAGCAGGGCCGGCTGCCGCGTTCGGGCGCGCTCGAGGAGATCGCCAAGAAGCACCGGGCGACACCCTACCAGATCGCGCTCGCCTGGGTCCTGCGCCGCCCCGGCGTGATCGCGATTCCGAAGGCGGCCACAGCGGAGCACGTGCGCGAGAACCGCCGGGCCCTCGACATCGCCCTCGACGAGGACGACCTCGCCGCGATCGACCGCGCCTTCCCGCCGCCGAAGCGCAAGAAGCCGCTCGAGATGATCTGACGGCCGGTGACGCAAACGGTTGCGGACGCTACCGCCCTGGGGCATTGGTGAACCCGGTTCCTGACGGAGGCTCGCGTGACCCGCGCCCAGGCTCTTATCCATCGCTTGCGGCTGCCGGTCGTCGCGGCGCCGATGTTCCTCGTGTCGGGACCGGCGCTGGTGATCGCGTCGTCCCGCGCCGGCGTCCTCGGCACCTTCCCGGCGCTCAACCAGCGCTCGACCGACGGCTTCCGGGCCTGGCTCGAGGAGATCGAGACGGCGCTCGGCACGGGCGGCGCGGCGCTGCCCTATGGCGTGAACCTCATCGTTCATAAGACCAACCCACGGGTCGAGGCGGATCTGAAGGTCTGCATCGAGAAGCGCGTGCCGGTGATCATCACCTCGCTCGGGGCGGTGCCGGACCTCGTCAAGGCCGTGCATTCCTATGGCGGCGTCGTGCTGCACGACGTGATCAACATGCGCCATGCCGCGAAGGCGATCGAGGCCGGGGTCGACGGGCTGGTGCTGGTCTCGGCCGGGGCCGGGGGGCATGCCGGCCTGAACAGCCCCTTCGCCTTCGTCTCCGAGGCGCGCCGGATCTTCGACGGCATCATCGCGCTCGCCGGCGCGCTCACGACCGGGCGCCACGTCGCCGCGGCGATCGCGGCCGGCGCCGACGTCGCCTATATGGGCACGCGCTTCATCGCGACCGAGGAGGGCGCCGCCCCCGACGGCTACAAGGCAATGATCCTCGAATCGCGGATCACGGACATCGTCTACACGCCGGCGGTCTCGGGCGTGCACGGCAACTTCATGCGCCAGAGCCTGGTGCGGGCGGGGCTCGATCCCGACGGTCCGGCGCCGGCCATGAACATGGACAAGAAGGAAGCCAAAGCCTGGCGCGACATCTGGTCGGCCGGCCACGGCGTCGGCGGCATCGCTGCGGTCGTGCCGGTGGAGCGGCTTGTCGCGGAGCTCGGCGAGGATTTCGAGGCCGCGATGGGCGAGCTGCAGCGCTGGCGCAGCCGGGCCGCGGCTCCGGCCCGGGAGAAGGTCGCGTGAGCGCGGCACGCCGGGATCGGCTTTAAGCGCAAGGCCGAACTCTACGAGATCATGAAGCCGCTGGAGGGGTGAGAGCTTGATCGAACGCGGCACCCTGTCGGAGAATCTCTCCCGCCGTCACAGCATGCGAAAGGCCGCGGTCGCCGGTCCGAACGGCGTCGTCGCGTCCCACCACCGGGTCGCGGCCGAGATCGGCGCCGAGGTGCTTCGCGGCGGCGGCAACGCCGTCGATGCGGCGATCGCGACCGCCTTCGCGGTCGGCGTCGCCGAGCCCTGGATGAGCGGCATCGGCGGCATCGGCGCGATGCTGATCCGAGAATCCAAGACCGGCAAGGTGTCGGTCATCGATTTCGGCGCCCGCGCCCCGGCCCGGCTCGACCCTGCCGCCTACGTCCTCACGGGCGGGAGCGACACCGATCTCTTCGGCTGGCCGAAGGTGGTCGACAACCGTAACCTCGTCGGCCCCTTCGCGGTGGCGATCCCGGCGATGGTCGCCGGCCACGCCATGGCGCACGAGCTGTTCGGGACGAAAAGCTGGGCCGAGCTCGTCGCGCCGGCGGCCGAGATCGCCGAGCGCGGGGTGCAGGCGGATTGGCACACGACGCTGTGGATCGCGGCCGCCTTCGCCGATCTCGCGCGCGATCCCGGCTGCCGGGCGCTGTTTCTGCCGAACGGCGCCCCGCCCTATCCGCCGGGCGCCGCGATCGGCGCGCCGCCGCGGCTGAAATGGCCGGCGCTCGCGAAGACGCTTCGCGCCATCGCGGCGGGCGGGCCGCGCGCCTTCTACGAGGGGCCGATCGCGCGCTCGGTCAGCGCCGAGGTGCGCGCCGCCGGCGGCTTCCTGTCGGAGGAGGATCTTGCCGGCTGCCGCGCGGTGCGGCGCGAGCCGGCGACCCTGCGCTATCGCGGCTACGATGTGCACGTGGCGCCGGAGCTCAACGGCGGTCCGACCATGCTCGAGGCGTTGGACAGCCTGCAGCGGGCTTGGTCGCCAAGCGGCGGCTCGCCTGACGGCGAGGCTTTCGCCGCCTATGCGGATGCCCTGCGGCCGGCCTGGGCCCGGCGGCTGAAGGAGATGGGCGACCGCTCGCCGCACGCGACCTCGACCACCAACCTTTGCGTGCTCGACCGCGACGGCAACGTCGCCGTCGTGACGCAGACGCTACTGTCGCTGTTCGGGTCGCGCTTCCTGCTGCCCGAAACCGGCATCCTGATGAACAACGGCATCAACTGGTTCGACCCGCGGCCCGGCGCGCCGAACTCGATCGCCGGAGGAAAGCGCGTGCTGTCGAACTACACGCCGACGATCGCGGTCGGCGACGGGGACGTGATCGGCCTCGGCGGCGCCGGGGGACGCAAGATCATGCCGGCGGTGTTCAACCTTCTCTCCTTCATGATCGACTACGGCATGACCCTGGAGGACGCGATGCACGCGCCGCGCATCGACGTGTCCGGGCCCGACAAGGTCGTCGCCGACTGGATGCTCGACGAGGCGGCGATCGCGACGATCGGCGCGCGCCATCCGACCGTCGCCGCCAACCGCGAAGGCTATCCCTACAACTTCACCATCGCGAGCGCCGTGCGCCGGCGGAACGGCGAGGCCGAAGGCGCTGTCGAGCCCTGGCAGCCCTGCGCCGAAGCCGTCGCCGGATGACCGCCTTCAAGGACCATTTCTCGACCCGCTCGGCCGAATACGCCGCCTACCGCCCGACCTATCCGCGGACACTCGTCGATTTCCTCGCCGACGCGGCGGGGGGCACGGAGCTCGCGCTCGATTGCGGCTGCGGCACGGGACAGCTCTCGGTTCTCCTCTGCGAACGCTTCGCGCGCGTCGTCGCGACCGATGCGAGCGAAAAGCAGATCGACAACGCCGAGCCGCACGCCCGTGTCGCGTACCGCGTCGCGTCGGCGGAAGCGAGCGGCCTCGGCGAGGCAAGCGCCGACCTCGTCGTTGCCGCGCAGGCGGCGCATTGGTTCGACCTTCCGGCCTTCTACGCCGAGGCGCGGCGCGTGGCGCGCCCGCGGGGGCTCGTCGCGCTCGTGACCTACGGCGTCAGCAAGATGGAGGAGCCGGTCGACGCGGTGGTCAAGCATTTCTACCGGGATATCGTCGGCCCGTATTGGCCGCCCGAGCGCCGGCATGTCGAGGAGGGCTACCGCTCCTTCGATTTTCCGTTCGCGGAATTCGCCGCGCCGCCGCTCGCGATCGAAGCCACATGGACCTTCGACGCGTTCACCGGCTACGTCGACACTTGGTCGGCGGTGAAAGCGGCCGAGACGGCGCTCGGCCGCGCGCCGGTCGAGCGCTTCCGGCGCGAGCTCGCGGCGGCCTGGGGCGATCCGGCGACGCGGCGCACGCTGCGGTTTCCGCTGTCGCTGCGGGTCGG
>DAINQO010000089.1:7639-12845 GCA_036742625.1 Microvirga sp.
CCGCGGTCGGTGATCTTCAGATGCGGGATCACCGGCAGCGGCAGGAAGGCCACTTGCAGGAACGGCTCGGCAAGCGTGACGCCGAGCGCCTGCGCGGCCTGGCGGAGCGGAAGCAGCGCGTCGCGGACGGCCTCGAAAGAGCGGTCGCTCATCAGGCCCGCGATGGGCAGCGCCAGCTCGGCCCGGACCGCGCCGTCGGAGACCACGACAAAGCCGCCCTGGAGCGCGATGATGCGGTTGACCGCGACCGCCATGTCGCCGTCGTCGGCGCCGACGACGCAGATGTTGTGGCTGTCGTGCCCGACCGACGAGGCGATCGCGCCGCGCTTGAGGCCGAAGCCGTTGACGAAGCCGAGCCCGATGTTGCGGTTGATGCCGTGCCGCGCGACGACCGCGACCTTGATCACGTCCTGAGCGAGGTCGATGCATCGCGCGCCGCCCTGCGCCGGGAGATCGCGCCGCAGATGCTCGGTCAGGATTTTCCCCGGGATCACCCCGATCACGGACTGAGTACCAGCGGTGGCGGCGACACGGAAGCGCTCTGCCGTAACCGGCGTCGCCTTGACGCTCTCAAGCCCGATCGGCGCGACCGGCTCGCGCGTCGCGAACAGCGCCTCGTCGACGATCCGGCCGGCGGAGATCACCGAGGCGACTGCGCAAGCTTCGAGGTCGTCGAGGAGGACGATGTCGGCGCGCCGGCCGGGTGCGATCATGCCGCGGTCGGCAAGCCCAAACGCCCGCGCCGCCGTCAGCGAAGCCGCGCGGTAGACCGCGAGCGGCCGGCAGCCCCGGGCGATCAGCGTGCGGATCATGTGGTCGAGGTGACCCTCCTCGGCGATGTCAAGCGGGTTGCGGTCGTCGGTGCAGAGCGCGAGGAAAGGCGAGGTCTCGACCGTGAGGAGGGAGCCCAGCGCCGCGAGATCCTTCGACACCGAGCCCTCGCGGATCAGCACGGTCATGCCCTTGCGGATCTTCTCCAGCGCTTCGTCGGCGCCGGTCGTCTCGTGGTCGGTGCGGATGCCGGCGGCAAGATAGCCGTTGAGGTCGCATCCGCGCAGCAGCGGCGCATGGCCGTCAATGTGGCGATCGGCGAAGCCCTCGAGCTTCGCGATGCAGCCCGCGTCGGCGGCAAGCACCCCGGGGACGTTCATGAACTCGGCGAGCCCAAGAACCTTCGGGTGATCGCGATAGCGCAGAAGGTCGGAGGCCTCGATCCGCGCGCCCGAGGTCTCGAGCTCGGTTGCCGGAACGCAGCTCGAGAGCTGCACGCGCAGGTCCATGATCATGCGCTCGGACGCGGCGAGGAAATCGTCGAACGCGGCGGTGCCGAGGACGTTCGCCATCTCGTGCGGGTCGCAGATCGCCGTCGTCACGCCGCGCGGCAGCACGCAGCGCTCGAACTCGAACGGCGTGACGAGCGAGGATTCGACATGCAGATGCGTGTCGATGAAGCCCGGGACGGCAATGCGCCCGCCGCCGTCGACCTCGCGCGCGCCGTCATATTCGCCGTAGGTGCCGACGATGGTGTCGCCGCAGATCGCGATATCGGTCGGCACGAGCGCACCGGTGACGAGGTCGAACAGGCGCACGCCCTTGACGACGAGGTCGGCCGGCGCCGCGCCGCGGCCTTGGACGATGCGGGCGGAGAGCGACCGCGGAGTCATCGCGGACTCACGTATTTCCTCTCGGATCAGGCACCTCGCTGGTCGATGGCCCAGTGATCGCAGCGTCGTTCTCCGCGATCATTTGGGCCACTGGCTTCCCGTCGCGCATAATCACAAATCTTTCGCCCTGAGCGACCCGATCGAGCAGGGAGTCGAACTGAGCTTCAGCTTCAGAAATGTCGATCAGAATCATCATGGTTCACCCAAACTGCCCCAGGCCTGCGTGCATCGAGGAGTCGTCAAGCCGCGTGACGGCTGATCCGGACCTGCAGTTGAACACCGGACGAGCGCTGCAGTGCGCCGATGATGGCAAACAGGTTATTGGCCGTAAGGTTGCCTTTCGGACCCAGCATGCGCATGACGCTCTTGCTCGGCATGTTCGTGGCCGCCGCGAGCCTCTCAAAGCCTACTGTTGCGTTCACGTAATCGCGCAGCACGCTCCTCCTAGCATCAACGTCGCCGGCCAGCAACGCTTCCACGGCTTCACGCAGCATTGCGGCGCGAAACGCCGAATCGCGCTCAAGCCTTGCCTTCACTGTCATCTTGAATGCGCGCGTGAGGGGCATTCAGCTCTCCCGACCTTTACGCCGCGCCCGATAATCCGCCCAAAGCTCTTTGGTCACCGAGATGTCTCCGATCAGGCCGCCTTGCCGAACCCGAAGCCGCGCCCCGGCGCGGCCTCCAGCAGCGCGCGCGTATAGGGATGCTCCGGCGCGTTGAAGACGCGGTGCGTCGGGCCTTCCTCGACGACGAGGCCCTTCTCCATGACCATGATGCGATCGCAGATCTGGGCCGCGACGCGCAGGTCGTGGGTGATGAAGAGCACGGCGAGGTCGAAGCGGCGCTTCACGTCGTCGATGAGGTCGAGCACCTGCGCCTGCACCGACACGTCGAGCGCCGAGACCGCCTCGTCGGCGATCAGCACCTCGGGTTCCATGGCGAGCGCGCGGGCGATGGCGATGCGCTGGCGCTGGCCGCCGGAGAACTGATGCGGGTAGCGATCGAGCGCGTCCGACGAAAGTCCGACGAGGCGCATCAGCGACCGCGCGCGCTCGAGCGCCTTGTCCTCGGAGAGGCCGAAATTCATCGGACCTTCGACGATGGAGGCGCCGGCGGTGCGGCGCGGGTTCAGCGACCGGTAGGGGTCCTGGAACACCACCTGGATGCGCCGGCGCAGCGGGCGCAGCTGGCGTTCGCCGAGCCTCGCGATGTCGGGCGAATCCTGCAGCCGGATCGCGCCGCTCGAGGGTTGCACCAGCCGCGCGATGCAGCGCGCGACGGTGGTCTTGCCGGAGCCGGATTCGCCGACGATGCCCAGCGTCTCGCCGCGCCGGACCTGCAGGTTGACGTTGTCGGCGGCGCGGACGGTGCGCTCTTTGCGCAGGAAGCCGCCGCCGCCATAGACCTTGGTGAGGCCGACCGTCTCGACGGCGAGCGCACCGGTCTGCACCGGCCGCGGCTTCGGCTCGAGGCTCGGCACCGCAGCGATGAGCATGCGGGTGTAGGGCGCCTGCGGCCGCCGCAGCACCTCGTCGGTCGGACCTTCTTCGACCACCCGGCCGTGCTGCATCACGACGACCCGGTCGGCGATCTCGGCGACGACGCCGAAATCATGGGTGATGAAGAGCACGCCGGTGCCGCGCCGCCGCTGCAGGTCCTTGATCAGAGCGAGGATCTGGGCTTGCGTCGTCACGTCGAGCGCCGTCGTCGGCTCGTCGGCGATGAGGAGCGAGGGGTCGAGCACGAGCGCCGCCGCGATCATGATGCGCTGGCGCTGGCCGCCCGAGATCTGGTGCGGGTAGGCGCCGTAAAGGCGCTCCGGCTCGGGCAGGCGCATCGCGCCCATGATCTCGATCACCTTCGCCTTGCGCTCGCGGTCGTTGAGGCGCGTGTGGATGCGCAGCACCTCGTCGACCTGGTCGCCGATGGTGAGCACCGGGTTCAGCGCCGTCATCGGCTCCTGGAAGATCATCGCCATGCGGGTGCCGCGCAGGTCCCGCAGCCGGGCACTCGAGGCTCGCAGCACATCCTCGCCGTCGAGAAGGATCGCGCCGGCGGTCGGCACCAGGATCTTTTTCGGCAGGAGCCCCATGACCGTGAATGCGGTCACGGATTTGCCCGAGCCCGATTCGCCGACGATGCAGACGATCTCGCCCTGCCGCACGGTGAGCGAGACGTCCTCGATGGCGTTCGCGCGATCGGCGCCGGCGGGCAGCCGGACGGTGAGACCGCGGATGTCGAGGACGGGAGCGCCCGCCGCCATCAGCGCCGCGCCATCTTGGGGTCGAGGGTGTCGCGCAGCGCGTCGCCGAGCATGTTCACGGCAAGCACCGTCAGGGCGAGGAAGACGCCGGGGAAAAGAATGTTGTGCGGGTAGATGCGGAAGAGCGAGCGTCCCTCGGCCATGATGTTGCCCCAGGTCGGCGTCTCGGGCGGAATGCCGACCCCGAGGAAGGACAGGATCGCCTCGATCAGGATCGCGTTAGCGCAGATGAAGGTGCCCTGCACGATCAGCGGCGCGACGGTATTCGGCAGGACGTGGCGTACGAGGAGGAGCGGCGTCGGCGTGCCGGCCATGATCGCCGCCTCGACATAGGGCTCCTCGCGCACAGACAGCACGATCGAGCGCACGAGGCGCACGACACGCGGGATCTCCGGCACGACGATGGCGACGATGACGCTCGCGAGCCCGGCCCGGAACAGCGACACGAGCGCGATCGCGAGCAGGATCGCAGGGATCGCCATAAGTCCGTCCATCAGGCGCATGACGAGCCCGTCGACCCAGCGCACGTAGCCGGCGACGAGGCCGACGACGAGACCGACCGCGATGCTGATGACCGCGACGGTGATGCCGACGAGGATCGACACGCGCGCGCCGTAAAGGACGCGGCTGTAGATGTCGCGGCCGAGCGAGTCGGTGCCCATCCAATGCGTGAACTGGCGCTGGCTGCCGTCGTCGGCCCGGATCGTCCGCTCGACGCCGGGCACGCGGTTGCGGAAGGTCGGGTTGATCTCCGAGGGTCCGATGGTGCCGAGCACCGGCGCCGCAAGGCCGATAGCGACCATGACGAGGATGATGAATCCGCCGATGAGGACGCCGGGGTTGCGCAGGAGCCGCGACCAGACGCCGGAGCGCGGCTGCAGCGCGACCGGCTGGGCCGGCGACAGGATGGCGGGCTCGACGCTCAATAGCGGATCCTCGGGTCGAACAGCGTGTAGATCAGGTCGACGGCGAGGTTGATCAGGACGTAGGTCAGCGAGAACAAGAGGATCACCGCCTGGATGGTCGGGTAGTCGCGCGCCAGCACCGCGTCGACGGTGAGGCGCCCGAGCCCCGGAATGGTATAGACGCTCTCGGTCACGACGACGCCGCCGATCAGGAGCGCGACGCCGAGCCCGATCACCGTCACGATCGGCACGGCGGCGTTCTTGAGCGCGTGCCGGAACAGGATCTTGATCTCGACCTGGCCCTTGGCGCGCGCGGTGCGGATGTAGTCCTCGCCGAGCACCTCGAGCACGCTCGCCCGGGTCATGCGGGCGAT
>DAINQO010000090.1:0-12801 GCA_036742625.1 Microvirga sp.
CTCATGCCCGAACACGCCGCAACGGTCGACCGTTTCGGCAGCCTTGTCGTAACCGCGCGTGGCTAAAGCATGATCCCGAAAAGTGGCTACCGGTTTTCGGAAAAGATCATGCTCAAACATAGAGGTAGAGCGGGATGACGACTCGACGAGAAGTCATCCCGCTCTAACTGGCGCGCGCCTATTGCTCCGCGGTGATGCCGGCCGCCTTGACGATCTCGCGGTAGCTTGCGACCTCGCTCGCGACGAGATGCCCGAGCTGGTCGGGCGTCATCGGTTCGACGACGATGCCGAGCTTGTCGAGGATGTCGTGCACCTCAGGCTCGGTCAGGGCCTTCCTGGCTTCCGCATTCAGACGCTGGATGATGCTCTCCGGCGTGCCGGCCGGCGCGAACAGCCCCGACCACACCGTTCGGACGATCGGATAGCCGAGCTCGCCATAGGTTGGAACGTCCGGAAGCAGGGGCGCACGGTCCTTGGAGCTGACCGCCAGTGCGCGAAGCCGTCCCTCCTGGACCATGGCTGCGACGACCTCGGGCTGCGCGATCGTCATCGGCACGTGGCCGGCGAGCACGTCGTTGAAGACCGGACCGGCCCCCCGGTAGGGCACGATCGCCACATCGATATTGGCCTGACGCTTGAACAGCTCGAACGTGATCCGGCTGGCGGTTGCCGCGCCGGGAGAGGCATACCACGGCTGGCCCGGGTTCTTGCGCACGTGCTCGACGAGCTCCGCCAAGGTCTTTGCCGGAAAGCTGGGATTGACGATGAGCGCGGTCGGAGCTGCGCCGAGAAATGCGATCGGCTTGAAATCCCTGAACACATCGAAAGAGAGGTCGCCATAGAGGCTCGGGTTGATCAGGAAGGGCGCGCTTCCGACGAAGAGCGTGTGCCCGTCCGGCGCCTGTTTCGCGACATGCGCCGGTGCCAGGTTTCCGTTCGCGCCGACGCGGTTCTCGACAATGAAGCGATAGGGAAATGCCCGGCTGAGGCGATCGGCGATCAGCCGTGCGAGGATGTCCGGCTGACCGCCCGGCGGCGTCGCGACGACAACAGTCACGATGCGCGTCGGGTAGCCTTGGGCGACGGCGGCCGGGCCCGCGAGCGCCAGTACACCCAACACCCATGCCAAGCGGTGAAGGATGTGCAACATGATCGTGCCCTGAGCCGGCGCTGACGCGGGAGGGGCGCAGGATGACCGCCCGTCGATAACGCTGTCAACGGTAGCCTGGACGGAACTCCCGGCACACAGCCGCATCCGGCAGAGCGGTCATATCCGCGGCGCTCCAGGGACGAGGTGCGATCGCTTTGCGATCGGCCAAATCTATGCTGAAGGACGGGCGCGCATCGTCACTCTGGCCTGGGGCTCCGCAATGGCAAAACTTCGTGAGGTCGACCTCGAAACGAACCCCGAGATCGCCGAGGCCTTCAAGCGGCTCGAAGCAAGCCGCGGCTGGATTTCCAATCTGATGCGCTCGATCGCCCATGCTCCTGAGGGGCTGCAGCGATACCAGGCTCTCGGGCACTACGCGCGCTACGACACCGACTTGACCGAAGCCCAGAAGGAGCTCGTCGTCTGCGCGACAGTGCGCAACGTGTCCTATGGCTGGGAGCATCACGCGCCGCTCGCAAAGCAATGCGGCGTGACCGACGACCAACTGGCGCTGTTGAAGGACGGCGAGATTCCGCCCGACCTCCCGCCGAGCGATCAGGCGCTCTGCAGATTTACCTTCGAGTTCAGCTCATTCAAAGAAGTACGGCAGGAAACGGCAAAGGAGCTTCTGCAACATTTCAGCGAGCGCCAGATCGTCGACATGGCGCTGATCAGCGCCTTTTATCTCTCCGCCGGCGCCCTGATCATCGGTTTCGACGTCGAGCTCGAGGGTCCGGATGCACTGCGCCGTGAGCAGGACTGGCAGCGCCAAAGGCTGCAGGGGGCTTAGTATGACCCTGAGCGAGTTCGACGTCCTCGGTGAAGAGATCAGCGACGAGGAAACCGAGGAGATCGTCAAGAAAGGAGACCCCCGTCGCTCTCTGGTCCGCTATCGCCCCGCCGGCAGTGAGCTGTTCGTCAGCGCCAGGATCAATCTGCCGCTCCTGAGGGCTGCGGTTCCTCTTCCCGTCCTCCTTCTCAAGCCCTCTTCCCGCGACGACGAGGTGCTCAAGCCCCGTGATCCGGCTTTCGAGGCGGCCGGGGGCTGGGACCTGCTTACACCTGAAGGGTCGCGGCGGAACTGGGAGCTCTTGGAAACGATCTGCGAAGATCTAACCAAGGCATCCGCGCCCGCCTGCTACCTGGCTGAGCAGCATGGCGCGAACCGGCGCGATTTCTACTTCGTCACCGAGGACGTCGCCAGCCTGGAGCGGATCGCCCGCGCCGCGGCGGAAGCGCTGTCCTTTCCGCTGGCGATCGAGCGACGCGGCCTCGCCGAGGTCGCGCCGATCATTCTTCCGACGGAGGCGATCGGCGAACTCGGCCTCGAGGTCTCGGCCGACGCCCGCGTCCGCCCGACGCGGTTCGAATTCTGGGGCGCCGATACTTCGCTGACGAGGCTCCGGGCCGAGCTCGAGCGGCGCGGTTACCGGTACGTCGGGCTCGATCCGGGCGTGATGGAACTGCGGATGATCAAGCCGGTGCCGATAGACGGGCCGGGCTTCCTGTCGGTGCTGAAGGAGATCGCTCCCTTGGCGCGCTCGCTCGGCTGCAGCTATCGGGGCACGGAGACCATCGCGGGCTCCGACCAGTTCGCCCTCAACCGGCCCCTGCCGGACCGCTATGCTGGCGACAGCGCTGGCGGCGTCTTCGGCTGGTTCTTCGGCAAGACGCGCCAGTAGCCGGTTGACGCTGGAGAAGAATTTCGAATTCTATCGAAATACCGCTTGACACCCGCCCGCTCCGGCGTCATCTTAATTCCATGAAAGTCGAAAAAGCAGCAAAGCAGCTTGAGGCGCTCGGCAACCCGACGCGGCTCCAGGTCTATCGTGCACTGGTGCGCGCCGGCGATGCCGGCCTTCCGGTCGGGCGGCTGCAGGAGAAGCTGAAGGTGCCGGCTTCGACGCTCTCGCACCATCTGCATCGGCTCATCCTGACCGATCTCGTGCAGCAGGAGCGTCAAGGGACCACGCTGATCTGCCGGACGAACTATCCGGCGATGCGTGGCCTGCTCGGTTTCCTGGCCGACGAGTGCTGCGCCGACGGTGTCTGCGTCGCGGGATCGGGCAGGGAGGCGGCCTGATCTTTTTGTTTGGCTCAAGCTTCGATGTTTCCGGAACTATGGTGGGGGCAATGACAAGATGCTCGAAAGTTGGCGGTGAGCGACAAACGCGAGGTCCTGGAACTCCGGGTCGAGGACGCCGAGCGGCGCCTGCGCTGACGAGTTGGGGTCTTTGCCGAACCGAAAGGAACCCGTCATGACGACCAACATCCGCGATCTTCCCGTTGCCGTCGTCGGCGCCGGACCGGTCGGCCTTGCGGTCGCCGCGCACCTCATCGAGCGCGGCGTTCCGGTGAGGGTCTATGAGGAGAGCCCGACGGTCGCGGCGAGCGTCCGCCAGTGGGGCCATGTGCGGCTGTTCTCGCCGTGGCGATACAACATCGACCGTGCCGCGCGCCCGCTCCTCATGCGGCACGGCTGGCAGGAGCCGCCGGCGGACGCCTTTCCGACCGGCGGCGATCTCTACGACGCCTATCTGAAGCCCC
Organism: Microvirga sp.; assembly: GCA_036742625.1. Classification (GTDB taxonomy): domain Bacteria; phylum Pseudomonadota; class Alphaproteobacteria; order Rhizobiales; family Beijerinckiaceae; genus JAJKJG01. The sequence goes on from DAINQO010000090.1 coordinate 3,698, forward strand.
TCGCCGCAACCCCGGAAATGGCCGCCGTCATCGAAACCCGCACCACGGTCGAGGCGATAACGCGGCAGGGCCTCGACAAGGTGTCGGGAAACGGACGCGAGACAAGGCCGTTCGTCCTCTCGGTCGCGAACGGCGGCGGCGCGCTCCGGCGTGACCTCGCACGCGCCGTCATCGACGCGTCCGGCACCTGGACCATGCCGAACCCGCTCGGCGCCGGCGGCTTGCCGGCAGAGGGCGAAGCCGAGCACGCCGGTAGGATCGCCTACGGGCTGCCCGACGTGCTCGGGCGCGACCGCGCGACCTATGAGGGCCGCGCCACCCTTGTGGTCGGCGCCGGCCACTCGGCCGCGAACGTGCTGATCGATCTTGTGAAGCTCGCTGAGCGCCGGCCGCGGGCCAGCGTCGTCTGGGTGGTGCGCGGCACGAACCTCGCCCGGGTCTATGGCGGCGGCCTGGCCGATCAGTTGCCGGCGCGGGGCGAGCTCGGCGCGCACGTGCGGGGTCTCGTCGACTCTGGCCGGGTGACGCTCGTGACCGGCTTCTCGGCGACGGCGGTGCGCTCGGCTGGCGACCGCGTGATCCTCGAAGGCGAGACGGCAGACGGCATCCGCAGTCTCGGGCCGGTCGACCGCATCGTGGTCGCGACCGGGCAGCGCCCGGACCTTGCGCTAACCCGCGAGCTGCGCCTCGAGCTCGATCCCTGGCTCGAAAGCGCGCGGGCGCTCGGACCGCTGATCGACCCGAACCTGCACTCCTGCGGCTCGGTGCCGCCGCACGGCCACCGCGAGCTCTCGCACCCCGAGCCGGGTTTCTACACCCTCGGCGTGAAGAGCTACGGCCGGGCGCCGACCTTCCTGCTGCTGACCGGATATGAGCAGGCCCGCTCGGTCGCGGCGGCGATCGCCGGCGATCTCCAGGCCGCCGACAGCACGCAGCTCTGCCTGCCCGAGACCGGCGTCTGCACGAGCCAGTTCGACCGCACCGGCGGCGACGCATCGCCGGGCTGTTGTGGCGGGCCGGCGCCAGACGACGTCGACGCCTGCTGCCTTGCGGACGTCGAGGCCCAGGCAACGAAGGGCGAAGGTTGCGGCTGCGGCGCGCCCGTCGCATCGTCGCACCCGGCCGTCGAGCCGGTCTGAGCATCCCGGGTCAAAGCGGCGTGACGGCTTCGGCAACGCGATTGGTGGTCGTCGTCTGCGCCTCGCAGGTGCTGGTTCAGATCGGGGCGTTCTTCTGGCCGGCGCTCTTGCCCCGGATGGTCGCACTCTGGGGGTTGAGCTACAGCGAGGCCGGCTGGGTCACGGCCGCCTTCTACGGCGCCTACATTGTCGCCGTGCCGGTGCTCGTCACGCTGACCGATCGGGTCGATCCGAAGATCATTTATCTACTCGGAGTCTCGCTGACGGTTGCCGGCCACGCTCTGTTCGCCCTAACGGCGGACGGGTTCTGGTCGGCCTTCGGCGCGCGGTCTTTGACCGGCATCGGCTGGGCCGGGACCTATATGACCGGCCTCAAGCTTCTTGCGGACAGCATCGACGGCAAGCTGATGTCGCGCGCGACGGCCGGGCACGCGGCGAGCATCGGCATCGCCGGCGCCCTGTCGTTCGCCTCCGCCGATGTCCTCGCGCGCGTCGCAGGCTGGAACGCCGCCTTCTTCGCCGCCGCCGCAAGCGCGCTCCTGGCGTGGCTCGTCGTATGCTTCGCGGTCCCGCGGGCACCGCGTCGCGAGCGGCCGCCGAGCGCCGGCGCGGTGTTCGATTTCCGCCCCGTGCTCCGCAATCGCTCGGCCATGGCGTACGCGATCGTCTACGGCATACACACGCTCGAGATGAGCGCGCTGCGCGGATGGGGCGTTGCCTACCTGGCTTTCGTCGCGACCGCGACCGGCACGTCAGCGGCGGCGCTTTCGCCGGCGGCGGCGCTGACCGTGCTCGGGCTCGCCGGCACCGTTGCCAGCATCCTCGGCAACGAGGCCGCAATGCTCTTGGGCCGCCGCCGTCTCATCGCGTCCGCCTTGATCGCCTCGATGGTCTGTGCCTGCCTGCTCGGGCTTGTCGGCCCGAGCTCGTATCTCCTCGCGGCGTCGCTGCTCCTGCTCTACGGCCCCATCGTGTGGCTTGATTCGTCCTCGTTGACCGCAGGCACGGCCGGAACCGCCGAGCCATCGCGGCGGGGCGCGACGCTCGCCGTGCATTCGATGCTCGGCTACACCGGCGGCTTCGTCGGTCCGCTCATCGTCGGCTGGATTTTGGATGCGGGCGGCGGCATGGCGCGGCAGGCTTGGGCCGCCGCCTTCTTCGTCATCGCGCTGCTTTCGGTGATTGGGTTGCTCCTGTTCGCGGCAATGCGCCCAAGCGGGCTGGCGGGTGACCGATCGAACTGATTCTGCACGCGCTGCGCCGAGGTGTCCGAGGTCTCGTTGAGCTCAGGCCTCACGGTCTTGGCCGGACCGTGACGGCGAGGCGCATCTCCGGATGGATGCCGCAGGTGACCGCAAACTCGCCCGCCGCGGGGAAGCCGAGCATCACCGTGTCGCCGGGCTCCTGCGCCTCGGAGAAGGCCGGCAGGCGCGGGTCGTCGACCCGGATGTTGTGGGTGCGGGTGTCGTCGTTGAAGAACCGCAGCGCCTGGCCTGCCGCCACCACGACGCTGCCGGGGCTGAAGCGGCGCCCCTTTTGGCGCACCTCGCTCGCCGCGACCGCCGGCCCTGCCGGCGCGCCGAGCGTCTGCACCCGCGCCGGTAGCGCCGTCGGCCGTGGCGGGTCGTCGCTCGACAGCGTCGCCAGGAACGCGACAAGCTGTCCCCGCTCCTCGGGCGAGAGGTCGAGGCGCGCCTTGAGGTCGGCCGAGAGGGTCGGGCGGCGGACCACCCCCTCGGCATAATGCGCCACCACCGCCTCGAGGCTCGCAAGCGAGCCGTCATGCATGTAGGGCGCGGTCCAGACCCGCTCGCGCAGCGACGGCGTCTTGAAGGCGTGGTCCGCCGCGGCAAGCTTCAGCGCCGCGCCGCGTCCGCGGTCGGCGCCCGCCAAGCCGATGTCGTGGAAGGCCTCGTCGGTGAAGCGCCAGCCCTTGTGGCAGGCGACGCAGCCCGCCTTGCCGACGAAGAGCCCGAACCCTGAGCGCTCCTCCGCGTCGAGGGTCGCCTCGTCGCCCCCGAGCCAGCGGTCGAAGCGGGTCTTCGGTGAGACGAGGGTGCGCTCGAAGCTCGCAAGCGCGGCGCGGATGTGGTCCTCGGTGACGCGCGGATCGTCCGGGAACGCCGCGGCAAAGCGCGCCGCCATGGCAGGATCGGCGGCAAGGCGCGCCGCCGCCTTGGCGATGTCGCCGCCCATCTCGCGGCGGTTCTCGATCGGCCCGCTCGCCTGCGCCTCAAGGCTCGGGGCGCGCCCGTCCCAGAAGAAGGTCAGGCCCCAGGCGAGGTTCCACAGCGACGGCGTGCGCCGCGGCAGGGGCTCGCCGTCGTGGCCCCGCCGGCGCGCGACGCCGTCGGAGAAGGACAGGGCCGGATCGTGGCAGGTGACGCAAGCCATGGTGCCGTCGCCGGACAGGCGCGTGTCGGTAAACAGGGCGCGGCCGAGGTCGACCTTTTGCGGCGTGACCGGATTGCTCGCCGGAGCCGGGATCGCGGCTGGCCGGGCGAAGGCGGCACGCCACGCCGCAAGCGCGTCGTCGGCAGCGGCGCGCCGCGCGAGCGCGCCGGCCGACAGCACCGCCGCAACCGGCAGGAGGGCGAGGACGAGCCGCCCGGGGACCGACCGCGGCCGCATGAACGCGCGTGACGGCCTTACCGGAAACGACCGAGCTGCAGCTCGATCCGCGACACGTCGGCGAGCACCTGCGACACGTCCCGCACCGGCGTCTTCGGCGGCACCGGCGCCGGCCAGGCCTTCTTCAGGTCGGCGAAGGCCGCCTGCGCGCCCTTGAGCGCCTCGGCGTCCTTCTGCCCGATGCCCTCGGCCACCGTCCCGAAGAGCTTCTCGGCTTGCCAGACGAAGCCGCGGGAGTCCTGGTACTCGACGGGCTTCGCGATCCGCCCCTTGGCGATCGCCTCCTCGTACTCGCCCATCGCCGAGCGCAGCATCTCGAGGACGGTGTCGACGACGAACGGTTGCCAGTCGGCCGCCTTTGCCTTGACGCCCTTGTCGGCGGCGGCGAGGCGCTCTTCGAGCCCCGTAAGCGCGGTGCGGTAGGCGCCCTCGTTCTTGGCCTTGACGGTCTGGGCGAGCGCCTTGAGGGCGGCGAGGAATGGCGGCACCTCGTAGGTCTTCAGGTCGCCCCGGATCTTGCCGTAGATCTCCGCCGACGGGTGCAGGAAGTGCGGCAGCGCCTCGGCCCAGCGCTTCTCGCGCACGAGCTCGTCGCCGACGAGGAGATGGCCGCGGATCAGCTCGATGTTGCGATAGAAGCGAACCGCCGGCTTGAGGCCCGCGTCGTAGGACGCCTTGGCGCCCTCGCCGCCCTCGTCCCCCTCCCCGCCTTCGCCGCCCTCGCCGCCGGCTTTTGCCTTGGCGGCGAGCACGATGGCGGCGCCATGACGGTGCGCCGCGGCGGCGTGGCGGCCGGCCGGCGCGACACCGTCGCCGGGGATCGGCAGCGGCGTCTCCTCGTGGGCCGCCACCTGCGAGGTGACGAGGACGGCGGTGCCAAGCCCGACCCAGATCTTGCGGCGCTTCATGCGGTCTCTCCTCCAGGCGGGTCAAGGCCGCCGCAGGCTGCTAGTTTAGAACCGTTGAAAACTGTAAGCGTTTCCAGGCACTTAGCTATCTGCTAAGGGTCGCCCGGGCAACCGGAACCAAAGTCTCATGCAGCTTGCGATCGCCGACGTCCTATCGGCCGAGGACGCCGCCGAGATCCGCGCCGCCCTCGCCCATGCGCCGTTCGAGGACGGCGCCCGCACGGCCGGCTGGAACGCGCGCCTCGTCAAGGACAACGAGCAGGCGCGCGACAGCGCGACCCTGCGCCTCCTGCGCGAGCGCGTCGAGGGCGCGATCGGCAAGAACGAGCTCTTCGGGCTCGCGGTGCGGCCGAAGGCGCTGACGCCGCTCGTCTTCAGCCGCTACGGCGGCGGTCAGGCCTACGGTTCGCACGTCGACAACCCGCTCATGGGCGGTATCCGCACCGACGTGTCCTTCACCCTGTTCCTGGCCGAGCCCGAAGCTTACGACGGCGGCGAGCTCGTCATCGAGAGCCCGAGCGGCGAGGACGCGGTCAAGCTCCCGGCCGGCCACATGGTCGTCTATCCCTCGACGGCGCTGCACCGGGTCGAGCCGGTGACGCGGGGCGAGCGCGTCGCCGCAGTCGGCTGGGCCCAGAGCCACATCCGCGACGCCGCGCAACGCGAGCTCCTGTTCGACCTGGAGACGGCGCGCCGCCGCCTCTTCGACCGGCTCGGCAAGACCGAGGACCTCGACCTCCTCGCCAAGAGCGCCGCAAACCTCGTGCGGATGTGGGCCGAGATGTAACCCGGAGCGCGCCGCGACCCGCGCCGTTAAAGGTGCTGCGAACGCCGCAGCTGTCGCATGCCCGTCTGCCGCGCCATCGAGACGATCACGCCCGGGCCGATGCCGAGATCGGCGAGCGTGCGGCGGTCGAGGCGCGCGAAGAGCTCGCCGGCCTTGCGTCGGCGCGCCCTCAGGCGCCTCAGCGCGCGCAGCACCCGCAGGAAATGGATGATCAGCATGGCTCACTCCTTGGGCGGGATGGGATCCGGGACCTTGTTCTTCACGGCCGGGATCTGCCGCAGGTAGGCGAAGACCGCCTTCAGGTCCTCGTCCGTCATCTTTCCGATCAGCGGCCACGGCATCGGCGGCAGGATCTCCCGGCCCTGGCCCTGGTGGCGGCCGGTGCGCAGGGTCTGGATGAACTGCTGTTCGGTGAAGTCGCGCAGCACGCCCGTCTCCGGGTCCGGCGTGAGGTTTGCCGTGAAGCTCACGCCCCAGGGTCCCGACCAGGCGGTCAGCGTCGGCGAGGCGGCGGCCGTCCACGGCTGCGCGAGCTTCGCCGGCGCCTCGATGCGCATGTCCTGCGGGTGGCCGGAGAGCGCGCGCTTCATGTCGGGCGCCGGGCCGTCCGGTCCCATGACGAGCGGCGTATGGCAATCGTGGCACAGACCGATGGTGACGAGGTACTCGCCGCGCTTCACCTGCGCGGCTCTCGCGTCGCTCTGGGCAAGGGCGGCGCCCGGAAGCAGCAGGGCGGCGGCGAGCAGGATCAATCGTGCACGGCTCATGTCATGGCTCCTTCTGTTGCAGCTGGGCTTCCTTGCGGACCGTTTCCGTCTGCGCGATCCAACGCTCGATGAGCGCGATGGCTTCCTCGTCGGTGAGCGCGGTGCCGAGCGGCGGCATCTGCAGGGCCGGGTAGCGCGACGCGATGCGCTGCATGATCCCGCTGCGCTCCGGGTGGCCGGGCTCGATGCGCAACACCGCTTCGGGCGACTGCCCCGGCGCCGGCTTCCGCACGGGCTGACCAACGGCGCTTGCAATCGCGGGCGAAACGCTCGCGCTGGCGGCCTGGCGCAGGAAAAGCCCGACGTTCTGCAGCGGCCCTTGCGGGTTGTGACAGTGGCCGCAGTTGCCGTGGAGGTACCCGAGGGCGGCGCGCTCGGTCGGGGAGGCCGCCGCGATGCGCGGCGCCTTGTCCAAGAGCGACTTCGGCGAGCCCGTGATCAGCCCCTTCTTGACGAGATACGCGAGATCGACGCCGGCGGCGTCGGCATGCAGCGCGCCGGGATCGCGGTCGGGCGAGAGCTGCAGCGCGCTGAAGCCCAGAACCTCGCTGCGGCCGCCCTGATGGCAGGCCTTGCAGTCGCTGACCCCGGGGATGGTGTGCGAACGCCCGCCGCCGAGCGGGTAGGCGCCGCGCCGGCCCCTCTCGGAGACGAGCTGCGCGTCGGTGCCCTCGGGGTTCCAGGCGTAGGCGGCATAGAGCCACTGGCCGTCGGGCTGGAGCTCGATGAAGCGCGTCTCCACGCGCCGCCCGCCGAAGGAGAACTCCTTCCACAGGCGCGTGCCGACCGGAAAGACCCAGGCGTCCGGATCGGAGCCGTCGATGGCGCTGCCCGGCGGCAGCGATATCCAGCGGCGCTTCGCGGCGCCGTCGGTCCAGAGCGGATATTGCGGCGAGAAGGCGAGGTGGCGCGGATCGACCTCAAGGGCGGCGAAATCCGAATAGAGCCCGGTCTCCTGCAGGGCCTGCGGCGGCTTGCGCGGAGCCGGCTGAGGAACCGCGTCGACGCTCGTGAGCAGCGCGACGACGAAGACCAGGGCAGCGGACAGACCCCGCCGTCCGGAGCCAAAATCCTGCACCCTGGCTCCGACAGCACGCATCGCATCCTCTTCTCAGAAGATTCCGCCGAGGGCGGATTGCCTCATCGAGGTTGATGCCCTTCTAGTTCAGAGGGTTTTCCGCGGCTCTCGCCGGAACTTTCCGGTCCTTTCCTGCGGTTTCCCGAGCGCCGTCGCCTACGAGGATCGGTGAGGATGGACGACAAGAAGCGGATCGCCGCCGCCCTCAGGGATTATCTGGCCCGGGAGCGGACCTCGCGAGATCAGTTCGCCTTCAAGACCAAGCTCGGCAAATCGACCGTCGACAAGCTCCTGACCGGGCTCTTCTCCGAGCGCACGCTCGCGATCGTGGAGAGCCATACGGGCCTTAAGCTCCGCGAGATGCTGGAGAGCCCCGCGACCGGCGATGCGGACCCGGCGCCGCCGGCCGCAGCCGGAGCCAAGGCGCTCGACCGGCCCTCGCTCGCGGTCCTGCCCTTCACGAACATGAGCGGCGATCCCGAGCAGGAGTACCTCGCCGATGGCCTCACCGAGGATCTCATCTCCGCGCTCGCGCGCCTGCGCTGGCTGTTCGTCATCGCCCGCAACTCGAGCTTCACCTACAAGGGCAAGGCCGTGGATGTGCGCCAGGTCGCCGAGGCGCTCGGCGTGCGCTACGTGCTCGAGGGCAGCGTGCGGGTCGCCGGCGGGCGCATGCGGGTCGCGGCGCAGCTCATCGACGCCGAGACCGGCAAGCACATCTGGGCCGACCGCTACGACCGCGAGCTGCGCGACCTCTTCGCGGTCCAGGACGAGATCACGGAGCGCGTCGTCGCGACCGTCGAGCCGCACCTCTATGTCGAGGAGGGCTTCAGGGCTGCCTCGAAGCCGCCGGACAGCATCGACGCCTGGGGCCTCGTGGCCCGCGCCGTCGTGATGCTGAACAAGTTCGATCGCGAGCAGAACATGGAGGCGCAGACCCTCTTGCGCCGGGCGGTCGCGCTCGAGCCGACCTATGCCCGAGCCCACGCGCTTCTAGGCTGGGCGACCTACTGGGCGACGTACGCCTATTGGCTGCCGGACCGAGAGGAATCGCTCAGGCAGGCGGCCGGCCATGCGCAAGACGCGTTGCAGCACGATTCGACCGACCCCTGGGCCCGGATGGTCTTCGGGCTGTGCCTCAGCTCGGCGGGGCAGCATGAGAGGGCGCTCGGCGAGCTCCAGGCCGCCCTCACCCTCAACCCGAGCTTCGCGCTCGGCCACATCGTGTTCGGGTGGGTGCTGCTGCGCGCCGGTCATTTGGACGAGGCGCTCGTGGAAAGCGGATGGGCCCTGCGCATGAGCCCGGTTGACACCTTTGCCGGATTTTACACGACGGTCCACGGTCTGGCGCTGGTGGCCGCGCGTCAGTTCGAGGAGGCGCTGCCATATCTTCGTGCCTCCGTTGCGGCTGCCGAGCATGTCGGCCAGTACCACTCGCTCATCAGCTGCTGCGGGCACCTTGGGCTGATCGAGGAAGCGCAGGAATACATCGCCGCGCGCAACAGGCTTGGCCCGCCGGTCCGGCTCAGCGTGTTGCGCCGGAACCTGGCGAATTTCGCGCATTGCGACGTGTTCCTGGAGGGACTCCGCAAGGCCGGCGTGCCGGAATAGGTGGCGATCGGCGCGCGCGGCACGGCCATCATTCGCGGTGGTCGAGAGCCGTTACGTGCGAGGCGATCGCGCCGGCGGTCGTCATCGAGATGCGCCCGCGATGATCGGCGACGTGCCGGAGGGCGCGTCGGAGGTGCCGGAGGCGGTACGGCTGGCCGACGAGATAGGGATGAAGCGCGATGC
>DAINQO010000091.1:0-9387 GCA_036742625.1 Microvirga sp.
TCTACTACTCGCTCGTCGCCCGCGACTTCGAATGGGAGCTGATGCCGCTTGGGCTCGACCAGAAGGTCGGCACCCTCGTCTGGAGCCCGCTCTCCGGCGCAAAGCTCGGCGGCAAGGTGGGGCGGAGCAAGACCGCGCCCGAAGGCAGCCGCGCCGCCAGCGACGCGAGCTGGGAGGTTCCGGAGGATCGGCTGTTCGCCGTGACCGACGTGCTCGAAGCGCTGTCGGCCGAGACCGGTCGTTCGATCCCGCAGATCGCGCTTGCATGGCTCCTGACGCGGCCGACGGTGTCCGGCATCGTCGTTGGCGCGCGCAATGCCGAGCAGCTGCGGGACAATCTCGGCAGCAGCACCCTCGAGCTCACGCCCGAGCAAGTCAGCCGCCTCGACGCGGCGAGCGCGCAGAAGCCGAGCTACCCGTATTGGCATCAACGCCGGACCTTCCTGGACAGAAACCCGCCTCCGGTCTGACCCGGCACCGCTTCGTTCCCGAAGCAAATCATGCTGGACACGAGGCCGCCGCTGGCGGAACCTGAGCGGATCGCAGGATTTGCCTTTTCATGAGCAGCGCGTTCGTCAAGGAGCCGGAAGGGGGCGAGGCATTCGAGGATTTGCCCGACCGCCCGATCTCGCCGCATCCGAATTTCGTCACGCCGGAAGGCTTCTCCCGCATCGAGGCCGAGCTCGAGCGGCTGCACCGCGAGCACGCGGCGGCCCAGGAGGCCGACGACAAGGCGAGCCTTGCGCGCACGGCGCGCGATCTGCGCTACTGGACGGCGCGGCGCAACACGGCGCAGGTCGTGACCGCGCCGGCCGACGCCGCTGAGGCGCATTTCGGCTCGACGGTCACGATCGAGCGCGAGGACGGCCGCCGCCAGACCTTCCGCATCGTCGGCGAGGACGAGGCGGATCCCGCGAAGGGCACCATCTCCTACGTCTCGCCGGTCGCCCAGGCCCTCACCGGCAAGCGCGTCGGCGACGTCGTGCAGGCCGGCGCGTCCGAGGCCGAGATCGTCGCGATCGCGTAGGGACGCGCGCTTTTCGGGATCATGCGTTAGAAATGGTCGTAGTCGACGACGACGCGCGCGGTCTTCGGCAGCGACTGGCAGGTCAGCGCGTAGCCGGCGGCGATCTCCCAGGGCTCGAGCGAGTAGTTCTGGATCATCTCGACCTCGCCCTCGACGATCTTGCCGCGGCAGGTGCAGCACATCCCGCCCTTGCAGGAATAGGGCAGGTCGAGCCCGGCGCGCAGCGCCGCGTCGACGATCGCCTCGCCTTCCGCGACCGGGAAGGAATGGCGCACGCCGTCGAGGATGATCTCGGCGACCGCCTTCGGGGTCTCGTCAACGATGATCGGCCGCGGCGCCGGCCGCCCGGCGCCGCCCTCGGCCGGGGTGAAGCGCTCGAAATGGATCTGCTCGTCGCGAAGGCCGAGCGTCTTCAGCGCCGCCTCGGCGTCCTCGAGCATGCCGCTCGGGCCGCAGACGAAGACGTGGTCGACCTCGCTCGCCGGCACCACGGCGCGCAGCAGCAGCGCGATCTTCTTTGCGTCGAGACGCCCGTTGAGGATTGGGACGTCCTGCGCCTCGCGCGACAGGATGTGGAACACGGACAGGCGCTCGACGAAGCGGTCCTTCAGATCCTCGAGCGTTTCGCGGAAGATGATGCTCGCGCTGGTGCGGTTGCCGTAGAACAGGAAGAAACGGCTCCGCGGCTCGCGCGTCAGCGCCGATTTGACGATCGACAGGATCGGCGTGATGCCGGAGCCGCAGGCAAGGCCGACATAGGTGCGCACCGCCTCAGGCTCGGGCGCGACGCCGAAGCGGCCCATCGGCGTCATCACCTCGAGCGTCTGGCCCGGCCTGATCGCCTCGCCGAGAAGCCCGGAGAAGCGCCCGCCCACGATCTTCTTCACCGCGACCCTGAGCTCGCCGTCGTCGAGCCCGGAGCAGATCGAATAGGAGCGCCGCAGCTCCTCGCCCTCGTGCTCGGTCTTCAGCGTCAGGTACTGGCCGGGCGTGAAGCGATAGGCCTCGGCGAGCGCGTCCGGCACCGCGAAGGCGATCGACACCGCGTCCGGAGTCTCCGGGCGGATCTCCGTGATCGTGAGCGGGTGGAAGTGCGGGGTCACCGAATCAGATGCACTTGAAATGGTCGAACGGCTCGCGGCAGCTCTGGCATCGCCACAGCGCCTTGCATGCGGTCGAGCCGAACTCGGCGAGCTTCTCGGTATCCGCCGACCCGCATTGCGGGCAGGCGATCATCTCGACGCCGAAGAGCGCCCGCCGCGACGCCTTCGGCGCCGGCGGCGCGATGCCGTAATCCTCGAGCTTGCGGCGGCCGTCCTGCGACATCCAGTCGGTCGTCCAGGCCGGCGAGAGCACCGTCTTGACCCGCGCATCGGCGATGCCGGCGCGCGCGAGCGCGCACTCGACCTCGAGCGAGATGACCGTCATCGCCGGGCAGCCCGAATAAGTCGGGGTGATCGAAACCTCGACCGTACCGTCGTCCGCGATCGCGACGTCGCGCAGCACGCCCAGATCTTCGATGGTGAGGACAGGCACTTCGGGATCGACGACCGAAGCGGCGGCGGCCCAGGCGCGCGCGTGAAGCTCCTCTCCCGGTTTGCCGGGAGAAGCCGCTTCGCCGAAGGCGAGCCGGTGAGGGGCCGGCGCAGCGCTCACCACTTCGCTCCCGGATAGGCGCGCTGCAGGAACTGCAAATCGGCGAGGATGAAGCCAAGATGCTCGGAGTGGCGCCCGGCACGGCCGCCGGTCTGCATCCATTGCTCGGGCGGGCGCGCAAGCGTCGCCTCGGCAAGCACCCGGTCGACGGTCTCGTCCCACTCGGGAGCCAGGGCCCGCGGATCGACGGCGATGCCGGGCTCGACGAGGCCGCGCTCGATGGCGTCGACCTCGAACAGCTCGCCGGTGTACATCCACAGCTCGTCGAGCGCGGCTTGCGCGCGGGCATGGCTCTCGGCCGTGCCGTCGCCGAGGCGGATGAGCCATTCGGATGCGTGGCGCAGGTGGTAGACGGCCTCCTTCTCGGCCTTCGCTGCGATGGCCGCAAGAGTCTCGTCGCGCGACGAGGCGAGCGCACGCCAGAACGGCGCCATAAGGGCCGCGTAGAGGAATTGCCGTGCGATGGTGACGGCGAAATCGCCGTTCGGCTGCTCGACGAGGAGCACATTGCGGTACTGGCCGCCGTCGCGCAAATAGGCGAGCGCGTCCTCGTCGCGGCCCTCGCCCTCGACCGCCGCCGCATGCGCGTAGAGCGATCGCGCCTGGCCGATGAGGTCGAGGGCGATGTTCGCGAGCGCGATGTCCTCCTCGAGCATCGGCGCGTGGCCGCACCATTCGGACAGACGGTGCCCGAGCACGAGCGCATTGTCGGCAAGGCGCAACGCGTATTGCACGAGCGGCGTGTCGGCGGCCGTGATGGTGGTCATCACATGTGTCCGACTTCGTCCGGCACCTCGTAGAAGGTCGGGTGGCGATAGACCTTCGACGCCGTCGGCTCGAACAGCACGTCCTTGTCGGAGGGGTCGGAGGCGACGATCGCGGCGGAGGGCACGACCCAGATCGACAGGCCCTCGCCGCGGCGCGTGTAGACGTCGCGCGCCGCCTGCAGCGCCATCTCGGAATCGGCCGCGTGCAACGATCCGACATGCTTGTGGGCAAGGCCGTTGCGGGAGCGGATGAACACCTCCCAGAGGGGAATATTGCGTTCGGTCATTCACCGTCCTTTCAATTATCAGCACCGGGCTGGGCAGCGATCCGGCCCGTGCGCCACGGTGGCCGGGTCAAGCCCGGCGATGACAACATTGGTCTTTACGCCGCCTCCGCCCGCTGCTCACGCCGCCGGCGCTTCTCCGCGAAGGCCATCGCTGCCTCCCGCACCCAGGCTCCCTCCTCATGCGCCTTTTGGCGCGCCTTCAGGCGCTGGCGGTTGCACGGGCCGTTGCCGGCGACGACTTCCTTGAACTCGGTCCAGTCGATCTCGCCGAAGGTCCAGTGCCCGGCGGCTTCGTCGAAGCGCAGCTCCGGGTCCGGAAACGTCAAGCCGAGATGGAGGCCTTGCGGGACGGTCGCGTCGACGAATTTCTGGCGCAGCTCGTCGTTCGAGAAGCGCTTGATCTTCCAGCGCATCGAGCGGTCGGAGTGCTGGCTCTCGCGGTCGGAGGGCCCGAACATCATCAGCGACGGCCACCACCAGCGGTCCAACGCGTCCTGCGCCATCGCCTTCTGCTGCGCCGTGCCGCGCGAAAGCGTCAGCATGATCTCGTAGCCCTGGCGCTGATGGAAGCTCTCCTCCTTGCAGATGCGGATCATCGCCCGCGCGTAAGGCCCATACGAGCAGCGGCAGAGCGGGATCTGGTTCATGATCGCGGCGCCGTCGACGAGCCAGCCGATGGCGCCGATGTCGGCCCAGGTCAGCGTCGGGTAGTTGAAGATCGAGGAGTACTTGGCGCGGCCCTCGAGCAGCTGCGCGACGAGTTCCTCGCGCGAGACGTTCAGCGTCTCGGCGGCGGCATAGAGATAGAGCCCATGCCCGCCCTCGTCCTGGACCTTGGCGAGGAGGGCCGCCTTGCGGCGCAGCGACGGCGCCCGGGTGATCCAGTTGCCCTCGGGCAGCATGCCGACGATCTCGGAATGGGCGTGCTGCGAGATCTGCCGCACGAGGAGGCGGCGATAAGCCTCCGGCATCCAGTCGTTCGGCTCGACCTTCTCCTCGCTGTCGACGCGCGCCTGGAAGCGCGCCTCGCGCTCCGGATCCTCGGCCGGGCCGATCGCCTCGCGGGTGTTGAGGGCTTGCGTGTACATGCGGTGCGTTCCTCAAAGAGGCCGGCCTACCACATAAAACCATCTGGGCGCGGCGCGAAGCCCCCGCAAGCCGCCTGAGCCAAGCCACCGGCAGGGGCATGACTCTCGGAGCCGACGACCGCGTTTCCGCCGCCGTCTCTGGACTCCTGGCGCGGGTCGGGGGAAAGCTCGCCCTCGCCGGCTGGCGGGCGTCCGCCGGCGGTTCGGGGGTTTCGCGGAATGAACCTCGCGCGCGCGCTCGCGGCGCTGGTGCTGCTTGTCGCGCCGGCACAAGGCTCCGATCAAGGGGTCCTCGAGTCGAAACCCTTCGACTTGCAAGGCCATCGCGGCGCGCGCGGGCTCGCGCCCGAGAACACGCTTGCCGCCTTCGCGAAGGCACTCGCGATCGGCGTTTCGACGCTCGAGCTCGACCTCGGCATGACCCGCGACGGCGTCCTCGTCGTCCATCACGACGCGCGGCTCAACCCGGACACGACGCGCGGTCCGGACGGCCAGTTCCTGAGCGAGGTCGGGCCGGCGATCCGGTCGCTGACCTTCGCGGAGCTGTCCGGCTATGACGTCGGGCGGCTGAAGCCGCGTACCCCCTACGGACGCCGCCTTGCCGCCCAGGAGCCGGCCGACGGCGCCCGCATTCCGCGCCTCGCCGAGGTGTTCGACCTCGTTCGCCGGGCCGGCGCCGACCACATCCGCTTCAACATCGAGACCAAACTCGCCCCCGGGAGCCACGACTCGCCGGAACCCGAGCCCTTCGCCCAGGCCGTCGCCGAGGCGGTGCGCGCCGCCGGGATGGAGCGCCGCGTGATCGTGCAGTCGTTCGACTGGCGCACCCTCAAGGCGTTCGAAGCCATCGCGCCCGATCTCGCCCGCTCGTGCCTGACGAGCGAGGGTCATTTCGATACCATGCAGAAGGGTGTCGACGGGCCCTCCCCCTGGACCGCCGGGCTCGATATCGACCGCTTCGGCGGTTCGGTGACCGCTCTCGTCAAGGGTGCCGGCTGCCACGTCTGGTCGCCCTCCTTCCGCGACCTGACCGAGGAGCGCCTCAGCGGGGCGAAGGAACTCGGGCTTGCCGTCATCCCGTGGACCGTCAACGCGCCGGAGAACATGGCCCGGCTCATCGATTGGGGCGTCGACGGCCTGATCACCGACTATCCCGATCGCGCCCGCGCCGTCATGGCGGCAAAGGGCCTGCCGCTTCCCCCGCCTGTTGCGCTGCGATAAGTCTTGGCAACCCCGCCAAGGGCAGCCCCGATGACGCCGTACGACCGCGACCTCGATAAGAACCCGGCGAATTTCCAGCCGCTGACGCCGCTCACTTTCCTCGAGCGCTCGGCCGCGGTCTTCCCGGACCGCACAGCGATCATTCACGGCTCGCTCCGCCGCAGCTACCGCGAGTTCTACGCCCGGGCGCGCCGGCTCGCATCGGCGCTTTCGAAGCGCGGCATCGGCCGCGGCGACACGGTCGCCGTCATGATGGCGAACACGCCGGCGATGCTCGAGTGCCACTACGGCGTGCCGATGACCGGCGCCGTGCTCAACACCCTCAACACGCGCCTCGATGCCGCGATCATCGCCTTCTCGCTCGACCACGGCGAAGCGAAGGTGCTCATCACCGACCGCGAGTTCTCGAAGACCGTGAAGGCGGGGCTCGCCGAGGCGAAAGCGAAGCCGCTCGTGATCGACTACGACGACCCGGAGTTCGCAGGCGCCGGCGAGCGCCTCGGCGAGATCGAGTACGAGGATTTCATCGCCGGAGGCGACCCGGGTTTCGTTTGGGCAATGCCCGACGACGAGTGGGATGCGATCTCGCTCAACTACACCTCGGGGACGACCGGCGACCCGAAGGGCGTGGTCTACCACCACCGCGGCGCCTGTCTGCTGGCGCTCGGCAACGTCGTCACCTGCGGCATGGGCAAGCATCCGGTCTATCTCTGGACGCTGCCGATGTTCCACTGCAACGGCTGGTGCTTCCCGTGGTCGATCTCGATCGTCGCCGGAACCCATGTCTGCCTGCGCTACGTGCGCGCCGACGCCATGTACGACGCGCTCAGCCGGCACAAGGTCACGCATCTCTGCGGCGCGCCGATCGTGATGTCGCTCCTCCTCAACGCGCCGGACGCCGAGAAGAAACTGCTGCCGCACGAGGTGCAGTTCTTCACCGCGGCGGCGCCGCCGCCCGAGGCGGTGCTGCGCCAGATGAAGGAGGCCGGCTTCAACGTCACCCACCTCTACGGCCTGACCGAGAGCTACGGCCCCGCCGTCATCAACGACTGGCACGAGGAGTGGAACGCGCTCGAGGGCGCCGAGTACGGCGCCAAGAAGGCCCGCCAGGGCGTGCGCTACGTGACCCTCGAGGCGCTCGACGTGATGGACCCGGAGACGGTCACGCCGGTGCCGGCGGACGGCGAGAGCATGGGCGAGGTCATGTTCCGCGGCAACGTTGTGATGAAGGGCTACCTCAAGAACCCGAAATCGTCGGCCGAGGCCTTCGCCGGCGGCTGGTTCCACTCCGGCGATCTCGGCGTCAAGCACCCGGACGGCTACATCCAGCTCAAGGACCGCTCGAAGGACATCATCATCTCGGGCGGCGAGAACATCTCCTCGATCGAGGTCGAGGACGCGCTCTACAAGCACCCGGCCGTGCAGGCGGCGGCCGTCGTCGCGAAACCGGACGACAAATGGGGCGAGACCCCGTGCGCCTTCGTCGAGCTGAAGCCCTCCGAGATGGTCTCGGCCGAGGAGCTGATCGGCTGGTGCCGTCAGAAGCTCGCCGGCTACAAGATCCCGCGCCACATCGTCTTCACCGAGCTGCCGAAGACGTCGACCGGCAAGGTGCAGAAGTTCAAGCTGCGCGAGATGGCAAAGGCGCTGTGAGCGGCTGCCCTCCTGGCCCGGCTCGCGTTGACCCGCCCCCTGCGCGGGCGCATAGCTTCAGGATGCAAACGGCTGGCAGGATGCATAGGGCTCGCCGATACGGTTGGCGCCGAGCGGCGCTTGCCGTCATCGCCGCCTACGCGCTGGGGCTCCAGGCGCTCCTCGCCGGCGCCGCTGCAGCCGCACACCTCCCGGGGCAGGGGCAAGCCGGGTGGCTGTGCGAGCCCGAGCATCGCGACGCATCCGGTCCGAGCGAGCCGGCGGGCTCGCGCCCCGCCGATTGCTGCACGCTTGCTTGCAGCGGCTCGCCGATCGGCGCTCCCGAGCGGACGGCGCCTGTCCTTCGCGCCTCGGCAACCTGGACCGCCGTCGTCCCTGCCGTCGGCGAGGTCTTTGACGTCCCGGCAACGGCGGTTCTGCCTCTCGGCGCACGGGCTCCGCCGATCGCTCGCTGATCGACCCCTCCCGCCGATCCGATCGATTGTCACCAGGATTCTGCCATGCTTGCGAAAACCGTTTGCGGTGCGCTCACTGCAGCCATCATCGCCGTCGCGACCACCGCCCTCGCCCACTCGACGCTGGAGACCTCGCAGGCCTCGCCGAACTCGACCTACAAAGGTGTCCTGCGCGTGCCGCACGGCTGCAAGGGCGAGGCGACCAGGACCGTGCGCATCCAGATTCCCGAAACGATCATCGATGTACGCCCGATGCCGAAGGCCGGCTGGACGCTGACGACGGCTCGCGGCGCCTACGCCAAGAGCTACGACCTGTACGGCAAGCCGGTCGCCGACGGCGTCAAGGAGATCGTCTGGAGCGGCGGCGAGCTGCCCGACGCCTTCTACGACGAATTCGTCTTCCGCGCCCGGATCACCGCGGAGGCGGCCGGCAAGACGCTCGCCTTCCCGGTCGTCCAGGAATGCCAGAACGGCTCCGAGCGCTGGGTCGAGATCGCGGCGGACGGGCAGGATCCGCACACGCTCAAGGCGCCGGCTCCGACCCTCAAGGTTGCGGCAACAGCTGCCGCCGCCGGTCCGGCCTACAGGGTCGGCGCGCTCGTCGTCGAGGCGCCATGGTCGCGGGCCACGCCCGGCGGAGCGAAGGTCGCCGGCGGCTACATGCGCATCACCAATGCCGGCACCGAGCCCGACCGGCTCGTCGGCGGCTCGCTGCCCGCGGCGGCGCGCTTTGCGGTCCACGAGATGTCGATGCAGGGCGAGGTCATGCGCATGCGCCCGCTCGAGACCGGGCTCGAGATCAAGCCCGGCGCAACCGTCGAGCTCAAGCCCGGCGGCTACCATATCATGTTCATGGACCTGACGGAGCCGCTGAAGGAGGGCCAGACGCTCAAAGGCACGCTTCTGTTCGAGAAGGCCGGCGCGGTGACGGTCGAGTACGCCGTGCGCGGCATCGCGGCGCGCGGCGAGGCCGAGCATCGGCACGCCCACTAGGGCCCCATGGCCGCGAAATATTTCGGCAGCGGGGCGAACTCCTACGTACTCTGCGACATTGTATCCAGTCGGGGGAAGCTGACGAAGGGGCTGGGGGTTGTCGGACGAACCTGTTCCCGAGGACGATGGACACGCGTTCATCGTTCGGTCAGCCTCGGACTGTCGGCTCCACCCTCGGCCCTCCGACGCCGAGCTCCTGGCCGAGATCGGCGGTGCTTTGCGTCGTGTGTACTCCGAGCT
>DAINQO010000091.1:9487-12746 GCA_036742625.1 Microvirga sp.
ACGCCGAGCTCCTGGCCGAGATCGGCGGTGCTTTGCGTCGTGTGTACTCCGAGCTCCTTCGCGAGCCGATTCCGGAGCATCTGGCCACCATCATCGAGAGGCTCGGGACCCGCAGCCTCAAGCCCCACTGACCGGAGGAGACCGTCATGGCCAATCCCGACCACAACCCGGCTCGCATCGCGCTCGTGGTCGAGGACGATCCCGATGTCCGCAGCCTGGCCGCTACCCTGATCGAGGAGACCGACCTCGACGTCGTCGAGGAGGACAGCGCCGAGGCGGCCCTCGCCTTCCTCAAGGCCAACGCCCGGTCGGTGGCGCTGCTATTCGCCGACATCCGCCTTCGCCGGATGGATGGGGTCGAGCTCGCCCGCATCGTCAAGCGCGACTGGCCCTGGATCCGCGTTCTCGTCACCTCGGGCAACCCCGGCGACCGCCTCGGCGACCTGCCGCGGGGAGCGAAGTACATGCAGAAGCCCTGGCGGGCGCTCGACGTGCTGATCGAGGCCGAGCGGGCCGCCGCGGCGTAAAGGCCGGGTTAACCCTTCCGGCGAATCGACCGGTCTCGGCAAGCATTCGGCAAGCCTACCGAAACCTTTGCGCCGCCATGCTCGGTCCCGCCTGAGGATCGAAAGGACACTCCCATGGCGGGCGAATACATGGCGCGAAGCCTTCTTCCCTTTCTCATGGGGGTCGTCTCGCCCGTTGCGGCGACGGTCTGGCTGCTCTTGCTGCACTGAGCGGTTCCGCTCTTTTCGGCGATGTTTCGGTTGCATATCGTCCGGGTAATCGGGCGGTAACCGGGCTCTGCCATCATCCTCGCCAAGGCCGGCCGGAAGGGCCGGGTGCGAGGAGCGTTACCGTGCAGGCCCGAGTCCAGAACGCCGTCGCCGTGCTCGCCGTCATGGCAGCGATCGCGATGCTCGCCCTGACGCTCGTCGTGCCGCGCAAGAGCCTCCTCCTGACCGACACGCCGGCAGCCTACGCCGACGCGAGCTGATCCGGCTCAACGCCAATCTCCGAGAACCGCCTGCGCCAGCGCCAGCGCCGCGACCGCCGCCGTGTCGGCGCGCAGGATGCGCGGCCCGAGCGACAGGCGGACAAGACGGGGATGGCGAAGTGCCAGCGCGCGCTCCTCCTGCGTAAACCCGCCCTCCGGGCCGACGGCGACGGCGAGCTTTCCGGCTGTGGCCCGGGCTTGCGACAGCGCCGAGAGCGGGTCTGAGACCGGTGCCTCCTCGTCGCAGAACACGAGGAGACGGTCCGGCTCGAGGCCGGCGAGCGCGCGCGGCAAATCCTCTTCCGCCAGCACCTCGGGGATCGAGAGGATGCCGCATTGCTCCGCCGCCTCGATGGCGTTGGCGCGCATGCGGGCGCGGTTGACGCGGCTTGTCTGCGTCCGCCGCGTCAGCACCGGCTTCAGGGCCGACGCGCCCATCTCGACCGCCTTCTGAACGACGTAGTCGAGCCGGGCGTGCTTGATCGGCGCGAACAGATAGAGGAGGTCGCCCGGCGGCGTCTGCGCCCGCACCTGCTCCTCGGGCAGGAGGTCGGCGGCTTTCCGGCCGGTGCCGTCGAGGCGCGCTCGCCATTCGCCGTCGCGCCCGTTGAAGACGAGGACGGCCGCTTCAGGCTTCAGCCGCAGCACGTTGAGAAGGTAGTTCGACTGGCCGCGGTCGAGCGTGAGCCGCGCGCCGGCAGTGAGCGGACGATCGACGAACAGGCGGGGCGCGGCGAAGTCGTAGGCGGCCAAGGCAACTCGCGGGCTCGGAGCGGTCGAGCCTGTCGTGCCGGAGAACCGGTCCTGCCGTCAACGCGGCCGGGACCTCCCGGCGACGGAGCCGGTCGCCGTCACCTCGGGCGTCTGCGGCCCGGCATAGAGGGCGACCTCGTCGATGCCGGTCATGCCGATGGCGCGGGCGGCGGCGCGGGAGAGATCGATCACGCGGCCTTTGGTGAACGGCCCGCGATCGGTGATCTTCACCGTCACGGCGCGGCCGTTGCGGAGGTTCACCACCTCGACCTTCGTCCCGAACGGCAGGGTGCGATGGCCGGCCGTCAAGGCGCCGGCGTCGAAGACCTCGCCGCTCGCGGTGCGGTTCTTCAGATCGTACCAGGCCGCGAGCCCGCGGCCGAGCGCGCGCTTCGGCGCCGGCGCCTCGGCGAGCGGGATCGCGGCGGGCGGCTCCGCTGCGGGCGCCGGTTTGTCGGCATCGGCGGACGCAGGTCTGGCCAGTCCCTGAAGCTCGCCGAAGGGGGTCGGTGCAAAGAGATCCCGCCCGTGGCCGCCGGAGAAGACAGGCGCCGCGACCGCCCCGGGCACCTCGTCGGCCGGCGCTGAGGTTGCGGACGCGCAGGTCAGAAGGGCGAGAAGACAGACCTGCGGCAGGCGCCCGGCCGGAGACCACGTCGGGAAGCCAAGGGCCGGCACCGCATACGCATTCCAGCACCCCGCACCGAAACGCGATCATCATCTTACGGTTCCACTGGCGCCTCTCAGAAAACGCCGACAGCGGAGATCATCGCAGTCCGGCGCCGGGTTCATTCACGACCTCCTCGGCGTGCTCGCCGGAAAGACCGAGCTCAGGATGCCTGCGGACGAGCTCGGAGCGGTCGACCGCGAGCTTCTCCCAGGTCGCGGCCATTTCGAGCAGCTGATCCCGATGCTCGCCATGGGCCATCCCTTGGGCCAACAACCGGCATTCCTCGGCGTGCTGCCGGTACTCCGACGCCTTCTTCATGGCTCAGCGATCCCCGCCTTCCCGATCCCGAAACCGCGAAGGGCCGAGGTTGTTCCTTCAACGAAGCGCCGGCGGCGCGTCATCGGTTCAAGCGGCCGTCCGGCGTCGAGCGTTCCCGCCCGCCGTCCCCGGCCCCCGCCCTGAGCTTGGCGTCGAGATCGACGAGCCAGCTACAGCAGGCGCGATAGCGCGCGTACGGGCGTAGATGTCCTCCCAGACCGTCGCCAGGCAGGGCGGGTAGGAGAAGTGGGGGCGATGGGCCACGGGGCGACGCCGGGCGCGACAGCGTCTCGCCTTCGCGCACGCCGTCTCGGGACAGACGTACGGCAGCCTGGCTTCGTCGGCGAACTGGCGCAGCAGGATCAGCTCTTCGGCGTCGGGCGCGACCGCGGGCAGCGCCGGCGGCGGCGTCAGATAGGGCGGCTTCAGCCAGGGCAGTTCGAAGGTGCTGAGCGGCGGGAGCATCGGGGCTTGCGGGCGTGCGTCATCGGTCTCGCGATCCTTTCGGGCCGAGCTTCGGG
>DAINQO010000092.1:0-10838 GCA_036742625.1 Microvirga sp.
CACCCTCATTGCCCCTCAACGCGATGTGTGAATCTGCTAGCCCGTTCGGGAGAGGTGCGCGCGCCTTCGTCCCCGCGGCCGCTTCGGCCCGGGGTGTTGATCGAAAGAGCATCCGCGGTCCCCGAGGGGAGCGGGAGGCCTGGTCCGTGCTCGCGTCCGGGCGGACGTGCACGGGAAGGATGAGGAAGGAAGGCGACCCGCCTGGGGCAGAGCCGAACCAGACCTCCCGCGCGGCGCTCTTGGTCCCTGGCCCCGCGCTTCGGCACTTGTGGCGGCCGTCCGTCGCCGGCCGCCAACGCCTTAAGTGCGTTCGCACGGACCCGGCGTGAAGCCGGGACGGGCGAGGCCGCCGCCAGGATGCCGGGGAACGCGCCCTCTTGCGCGCCGAACCCGGGAGGCGGAGGACCCTGGGCGTCGCCTTGCGAGGGCGAGCCCAGCACCGCGTCAACCGAAAGCCGCTTGCGCGACCCCCGGCCACCGGCTCTTAGCGCCGCGAACCTCCTCGACGGGAGAGCCCGCTTCACCTGAGCCGATGCCGCCCCGCTCTCGAACGCCTCCGGAAGCGCCCCTCGCGGACGGGACGAGCGCAATCTAGGATGATGTTCCAGCCGTGTCAAGGACTATTTTCAAGAAAGAGACCGGAAGCACCTGCGCGGCTGCCCGGGCGAGCTTTCGCTCCAGCCGGGCTGCCCGCTGACTGTTCCTCGACGACTCGATATCCTGCTATCCGGCCGGATGGGACCGAAATGCAATTCGATCACTTGCGAAGGCGCGAGTTCGCCCTCGTCGGCGGCGCGGCAGCCGCCTGGCCGGTCTCGGCGCGCGCGCAGCAGCAGCCGGCCGGATCGGATTTCTCGGGTCGACCTCCGCCGCCAGGTTCGGCAGCCGCATCGAGGCATTTCGATCAGGCCTTCGCGATCTCGGATATGTGGAAGGCAAGACCATCGTCATCGCGTTCCGCTGGGCCGACGAGAAATACGACCAGCTCCCTGCGCTCGCGGCTGAGCTTGTCCGTGAGAACGTCGACGTCATCGTGACCCATGGGACTCCGGGAACGCGTGCGGCGAAGCACGCAACCGCGGCGATTCCAATCGTCGTCCTGTATATCGGCGATGCCGTCGCCGCCGGGGTCGTTGCCAGCCTCCGGCAACCAGGGGGGAACGTCACCGCTCGAGCTACTTCCTGCCCCAGCTCATGTCCAAGCGCCTCGAGCTGCTCAAGGAGGCCATGCCGCACATCACGAAGGCGGCTGTCCTCGTCAATCCGGACAATCCCTTTTTCGGGTTGACGCTCCCGGCGCTCGAGACTGCCGGCAGCTCGCTGAAGATCGGCCTGCAGCGCTTCGATGCGCACGGGCCGAGTGATTTCGAGCCTGCTTTTCTGGCCATGGCCAAAGGCGGCGTCGATGCGGCCGTGATTCAGGAGGACGCGATATTTCTCAGCAGCGCGCGAGCGATTGCCGATCTTGCGGCAAGGCAATCGCTCCCCTTGGCGGGATCGAGCGAGATCGCCGAAGCCGGAGGCCTGATCGGGTACGGTGCGGATCAACTCGAGATGTGCCGTCGCGCGGCCGTGTTCGTCGACAAGGTCCTCAAGGGCATCAATCCGGTCGACCTTCCCGTCGAGCAGGCAGACAAGTTCGAAACCGTTCTCAACCTGCGTGCCGCAAAGACGCTCGGCGTGACGATCCCCACCTCGGTCCTGCTGCGCGCCGACCGGGTGATCGAGTAGATGCGACCGCCACCGCGCGTGCGCCGGCGCGCGCCGCGCGGCCGCTCGCGTCCGCATTGACGCCGCCCCGCCGGCGCGGCTCAGGTGGCGGGCCATGAACCGCCTCGGCCGCCGCGTCCTCGATCTCCTCGACCTCGTCGGCCGCTACGGCACGCAGGGGTTCGTCGTCTGCATCTTTGTCGGGCTTGCCCTGCCGGGCGCCGCCGCGGCGGCGCGGCCGCTGCTCAGCCTCTGCATCTTCACCTTCATCACGCTCACCTTCGCGCGCGCCGACCTCATGATCATCCGCCGCATCCTGCGCCGGCCGCAGCGGCTCGCGATCGCCTGCCTGTGGCTGACCTTCGGGCCGGCGGTGCTGATCGGGACGGCGCTCGCCATCGTTGGGCGCCCATCGCTCGATCCCGGCATGGTGCTCGGGCTTGCCATCATCGGCGCAGCGCCGCCGATCCTGTCCGGACCCGCGGTCGCGGCGATCCTCGGCATCGAGCCGTCGCTGCTGCTCTCGGCGACGGTCATCACCACCGTGCTGGCGCCGGCGATCTCGCCCTTGCTCGCCGATCTCGTCGCCGGCGCGGCGGTGCCGCTCGACCGCGGGGCCTTGGCGCTGCGGCTCGCGGTGTTCATCGGCGGCGCGATCGCGGTCGCGCTTATCGGCCGCTGGGCCATCGGCGAGGAGAAGCTTGTGGCGCGCCGGCGCTCGATCGATGGCGCCGGCGTCGTCTGCTATTTCATCTTCGCGGTCGCCGCGATGGACGGCGTCACGCACGCCATCATGACCCGCCCGCTCGTCGTCGCGGCGTTCCTCGGCGCCGCCTTCGCGGTCTCGTTCGCGTGCCTGCTTCTCTCCTGGGCGGCCTTGCGCTGGATGGCGCCCGGCGACCGGCTGATGTTCGGCTACGCCTCGGGCCAGCGGAACATGGGCCTCCTCATCGTGACGCTCGGCGCCGGCGTGCCCGAGACCACCTTCCTGTTCTTCGCGCTGGCGCAGTTCCCGATCTACCTCATGCCGCAGGTGCTGCGCTCGCTCGCCCCGCGGCTCATGCGGCCGGATGAATCGACACCTATGTCCGGATGAAACGGTGAGCGGCCGCGCATTCCCTCCTCCTTGCGGAGACCTCTGCGAAATGAGTTCGGCGCCGCTTCGCGGCAGCTTGTTGCGCTGGGTCCCGGGTCGCATTCCGCTTCGCTGCATGCGCCCGGGAAAGCAGTGGAGAGAGCTGCGCCCAAACCCTCAACCGCGCTTTCCCGGAAGCCTGTAACGCAGCGAAGCGAAGTGGAAGGCTATCCGGGACCCAGCGCAAGACTCGCGAAGCGCCGCTTGCTCTTCCTTTCGCAGAGGTCTCCATGCGGGTCACGGGTGGACTCTGTACAGGCCACGCGGCCCAACGACATCATTCCCCTGACCCTGTGACCCCCACCCCTACCCCTCCCCGCAAGGGGGAGGGGAATGTTGCCGCTTCCCGAGGCGCGTGTTACCGCCCCGGCATGTCCCGCCCGTTGCGCATCGCCCCGTCGATCCTCGCGTCGGATTTCGCGAAGCTCGGCGAGGAGGTGCGCGCCGTCGACGAGGCCGGCGCCGACTGGATCCATGTCGACGTCATGGACGGGCATTTCGTGCCCAACATCACGCTCGGGCCGGACATCGTGCGCGCACTCCGGCCGCACTCGCGGAAATTCTTCGACGTCCACCTGATGATCGCGCCGGCCGACCCGTTCCTCGAGGCCTTCGCCAAGGCCGGCGCCGACCTCATCAGCCTCCACCCCGAGGCCGGCCCGCACCTCCACCGCTCGCTGCAGACGATCCGCGGGCTCGGCAAGAAGAGCGGCGTCGTGCTCAACCCGGGCACGCCGGAGAGCATCATCGAGCCGGTGCTCGACATGGTCGACCTCGTCTTGTGCATGACCGTGAACCCGGGCTTCGGCGGCCAGGCCTTCATCGGCTCGGTCTGCGAGAAGGTGCGGCGGATCAAGGCGATGATCGGCGGCCGCGACATCGACATCGAGATCGACGGCGGCATCAATCCCGAGACGGCGGCGCTCGTGACGGCAGCCGGCGCGAACGTCCTCGTCGCCGGCTCCGCCGTGTTCAAGGGCGGCCCTTCCGCCTACAAGACCAACATCGAAGCGATCCGCCGCGCCGGCGAAAGCGCGCGCGGGGAATGGGCGTGAGAGGGCGAGCGTCGTGATCCCCCGCTACAGCCGTCCCGAGATGGTGGCGATCTGGTCGCCCGAGACGCGCTTTCGCATCTGGTTCGAGATCGAGGCGCACGCGACGACGGCGTTGGCCGAGCTCGGCGTGGTGCCGCGCGAGGCCGCCGCGACGATCTGGGAGAAAGGCTCGAAGGCCGTCTTCGACACCGCGCGCATCGACGAGATCGAGCGCGAGGTGAAGCACGACGTCATCGCCTTTCTGACTCACCTCTCCGAGCTCGTCGGCCCCGAGGCGCGCTTCGTGCACCAGGGCATGACCTCGTCCGACGTGCTCGACACCTGCTTCAACGTCCAGCTGGTGCGGGCGTCGAACCTGCTGCTCGCCGACCTCGATGGGCTTCTCGCCGCGATCCGCCGCCGCGCCTTCGAGCACAAGACGACGCCGACGATCGGCCGCTCGCACGGCATCCATGCCGAGCCGACGACCTTCGGGCTCAAGCTCGCCCAGGCCTATGCGGAGTTCGAGCGCGCCAAGATCCGGCTGATCGAGGCGCAGCGCGAGGTCGCGACCTGCGCCATCTCGGGCGCCGTCGGCACCTTCGCCAACATCGATCCGTACGTCGAGGAATACGTCGCCGAGAAGATGGGGCTGTCGGTCGAGCCGGTCTCGACCCAGGTCATTCCCCGCGACCGCCACGCCATGTTCTTCGCGACGCTCGCCGTTATCGCGTCCTCGGTCGAGCGGCTGTCGATCGAGATCCGCCACCTCCAGCGCACCGAGGTGCTCGAGGCCGAGGAGTTCTTCGCCGAAGGGCAGAAGGGCTCCTCCGCCATGCCGCACAAGCGCAACCCGGTGCTGACCGAGAACCTCACCGGGCTCTCGCGCATGGTGCGGGCCTACGCGCTGCCGGCGCTCGAGAACGTGGCGCTCTGGCACGAGCGCGACATCTCGCACTCCTCGGTCGAGCGCATGATCGGCCCGGACGCGACCGTGACTCTCGATTTCGCGCTCGCGCGGCTGACGAACGTCGTCGACAAGCTCGTGGTCTACCCAGAGACCATGAAGCGCAACCTCGACCGGCTCGGAGGGCTCGTCCACTCGCAGCGGGTGCTTCTGGCGCTGACCCAGAAGGGTGCCTCGCGGGAGGAGGCCTATCGCCTCGTGCAGCGCAACGCCATGCCCGTCTGGCGCGGCGAAGGCGACTTCCTCGACCGGCTGAAGAGCGACCCGGACGTCGCGAGCCGGCTTTCGGACTCAGACTTGGCGGCCTGCTTCGACCTCGGCTACCACCTGAAGCACGTCGACACGATCTTCCGCCGCGTCTTCGGCAATCCGGCCGAGTGAGGCGGCCGGCGCCTGAAAGCCGCCCTCGTCCGGCGACTCACTCCGCCTTGAAGTGCCGCGGCGCCTCCTCGCCCTTGAGGTCGGCGATGACCGTCTCGCCCGCGACCGCCGCCTGGTCGAGGCCGGCGAGGACCTGGGCCGAGAGCGGCAGGTAGACGTCGACCCGCGAGCCGAAGCGGATCATGCCGATGCGCTGGCCGGCCGCGACCGCATCGCCCTCGCGGACGAAGCTCACGATGCGGCGGGCAACCAGGCCGGCGATCTGCACCACGCCGATGCGCGCTCCCGCGGTCTCGATCAGGAAGGCGTTGCGCTCATTGTCCTCGCTCGCCTTGTCGAGATCGGCGTTGAGGAACAAGCCGGCGGTGTAGATCTGCTCGACGATGCGGCCGGTCACCGGCGAGCGGTTCACGTGGCAGTCGAACACGTTCATGAACACCGAGATGCGCGTCATCGGCTCGGCCGCAAGCCCGGTCTCGGCCGGCGGCACCGCGATGACGATCAGGCTGACCCGTCCGTCGGCCGGGGAGACCACGAGGCCGTCGCGCATCGGCGTAACGCGGACCGGATCGCGGAAGAAGTAGCACACCCACAGCGTCAGCACAGCAAACAGCCAGCCGAGCGGCTCCCAGGCCCAATGGCCGAGCCCGAGCGCCAGCACGAGCCCGACGACGATGAACGGGTAGCCCTCGCGATGGATCGGCACGAAGATCCGCCGCATCGATTCGAGGATGTCGCTCATTTAATCAAGCCTGTCGTTCCGGGGCGGGCCGAAGGGCCGGACCCGGAACCCACGGATACGTCTTAATAGCGGATACGGCGAGCCCGGCCCATGATCCCGCGTGCTTCGCTTCGCGAAGCCCGGGACGACAAAGGACGATAACGCGTCAGCTCGCAAGGCTCACGCGCACCGAGGGCTCCTCTTCCTCCTCGGCCCGCTTCAGGGCCTCGCGCGCCTCCTGCGCCTGGCGCTGGCGGTCCCACATCGCGGCATAGACGCCGCCGCGGGCGAGGAGCGATGCGTGCGTGCCGCGCTCGACGATGACGCCCTTGTCGAGCACGATGATCTCGTCGGCGCCGATCACCGTCGAGAGGCGGTGCGCGATGACGAGCGTCGTGCGGCCGCGGCTGACCCGGTCGAGAGCGTCCTGGATCTCCTTCTCGGTGAACGAGTCGAGCGCCGAGGTCGCTTCGTCGAGGACGAGGATCGGCGGGCCTTTGAGGATCGTGCGGGCAATCGCGACGCGCTGCTTCTCGCCGCCCGAGAGCTTCAGCCCGCGCTCCCCGACCGAGGTCTCGTAGCCTTCCGGCAGGGTGGCGATGAAGCGGTCGATCTGGGCGAGGTCGGCCGCCGCGCGGATGTCGTCGTTCGAGGCTTCCCAGCGCCCGTACTGCACATTGTAGCCGATGGTGTCGTTGAACAGCACCGTGTCCTGCGGGACCATGCCGATCGCCGCCCGCAGGCTCGTCTGCGTCACCTCGGCGATGTCCTGGCCGTCGATCAGGATGCGGCCGCGCGTCGGCTCGTAGAAGCGGAACAGGAGCCGCGAGATCGTCGACTTGCCGGCGCCGGACGGGCCGACGATGGCGATCGTGCGCCCCGGCGGCACCTCGAAGCTCACCCCTTTGAGGATCTCGCGCTCCGGCACATAGGCGAAGTGCACGTCCTCGAAGCGAACGCGGCCCTCCGCTGCGGCGAGCGGCTTCGCGCCCGGCCGGTCCTCGATCTCGGGGTTCTTCTCGAGGATCGAGAACATGTCGTCGATGTCGATCAGCGCCTGCTTGATCTCGCGGTACAGCATGCCCATGAAGTTCAGCGGGATGTAGAGCTGGACCAGCATGGCGTTGACGAGGACGAAGCTGCCGATCGTCGTGCGCCCGGCCATGATGTCCGAGGCGGCAAGCCCCATGATGATCGTCATCCCGACCGTGAAGATCGCCGCCTGGCCGGCGTTGAGCACCGCAAGCGACGTGTAGGTCTCGGTCGACGCGCGCTCGTAGCGGGCCATCGAGCGGTCGTAACGCTCGGTCTCCCGCGCCTCGGCGCCGAAATACTTCACCGTCTCGTAGTTCAGGAGCGAGTCGACCGCCTTGGTGTTGGCGTCGGTATCCGATTCGTTCATGCGCTTGCGGATGGCGATGCGCCACTCGGTCGCCTGATAGGTGTAGACGAGATAGATCGCGACCATCGCCAGCACGACCGCGGCATAGCGCCAGTCGAACTGCCAGGTCAGGATGCCGATCACCAGCACGAACTCGAGCACCGTCGGGATGAGCTGCAGCACGAACAGGCGCGACAGCTCCTCGATGCCGTTCCGCCCGCGCTCGAGCACGCGGGTGAGGCCGCCGATCTTGCGCTCGAGGTGGAAGCGCAGCGACAGCCGATGGATGTGCGCGAAGGTCTTGAGCGCGAGTTGCCGGACGGCGTGCATCGCGACCTTGGCGAAGAGCCCGTCGCGAACCTGGCTCAGCACCGCCATCGCGATCCGCGCCAGGCCGTAGAGCACGGTCAGCAGGATCGGCGCCCCCCACAGGCCGGGTGCGGCATTGCCCTCGGTGACCGCGACGAGCGCGTCCGTCGCCCATTTGAAGGTGAAAGGCGTCGCGACCGTCACGAGCTTCGCGACGAGGAGCAGCCCGAAGGCGTAGAACACGCGGCGCTGGAGGTCGGCCCGGCCGTGCGGCCACAGATACGGCCAGAGCTTGCGGAAGGTCGCGACGAGACCGGGGCGCTCCGGGCGGACGGCGTCCGCCGCGGGCGTCGGGGGTACGGTTGGCATTCGGTATCCGAGCGGTGAGTCGCGACCGATATAGGCTTTTCCGCCGCGGCTTACACCCTGCCGTCCTCAGCGTTCAGCGTTCGCCGGGGTGTCGGGCGGGAGCACAAAGACCTGCCCCGGATAGATCAGCCGCGGGCTGCGGATCTGGTCCTGGTTGGCGCTGTAGATGACCGTATAGCGGACGCCGCGGCCGTACACCCGCCGGCTGATCCGCCACAGGTTGTCGCCACGGCTCACGCTCGCGGTGTTGATCTCCGGGATCAGCACGGTCGCCGGATCGTGCTGGCGCGCGCCGGATGGCGGGGCTGCCGCGGCTGGCGTCGGAGCGGCCGCCGTCGCTGCGGCCGGATCGGGCAAGCCGGGAACCGTGGTCGGCGCCTCGGCGGGTACGCCCTGCGGCGCGAGCGCTGTCCGCGGCAGTCCGGCCTCGCCCGAGGCGCTCGGCTGGCCTGCGGCCGGAGGCGACGGCGCCGGCACGGTGGTCTCGACCATCTCGGCCGGTCGCCGCGGCGGCTGCGGCGGCGCGCTCGTCACATAGGGCTGCGCCGCCGGCGGCAGCTCGACCGTCAGCGGCCCGGGAACCCGGAACTCGACCGCGGCGCGGGATCTCACCTCGCCGGTGGCCGGATCGACGTCGTCGAGGCGGACACGGTAGCCGCCGGGCCTCACGCCCCGCCAGATGGCGAAGGAGACGCGCCCGTCCGCCCCGGCGCCGCCCGGCGCGATCAGCGTGTCGTTGAGATAGAGGCGCACCGTCGCCCCGGGAGCCGCCTCGCCGGAGACGAAAAGCCGGCCGCCCTCCTCGGCCTCGACGGTCGCGATCCGCACCTGGGGGCGCGCGCCTGCCGTGGGGGCGGCGGAACCGGCGGCCGGCGTTCCGCCGGGCCGCGGCGTCGGCGTGAGCGCCGGAGCCGCGCCGGAAGCGGGCGGCTGAACCTCCGGCAGGGCGGCGGTGCGCGCCGCAGGCTCCTCCGGTTTCATCCCCGCCGCGCCCGGCGCTTGGGGCGAGGACAGGACGACGGTCGGCTTGTCCGGCGTCGTCAAGGCGATGAGCGGCTTTGTGTCCTTCTTCTCGGCGATGGCGACGGTGATGCTCGATTGCGACTGGGTGCGGGTGCCGTCGGGCGCGATCGACTGCAGGATCACCTCGTGCGAGCCCGGCGGGAAGGGCGGCGGCACGAAGGCGAAGAGGCCGGCGGCGTCGCTCGCGACCCGCGCATGGCTCTTGCCGTTCCGAAGCAGTTCGACGGTCGCGCCCGGGGCCGCCCGTCCGGCGATCACGCTCTCGCCCGTCGGCTCGACCCGGACGACGTCGAACGAGGGCGCGACCGGCGCCTCGCGGGCGGCGGCGGCCGGCTGCTCGGCCGGAGATGCCGGGCCGGGAGCCGCCGCCGGAACGGACGGCTCGGCCCGACGGGTTTCGGCCGGGGGTGCGGTCGCGGCAGGTGCCGGCTGGGCTTCCGGCGTGCTCGAGTCGGCCCCCCGGCTCGTCTCGCCGGCCGGCGGGCTCCGCCGCGGTTCGGGCGCGCGGGCCAGGATCCCGAACCAGATCACCACCGCCGCAAGCGCGGCCAAGCCCGATGCGGCGACGGCGGTTCGACCCAGCCGTGAAATGGCCATCCTTATCCACACCTTGAGCGCGGCACTTTTCGGCAGCTTACGCCGTTTGTGCTCTAAGAGGCCATGGCGTTCCGGTCAAAGCGGCGCGCCAGGAACCTGCCCCTGCCCGACCCTGCCCTGCCCTGCCTGGCATCGATGAGCGACCTGCACAGCATCTGCGTCTATTGCGGCTCCGGTCCCGGCGCCGACCCGGTCTTCGCCGAAACCGCGAAAGCGCTCGGCCGCCACATCGCCGAGGCCGGCGTCGGGCTCGTCTATGGCGGCGGCAATGTCGGCCTGATGGGCACGGTCGCCCGCGCCGTGCTGGAGAACGGCGGCCATGTCACCGGCATCATCCCGGAGTTCCTGAAGTCGCGGGAACGCATGTTGGCCGAGGTGCAGGAGACGATCATCGTGCCCGACATGCACACCCGCAAGCGCCTGATGTTCGAGCGCGCCGACGCTTTCGTGGCGCTGCCGGGCGGGATCGGCACGCTCGAGGAGCTCGTCGAGCAGATGACCTGGGCGCAGCTCGGCCAGCACACGAAGCCGATCCTGATGCTGAGCGTCAACGGCTTCTGGCGCCCGCTCTTGCAGCTGTTCGCGCATATGCGCCAGTTCGGCTTCATCCGGCCCGGGCTCGAGCTGAACTACCTCGTCGCAGAGGAGGTCGAGGACGTCCTGCCGATGCTCGCGAAGGCCGCCCGGCGCGCGCCAGAGACGAAGCCCGGCCGCGTCGCCTCGATCGAGCAGCGCTTCTAGAACAACGCTCTTCTCAGCGCCTGCGAAAGGTCTTAAGGCTCGTCGCGGCGTTTGCGCGAGCGAAGGGGTAGACCATGCGCGTCACGATCATCGCGGGGCTTTTCGGCGCGGCCCTCCTCACTGATCCGACCCTCGCGCAAGCTCCGGCGGCGCCCGCGGCGCCTCAGGCGGAGGCTCCTCCGGCTGCGGCGAAGCCCCGGCCGAGAAAGCCCGCCGCGGCAAAGCCCGCCGATTCGGTGACGGTGACGAACGCCAGCGCCAACACGGCGCTCCAGATCGTCATCACCGGCGACGACGACAAGACCGCGACGGTGTCGAAGCCGCTCGCGGCCAAGGCCAAGACGGTGGTCAAGCTGCCGAAGCTCAAGGGCTGTACGGTCGCGGTGCAGGCGACGTTCGAGAAGGAGGGCCTCGTCGAGGTCGGCGAGTTCGACGTCTGCAAGGAGAAGACGATCCGCTTCACCGATTGA
>DAINQO010000092.1:10938-12515 GCA_036742625.1 Microvirga sp.
GCGCCGGCGCGCATCAGCTTGTAGGTGATCGAATCGGTCAGCGCCTGGAACGAGGCGTCGATGATGTTCGGCGAGACGCCGACGGTGAACCAGCGCTCCCCGGACGAATCGCCGAACTCGATCAGGACCCGGGTGACGGCGTCGGTGCCGCCCTGGAAGATGCGGACCTTGTAGTCGACGAGCTCGAGGTCCTGGATCAGATCCTGGTACTTGCCGAGGTCCTTGCGCAGCGCCACGTCGAGGGCGTTGACCGGGCCGTTGCCCTCGGCCGCCGAGATCAGAACCTCGTCGCCGACCCTGACCTTGACGATCGCCTCGGCGACGCTGACGAGTTCGCCCAGCGCGTTGTGCCGGCGCTCGACGCTGACATTGAAGCGCTCGACGTCGAAATAGCGCGGCACCTCGCCGAGCACGCGCTTGACGAGGAGGTAGAAGGACGCGTCGGCGCCCTCGAAAGCGTAGCCCTCGGCCTCCTTCGCCTTGACCTCCTCGAGCACCCGGCTGACCCGCCGATCGTCCTTGTCGAGCCGGATGCCGACGCGCTCGAGCTCGGCCAGGATATTCGAGCGCCCGCCCTGGTCGGACACCAGCACCCGGCGCGCGTTGCCGACGCTTTCGGGCTCGACGTGCTCGTAGGTCCGCGGGTCCTTCAGGACCGCGGAGGCATGGATGCCGGCTTTCGTCGCGAAGGCCGAGGCGCCGACGAAGGGCGCATGGCGATCGGGGTGCCGGTTCAGGAGCTCGTCCAAGGCGCGCGACGACCGCGTCAGCTCGCCAAGCGACGCCTCCGAGATCCCGGTCTCGAAGCGCGAGGCGTATTCGGGCTTCAGCGCCAGCGCGCCGATGAGCGTGACGAGGTTGGCGTTGCCGCAGCGCTCGCCAAGCCCGTTGAGCGTGCCCTGGATCTGGCGCGCCCCGGCCTCGACCGCGGCAAGCGAGTTCGCGACCGCGCAGCCGCAATCGTCATGGGCGTGGATGCCGAGCTTGTCGCCCGGGATGGCATTCGTCACGTCGCGGACGATGCGCTCGATCTCGTGCGGCAGCGTGCCGCCGTTGGTGTCGCACAGGACGATCCAGCGCGCGCCGGCCTCGTGCGCCGCGCCGGCGCAGGCGAGCGCGTAGGCCCGGTCGGCCTTGTAGCCGTCGAAGAAATGCTCGCAATCGACGATGACCTCGCGGCCGCGCGCGAGCGCCGCCCCGACCGAGTCGCGGATGCCATCGAGGTTCTCCTGCGGCGTCGTCTCGAGCGCGACGCGGACGTGGTAGCAGGAGGCCTTGGCGACGAAGCAGATCGCATCGGCATCGGCGTCGAGCAGCGCCGCGATGCCAGGGTCGTTCGCGGCCGACCGCCCGGCGCGCTTCGTCATGCCGAAGGCGGTAAACTTCGCGTTCTTCGTGCGCTTCTCGGTAAAGAAGCTCGTATCGAGCGGGTTCGCGCCGGGATAGCCGCCCTCGACATAGTCGAGCCCCAGGCGGTCGAGCAGCGTCGCGACCGCGCGCTTGTCCTCGAGCGAGAAGTCGACGCCCGTCGTCTGGGCGCCGTCGCGCAACGTCGTGTCGAAGAGATAGAGGCGGTC
>DAINQO010000093.1:0-12501 GCA_036742625.1 Microvirga sp.
GTGACGAAGAGTTAACTCGCCCGCGCGGCGAAAATCAGCGAAAATAAAGCTTCGGCACTCTCCGCAGCGAGGATTTCGTGCGGCGTTACCTTTTCGCGACGGTCGTCGCGGCGCTCCTTGCCGGCGCAGCGGGCCTGTTCGTCTGGAGCCCGCGCGGAGGCAGCGCCGCCGACGTGCCCTACCGGCTCGGCGCGGTCGACCGCGGCGCCATCACGGCGAGCGTGCGCGCGACCGGCACGCTGAACCCTGTCACGACCGTGCTCGTCGGGTCGCAGCTGTCGGGGCAGGTGGTCGAGATCCTCGCCGACTACAACAGCGAGGTGAGGGAGGGGCAGGTCGTCGCCCGGCTCGACGCGACCCAGATCCGGGCTCGGCGCGACGCCGCCCACGCCGACGTCGAGCAGGCGCGCGCCGATCTCGGCATGCGCAAGGCCGGCATCGACCGCATCCGCGCGACCCGCGTGCGCGCCGAGGCGACGCTGCGCGACCTCGCGGCCCAGCGCGAGCGGGTCGCGGCCCAGCTCGCCGACGCGCGCCGCACCCTCGACCGCCAGACCGAGCTCATCGCCCGCAACATCGCCTCGCAGGCGGGGTTCGACACCGCCAGGACGGCAACCGAGGTCCAGAAAGCGACGCTCGACTCGGTCGAGGCGCAGATCGCCTCGCAGAAGGCCGAGCTCGTCGGGCTCGAGGCCGACCTCGCGCTCGCCGAGGCGCAGACGCGATCGGCCGAGGCGGCGATCCTGCAGAAGCAGGCGAAGCTGCGCGACGCCGAGATCGACCTCGCCCGCACCGACGTGAAGTCGCCGGTCGACGGCGTCGTCGTCCAGCGCAACATCGACCTCGGCCAGACCGTCGCGGCCTCGCTTTCGGCGCCGACGCTCTTCACCATCGCTCAGGATCTCCGCGAGATCGAGGTCTGGGCGAACATCGACGAGGCCGATGTCGGGCGGCTCAAGAGCGGTCAGCCGGCAAGCTTCTCGGTCAACGCCTACCCGTCCCGCACCTTCGAGGGCCGCGTCCGCATGGTGCGCCTCGGCGCCCAGACGGTGCAGAACGTGGTCACCTACACGGGCGTCATCACGGTCCGCAACGACGACATGGCGCTCCTGCCCGGCATGACCGCGAACCTGCAGGTGACGACCGACGAGCGTCCCGACGTGTTGCGCGTCCCGAACGCCGCGTTGCGCTTCCGCCCGCCGGGCGCCGGCGCCATGACGTCGGCGCGGGCGCCGGCGCAGGGCGCAGCGGACACGCCGTCGGCTGGCCGGCGCGGGGGGCGGGCGATCGAGGAGCTTCGCGAGCGCCTCGATGCCGAGGTGAAGCCGACGCCGGAACAGTCGGCGGCGATCGACAAGGTCCTGGCCTCGTCCCGGGAGAGCTTCCTCAACCGCGATCCCGGCATGTCGGACGAGGAGCGTCGGGAGACGATCCGGCAGGCCCGCCGCGCCCTCATAGAAAAGATCGGGGCGACGCTCGATCCGGAACGCCGCGCCAAGTTCCAGGCGATCGCGAGCGATCTGCGGCGCGGCGGCAGGCAGGCCGACGCCGGCACGCCGGGACGGGTCTACGTCCTCGCCGAGGACGGCAGCCCGAAGCCGGTCTCGGTGCGGACGGGCGTGACCGACGGCAGCCATACCGAGCTTGTCGCGGGTGAGCTGGAGGCGGGCGCGGCGATCATCGTCGGCGGCGGGCCTCGTCAGCAGACGGCGCAGACGCCGGAGAGCGCGCCGGGCGCGCGCCCGCGCGGTCCGCGCCTGTTCTAACCATGGCCCTGATCGAGACCCACGATCTCACCCGCATCTACGAGCTCGATGCCGGGCGCGTCGTCGCCCTCGATCGCGTCTCGCTCGAGATCGAGGACGGCGATTTCGCCGCCGTGATGGGTCCCTCCGGGTCCGGCAAATCGACCCTGATGAACCTGATCGGCTGCCTGGATCGCCCCACCGCCGGAACCTATCGGCTCGCCGGAACCGCGGTCGAGAGCCTGAATGCGAACGGGCTCGCGGCGCTCAGGAACCGCGAAATCGGCTTCGTCTTCCAGCAGTTCAACCTGCTGCCGCGCATGGACGCGCTGGGCAACGTCGCGCTGCCGATGGTCTATGCCGGCGTCGACCTGCGCACCCGGCGCGAGAAGGCGCGGGAGGCGCTCGGGCGCGTCGGCCTCGCCGACCGCTCGCATCACCGGCCGATGCAGCTCTCCGGTGGGCAGCAGCAGCGCGTCGCGATCGCCCGCGCGCTCGTCAACGCGCCGAGCCTCGTCCTTGCCGACGAGCCGACCGGCGCGCTCGACAGCCGCACGGCGATCGAGATCCTGGCCCTGTTCCAGGAGCTGAACCGCGAGGGCGTCACCATCGTAATCGTGACCCATGACGCCGACGTCGCCCGCCACGCGCGGCGCGTCGTGCGCTTCAAGGACGGCCGCGTCATCGCGGACGACCGCCAGACGCCGCGCGATGCGAGGAATGCGCTCAGGGCGCCGGTGGAGGCGGCGTGAGCGGGATGACACAGGTCGGGCAGCCTACGTCTTCCCTCCCCCTTGCGGGGAGGGCCGACTCGGGCGAAGCCCGAGCGGGGTGGGGGTCGCGGGCGTAGAGCGGGACGGAGACGATCTTGGCCCTATCCTGGAGAGAGGACGAGTCGAAAGCGCCTTCGCAGCGCCAGCGCGCGCGCGGCAGAGCCTTACGCCGAGCCCAGACCGAGCCGGAGAAGAGGCTCTGGTGGCACCTGCGCCATCGCCTTCCCATTGAGGACACGCATTTCAGGCGGCAGGTGCCGATCGGCAGCTTCATCGCTGACTTCTGCTGTCTGCCGGCGAAACTCATCGTCGAGGTCGACGGCAACCAGCATGGCTTCGACGAGAACGCCGCGCATGACGAGCGCCGGACCGCTTATCTCGCCTCGCAGGGCTTCCGCGTGCTGCGCTTCTCCAATCGCGAGGTCATGACCGCGATCGACATCGTGCTCGACACTATTCACGCCGCGCTTGCGCCCGCGACCCGCACCCCGCTCGGGGCTTCGCCCCGAGTCGGCCCTCCCCGCAAGGGGGAGGGGGGCGCCTCCGTCGAGAAGCCAGAATGCGCCTGACCGAGGCGATCCGCTCGGCGCTCTCCGCCATCGGGGCGAACGCGCTCCGAAGCCTTCTGACGATGCTCGGCATCGTCATCGGCGTCGCGGCGGTGATCGCCATGGTGGCGATCGGCTCAGGGGCGCGCAACCTCGTCGACCGGCAGATCCGCTCG
This sequence comes from Microvirga sp., assembly GCA_036742625.1. Classification (GTDB taxonomy): domain Bacteria; phylum Pseudomonadota; class Alphaproteobacteria; order Rhizobiales; family Beijerinckiaceae; genus JAJKJG01. The sequence goes on from DAINQO010000093.1 coordinate 3,243, forward strand.
CTCGGCGCGAACCTCGCCATCATCACGCCCGGCAACGTCACGCAGGGCGGGGCGCGCCTCGGCGCCGGCGCCTCCTCGACCCTGACCGACGAGGACGCCGCCGCGATCAAGCGCGAGATCGAGGGCGTCGTCGCGGCCGCGCCCTTCGTGCGCGGCAACGCCCAGGCGATCTACGGCGGCACCAATTGGGGCACGACCGTCTACGCCGTCGACCTCGATTATTTCGCCGCCCGCGAATGGGACGTCGAGACCGGCCGCGACTTCGATCCGGAGGAGATCCGGCGCGGCGAGATCGTCGTGCTGCTCGGCAAGACCGTCGCCAAGAACCTGTTCGGCGAGGCTGACCCGATCGATGAGGTCGTCCGCGTCCGCAGCGTGCCCTTCAAGGTGATCGGCGTCATGGCGCCGAAGGGCCAGAGCGCCTTCGGCCAGGACCAGGACGACGCGATCTTCGTGACCCTCGATGCCGGGCGCCGCCGGGTGATCGGACGCAACTACGCCAAGGAGCGCTCGGTCGGCTCGATCTTCGTGAAGTTCGGGACCGAAGAGGATATCCAGCCCGGTATCGACCGCATCACGGCGCTGCTTCGCCAGCGCCACCGCCTGCCGGGCGACCAGGAGGATGATTTCTCGATCCGCAACCTGACCGAGATCGCGAACACCGCCTCGGCGTCCGCCAACACCTTGTCGATGCTTCTTGCCGCCGTCGCTGCGGTGTCGCTCCTCGTCGGCGGCATCGGCATCATGAACATCATGCTGGTGTCGGTCACCGAGCGGACCCGCGAGATCGGCCTTCGCCTCGCCGTCGGCGCGCGCCCGCGCGACATCCGGGGCCAGTTCCTCATCGAGGCGACGACGCTCGCGACCATCGGCGGCGCGCTCGGGGTGGCGCTCGGCGTCGGCGCCGCCCATGCCATCGCCCGCGCCGCCGGCTGGCCGTCGCTCGTCGCCGCCGAAGCCATCGTCATCGCGGTGGCGTTCTCGGCGCTGGTCGGCATCTTCTTCGGGTTCTACCCGGCGCAGCGGGCGGCGAGGCTCGATCCGATCGAGGCGCTGCGGCGGGAGTAATCCTAAGAAGGTGCCACACTCCCAAGCCCTCATCCTGAGGTGCGAGCGAAGCGAGCCTCGAAGGACGCAACCCTGCCGATGCAGCGCCCACTGCCGATGCGTGCTTCGAGGCTCGCTATGCTCGCACCTCAGCATGAGGAGAGTTGTGATGGCCCTCGATTTGGCAGAGGGCTCGCGAGCCTGAACAACGTCTGTGGCTTCGATAGCTAAAGATACTTCCAGGCCTCGTCTTCCTCGGGCGACGCCCATTCCGTGAAGGCAGCGAAAGGATCGCCCCAATCGTCGGCATCGAGGGACCGATCGGCTTCGCGCTCCCGACGCGTTTCTTCGCTCGGGGCGAGACGCGGATCGCTGCCGCCGGGGAGCTTCGGTCCGGCCATCGTCGTCATTCCTACTCCGCCGCCACCGCCATATACCGCGCCGGGTCGTAGTTGAGGACCGGCCCGAGCCAGCGCTCGACCTCGGGAATGCTCATGCCCTTGCGGCGGGCGTAGTCCTCGACCTGGTCGCGCTCGACCTTCGCGACGCCGAAATAATACGCCTCGGGATGGGCGAGGTAGAGGCCCGAGACGGACGAGCCCGGCCACATGGCGCAGCTCTCCGTGAGCCGTACGCCGATGCGGCGCTCGGCCTGGAGCAGCTCGAAAAGCGTCTCCTTCTCGGTGTGGTCGGGCTGGGCCGGATAGCCCGGCGCCGGACGAATGCCGCGATACTCCTCCCGGAGGAGGTCCTCGCCGAAGAAATTCTCGTCCGGCGCATAAGCCCAGAACTCCTTGCGGACGCGCTCGTGCATGCGCTCGGCCAGCGCCTCCGCAAAGCGGTCGGCGAGGGCCTTCACGAGGATCGAGCGGTAGTCATCATTGGCGCGCTCGAACCTTTCCGCGATCCGCACCTCCTCGATGCCCGCCGTGACCACGAACGCGCCGACATAGTCGGACAGCCCGGTCTCGCCCGGAGCGACGAAATCCGCAATGCAGAGGTTCGGCCGGCCGTCCTTGCGCAGGAGTTGCTGGCGCAGGCCGTGGAAGGTCGCGAGCGTCTCCGACCGGCTCTCGCCGGTGTAGAGGCGGATGTCGTCGCCGACGGCGTTCGCCGGCCAGAAGCCGATGATCGCCTTCGGATTGAACCAGCGCTCCTCGACGATCTGGCGCAGCATGTCCTGCGCATCTTCGTAGAGCTGGCGAGCGGCGGCGCCCTGCTTCTCGTCCTCGAGGATCGCCGGGAAACGGCCCTTGAGCTCCCAGGTCTGGAAGAACGGCGTCCAGTCGATGTAGGGCACGAGCTCGGCGGCATCGTAGGTGCGGAACACGCGCGTGCCGGTGAAGGTCGGCTTCGGCGGCTGGTAGGCGGCCCAATCGATCTTCATCCGGTTCGCCCGCGCCTTGCCGAGCGGCAGGCGCTGCTTGTCGGCCTCGGAGCGTGCATGCGCATCCGCGACCTTGCGGTACTCGGCGCGGATCGTCTCGACATAGGGCCCCTTGGCCTCCGGCGAGAGCAGCGAGGAGACGACGCCGACGGCGCGGCTCGCGTCGGTGACGTAGACCGCCTGGCCGCGCGCGTAATGCGGATGGATCTTCACCGCCGTGTGCACCCGGCTCGTCGTCGCGCCGCCGATCAGGAGCGGCAGGTCGAAGCCTTCGCGCTCCATCTCGCCGGCGACATGGACCATCTCGTCGAGGGAGGGCGTGATCAGGCCGGAAAGCCCGATGATGTTCGCGTTCTCCCGGCGCGCCGTCTCGAGAATCTTCCTGGCCGGCACCATGACGCCGAGGTCGATGACCTCGTAATTGTTGCACTGGAGCACGACGCCGACGATGTTCTTGCCGATGTCGTGCACGTCGCCCTTGACGGTCGCCATGACGATCTTGCCGGCGGGCGGTCTCGCGCTGACGCCGGAAATTTCCTTTTCCGCCTCCATGAAAGGCATCAGATAGGCGACCGCCTGCTTCATCACCCGCGCCGACTTCACCACCTGCGGCAGGAACATCTTGCCCGAGCCGAACAGGTCGCCGACGACGTTCATGCCGGCCATCAGCGGGCCTTCGATGACGTGCAGCGGGCGCTCGGCCGCAAGGCGCGCTTCCTCCACGTCCGCGGCGATGAAATCGGTGATGCCGTTGACGAGCGCGTGCTCGAGCCGCCTTCCGACCGGCGCCGAGCGCCATTCGAGGTCCGCCGCCTTCGGCGTCGAACCGTCGCCCTTGAAGCGCGGCGCGGCCTGCAGGAGCCGCTCGGTCGCGTCCGGCCGGCGGTTGAGGACGACGTCCTCGCACAGCTCGCGCAGCTCCGGGTCGATCTCGTCGTAGACCGCGAGCTGGCCGGCATTGACGATGCCCATGTCCATGCCGACGCGGATGGCGTGGTAGAGGAACACCGAATGCATCGCCTCGCGCACCGGCTCGTTGCCGCGGAAGGCGAAGGACAGGTTCGACACGCCGCCCGAGATATGGGCGTGCGGCAGCGTCTCGCGGATGGTCTTCGCCGCCTCGATGAAGGCGACCCCGTAGCCGTTGTGCTCCTCGATCCCGGTCGCGACCGCGAACACGTTCGGGTCGAAGATGATGTCCTCGGGCGGGAAGCCGACCTCTTCGGTGAGGATCTTGTAGGCGCGGGTGCAGATCGAGACCTTGCGCTCGAAACTATCGGCCTGGCCTTCCTCGTCGAAGGCCATGACGACGACCGCGGCGCCGTAGGCGCGGCAGATCCTCGCCTCGGCGATGAACTTCTCCTCGCCCTCCTTCATCGAGATCGAGTTCACGATCGGCTTGCCCTGGACGCATTTCAGGCCGGCCTCGATGACGTGGAACTTCGACGAGTCGACCATCACCGGCACGCGGGCGATGTCGGGCTCGGCGGCGACGAGGTTGAGGAAATCGACCATCGCCTTCTCGGAGTCGAGCAGGCCCTCGTCCATGTTGACGTCGATGATCTGAGCGCCGTTCGCGACCTGATCGCGGGCGACGTCGAGCGCCGCCGCGAAGTCGCCGCCGGTGATCAGCTTGCGGAACTTCGCCGAGCCGGTGACGTTCGTGCGCTCGCCGATGTTCACGAAGGGGATGTCCTTCGTCAGGACGAAGGGCTCGAGGCCGGAGAGGCGCATCAACGGCGCCCGTTCCGGGACCTCGCGCGGCGTCTTGCCCTTCACGGCCGCCGCGATCGCCGCAATGTGCTCCGGCGTCGTGCCGCAGCAGCCGCCGACGATGTTGACGAAGCCGGCGCCGGCGAATTCGGCGAGCATCGTGGCGGTCGCCTCGGGACGCTCGTCGTAGAGCCCGAACTCGTTCGGCAGGCCGGCGTTCGGATAGGCGCAGACGAGGGTGTCGGCGACCTTGGCGATCTCCTCGATATGCGCCCGCATCTCGCGCGCGCCGAGGGCGCAGTTGAGGCCGACGGCGAACGGCTCGGCGTGCCGGATCGCGTGCCAGAACGCGGTCGGGGTCTGGCCCGAGAGCGTGCGGCCGGAGAGGTCGGTGATCGTGCCCGAGATCATGATCGGGAGCTTGACGCCGCGCTCGGCGAACACCTGCTGAGTCGCGAAGATCGCCGCCTTGGCGTTGAGCGTGTCGAAGATCGTCTCGATGAGGATGATCTCGGCGCCGCCGTCGACGAGACCGCGCACCTGCTCGGCGTAGGCGTCGCGGACCTGGTCGAAGGTGACGGCGCGGTAGCCGGGATTGTTGACGTCCGGCGAGATCGAGAGCGTGCGGTTCGTCGGCCCGACGGCGCCGGCGACGAAGCGGCGTCGGCCGTCTTCCTTCTCGGCCGCGACCGCGGCCTCGCGCGCAAGCCGCGCGCCTTCGCGGTTGAGCTCGTAGACGATCGCCTCGAGGCGGTAATCGGCCTGGGCGATGGACGTGCCCGAGAAGGTGTTGGTCTCGACGATGTCCGCTCCGGCGCGGAAATAGTGCAGGTGGATCTCGCGGATCGCGTCCGGCTGCGTCAGGATGAGGAGATCGTTGTTGCCCTTGAGATCGTGGCCGTGCGCGGCAAAGCGCTCGCCGCGGAAATCGGCTTCCGACAGCTTGAGCGCCTGGATCTCGGTCCCCATGGCGCCGTCGAGCACGAGGATGCGCTCGGACGCGGCCTTGCGCAGGGCCTGGAGAACTTCGACGCCGTCAGCGGGGTGGACTTCGTACTCGGACATCCGCTCTTTCTCTCTCTCCGTCATGCCCGGGCTCGGCCCGGGCATCCACGACTAACTCCCACGCCGGCAAAGGCGTGGATGGCCGGGCCAAGCCCGGCCATGACATTCGGGGGTGTTATGCCGCGACCTTCTCCGCTTCCACCTTCGCCTGCGGCCTCAAGCCCAGGAGGTGGCACACCGCGTAGACCAGGTCGGCACGGTTCATGGTGTAGAAGTGGAACTCGGTCACGCCGCGGTCGACGAGGTCGAGCACCTGCTCGGCCGCGACCGCGGCGGCGATGAGCTTGCGGGTGTCGATATCCTGGTCGAGCCCCTCGAACCGATGCTCCAGCCACGCGGGCACGCTCGCACCCGCCCGCGCCGCGAAATTTGCCGCCTGCTTGAAATTCTGCACCGGCAGGATGCCGGGCACGAGCGGGATGTCGATGCCGCGCGCCCGCACGGCGTCGACGTAGCGAAGGTACAGGTCGTTGTCGAAGAAGAACTGGGTGATGGCCCGGTCGGCGCCGCAATCGACCTTGCGCTTGAGCGCGTCGATGTCGGCATCGAGCGAGGCCGCCTCGGGGTGCTTCTCCGGGTAGGCCGAGACCGAGACCTCGAAATCGCCGATCTTCTTGATGCCGGCGACGAGGTCGCAGGTCTGCTCGTAGCCGCCGGGATGCGGCTCGTATTTGGCGCCGATGCCGGCGACCGGATCGCCGCGCAGCGCCACGATGTGGCGCACGCCGGCGTCCCAGTACGATTCGATGACCTCGTTCACCTCCGCCGTCGACGCGGCGACGCAGGTGAGGTGGGCGGCGGGGCGCAAGGACGTCTCGCGCACGATCCGGGCGACGGTGTTGTGCGTGCGCTCGCGCGTCGAGCCGCCGGCGCCGTAGGTCACCGAGACGAAGTTCGGGTTGAGCGGCGCGAGACGCTCGACCGAGGCCCAGAGCGTCGCCTCCATCTCGGGCGTCTTCGGCGGGAAGAACTCGAACGAGACGCGGATGCGCCGGGCGCCGTGCCGGCTCGGGCGGAAAGCGGAGGACATCAGGCGACCTCGCGGTTCGATGCGGAGAGCGGCCAATCGGTGATGACGCGGGCGTCCTCGCCGAGCCAGAGCGAGACGGTGAGCTGGTCGTCGCCGGCTTTCGGCGGCGCGATCTCGCGCGTCAGCGTGCAGTCGAGATCGGCCTCGGCGAGCCAGGTTGCGACCTGCTCGCGCGAGAAGCCGAGCCGGCGATGCGCCTGGGCCTCGCGCAGGAACTCGAGACCGTGCGGCGCGAAATCGATGACGAGGATGCGCCCGCCCGGGGCCAGGAGCTTTGCCGCCTCGCGCAGGGCTCGGGCCGGATCGTCGAGATAGTGCAGCACCTGGTGGACGACGATGAGGTCGAAGGTGCCGCGGGCGAAGGGCGGGGCGTAGACGTCGCCCTGGCGCAGCTCGACCCGCAGGCCCGCCTTCTCGAGGTTGGCGCGGGCGACGGACAGCATGGCATGGCTCGAGTCGAGGCCGACGGCGCGGCTCGCCCGCGGCCCGAGGAGCTGCAGCATGCGGCCGGTGCCGGTGCCGAGGTCGAGGAGGCTGCCGACCGGTTTCGGGCCGACGGCGTCGAGGATCGCGGCCTCGACCTCGTCCTCGGCGGCGTGGAGCGAGCGCAGCCGGTCCCAGTTCGGCGCCAGGCGCTCGAAGAAGGCGCGCGCCGCGACCGAGCGGCTCGCCCGCACCTCGGCGAGGCGAACGCGGTCGCCGGCGAGCCGGTGGTCGCTGCCGTCGACGGCGGAGAGGATGGCGCGCAGGATCTGGGCCGAGGCGGCGCGCTCGCCGAGACGGAAGAAGGCCCAGGCGCCTTCGCGGTGCCGCTCGACGAGGCCGGCTTCGGCCAAGAGCTTGAGATGACGCGAGATTCGCGGTTGCGACTGGCCCAGGATATCGGTCAGATCCGACACCGAGAGCTCGCCCTCGGCCAAGAGCGCGAGCATCCGCAGCCGGGTCTCCTCGGCGGCGGCCCGCAGAGCCTCCAGGGTCTCGGACAATCCGGCTGACGCGTCGTTCATGGCTGCTCCGTGCTGCGAGCGAGACATAAACATATCTTTATGTGAGATAGAACGCAAGCGCCGTGTCGTCGCAAAGCGGCTTTCACCCGACCTGGAGGGCGCGCGCCGCACCCGGGCCGGCGCGGCGGTGGCCGCAAGATGATGCCGACGATGACGCGGCAAAAGTCCGATGATGATGCGCGTTGGGGCGCGATCATGTTGCGCGTCGAGGCGCATCATGTCGAAGGACGCTGGGAGATGTCGAAGGGGGCGTTGCGGGGTCCGGAGCTGCCGGAGCGAGTCTCGGGCGCACCGGAGGCCTCCGTGAAATGAGTTTCGGCGCCGCTTCGCGGCAGAGTCTTGCGCTGGGTCCCGGGTCGCATTCCGCTTGCGCTGCATGCGCCCGGGAAAGCCGTGGAGGGATTGGCGCGAACCCCTCGACAGCGCTTTCCCGGAAGTCCGTAACGCAGCGAAGCGAAGTGGAAGGCTATCCGGGACCCAGCGCAAGACTCGCGAAGCGCCGCCTACTCTTCCTTTCGCAGAGGTCTCCCACCGGCTGAGCGCAGTTTTGGTCCCAGGTGCTTGACACAACGATTTCGTTGGGTAAATTTCGATGCATGCCGATTCTCAACGAGCGAGAATACAGGAGAGCGAAGGCTCGCTTAGAACGGCTGCAAGCATCGCTTCAAGCTCCTAGCTTCCTGGAAGCAATCCGAGTGGGATTTTCCGCGGAGGTTATTGAGCTTCAACGCTCAGCTGTCCAGAAGCGGATAAGTACTCTCGAAGACGCGATTAGTCAATACGAGTCGCTGCGCAACCGCAATTCATTCGATGGCGAATCGACCGAGATAGACGATCTTGGCCTCCTGCCGGTTTTCGGACGCATTGCCCGCGGGCTCTCGCAACGGGAGTTGGCGGATGCTCTAGGGATGAAAGAGCAGCAAGTGCAGCGATACGAAGCAGAAAGATACGCTTCTATCAAGCTCAGCACATATCAAAGAGTTCTAAGCTGCCTTGGAATTTCGAATCACGGCTCTTTGCAGCCAAACTTCGAATTTGCTCAAACCAAAGCTCAAGAGCAAAGGCACATTGCTATTTCCCGGGAGGCACTATCTGAGATCGCAGAGCGCGGGTGGTTCCCGGCTGCTACGACCGATGATCTACATAACGAAGTTGAGGAGTACGTACATCTGCAAAACGCTCTTGGCCCAATCCTTTTGCGCTTATCAGTGAGAGGTAAGAAAGAGGTTGATTGGGGAGCCCTTTACGCATGGAAGGCTCGCGTTATAGATAGAGCAAACGATGTAAAATCATCACAGAAATACTTTGATTTTACCGACCTATCATGGGTCCGCGAGCTTGTTCATTTGAGCGTCTTGCCAGGTGGTCCCTTGAATGCAGCCGAATACCTCTATAAAAGAGGGGTGGTCGTGATCATAGAGCCACACCTGCCAAAAACTTATCTTGATGGGGCGGCTTTCCTGGTTCGTGAACAGCCTGTAATCGGTATGACAATTCGGTTTGATAGGATCGATAATTTCTGGTTCGTCTTGTTACATGAACTGGGTCATATATTCTTGCATCATAGCAGTGGATTAGATGATGGATTCTTCGATGACATGGACGCGGATGCAGAAACAGCGCTTGAGCAGCAGGCCGACGACTTTGCATATGATGCTCTTATCCCAAAGGAGCTGTGGAAAACGTCGCCAGCCAGATTTGCTAAGTCTGTCGAACCGATGCGGAAGTTCGCACAATCGATCGGAGTGCACGAGGCCATAGTTGTGGGCCGCGTTAGACGCGAGCGCGCGTATTCGGCTTTCAGTGAGTTCGTCGGACAGGGCGAGGTGCGGCGTCTTTTTTCGGCGCAAGCTAACGGAGCGTGAGGGAGCGATGCTTGAGATCGAACCGACCTTCTACACCCCTGTCGTCCGCTGGAAACAGGGCGAGTATCTCGCGCATTCCGCTCTTGACCCAGAGATCGCGAAATTTGTTCTGCCGCATATCGTCCTTCCTCCGCCGAAGGAGTCA
>DAINQO010000094.1:0-12256 GCA_036742625.1 Microvirga sp.
GGGGGTTAGAAACCTTAACGGCGTTCGTTTTTGGGGTCGCGGCGCCCCGCCATTATAATCGGTCACGTCATGGAGCTGACCCGCATGCATGCGAGCCGAGCCCTTCGTTCCATTGCGTTCGTTGTTGGAACGATCGCCGCCGGCGGCGCGTCGGCCGCGACCCCGGCCCTCGTCGTCGACGTGGATTCCGGCAAGGTCCTCTACGCCGAGCGCGCGACCGACCCGTGGTTCCCGGCCTCGATCACCAAGTTGATGACGACCTATGTGGCGCTGAGCGCCGTGCAGGAGGGCAAGCTCACGCTCGACACCCTGCTGAGGGTATCGGAGAACGCCGCCTCGCAACCGCCCTCGAAGATGGCGTTCCGGCCCGGCACCGAGATCACGCTCGATAACGCGCTCAAGATCATCATGGTGAAGTCGGCGAACGACGTCGCGACGGTGATCGCCGAAGGCATCGGCGGCTCGGTCGAGGGCTTCGCCAAGATGATGAACGACGCGGCCTGGCGCATCGGCATGCGCGAGAGCCGTTGGGTTAATCCGCACGGACTGCCGGACCCGGGGCAGTACACCTCGGCACGTGACATGGCGGTCCTCGGCCGGGCGCTCCTGCGCGATTTCCCCGAGCACCGCGGCCTCTTCCAGCTCAGCGCCATCAAGCTCGGACGACGCGTGATGGCGAACCACAACGGCCTCATCGGGCGCTATCCGGGTGCCGACGGCATGAAGACCGGCTTCATCTGCTCGTCGGGCTTCAACGTCGTCGCGAGCGCGACGCGCGACGGGCGGCGCCTGATCACGGTGGTGATGGGCTCGCGCAACGCCTCGGAGCGGACGATCAAGGCGGCGGATCTCTTCGACCGCGGCTTTGCGACCTCGAGCTTCTTCTCCTTCGGCGGGCGCACGCTCGAGGATCTCCCGGCCTCCGCCTCGACAGCGCCGCCGGATCTGCGGCCGGTGATTTGCGGCGGGCGCGGTCCGATGCCCTCCGAGGAGGACTCCGCAAGCGCGCAGGCGAGTGCCTCCGGAAATGCGGAGAACCCGAGCGGGCTGTTCACCGCGCCGGGCTTTTCGGCCCTCGCCTTCGCCGGCGGCAGCATCCCGGGGTCGGGCAAGCTCGGTCCGCGCGCGCCGCTGCAGCCGGTCGCGGTGTGGACCGGCCGCGCGCCCGGAACCAACGTCGCCGACAACGAGGAGCCGCCGGCGCGGCGCGGCCGCAAGGAGCGCAAGGCCTTCGCGGCAAAGGCGAAGCCCGTCGCCTCGCCGGCCGCGCAGGCCTTCGCCTCGGCAAAGCCGGCCGCCGTGATGGACGACGGCAAGGGCCAAAAGCCCGCCGCGAGCCCGGCCGCGACGCTCCAGAAGACACCGCCGCTGGTGAAGCCGAAAGCGGCGGCAAAGCCGGCCGTTGCCCGGAAGAAGGTTGCGCATGCGAGCGTGAGGGCCGAGCGGACGAAGCAGGCGGCAAGACCGGCTGCGAAGAAGACCGCGGCGGTCGCGAAGCCCAAGGCCGCGAAGCGCAAAGCCGAATAGAGTCCAGCGCGGCGCGAGCCCCGATGCGGTGACGAACCCGTCCGGCCTGTCCGGCCTTCTGTTCGCGCTCGCGGCGGCGTCGCTCTACGGCGTCAACATCGTCTCGACGCGCTTCGCGGCGCTGGCCGGCATCTCCGGCGTGACGCTCGTGTTCTACCGCGTCTTCGTGATGCTGGCGCTCGTCGCCGCCGCGGCGGCACTGTGGCGGACGCCGCTGCGGATCGCTGCCGGCGAGCGCGGCACCGTCGCGGTGCTCGGCATCGCCACGGCGGCGCTCGGCGCCGCCTACCTCTCCTCCGTCGCCTTCATCCCGGTGACGGTCGCGGTGGTGATCTTCTATACCTACCCGGTGCTGATCGTGCTCGCGAGCCCGCTCGTCGACGGGTCGCGGATCACCGGCACGCTGGTGGCCGTCGTGGCCCTCGCGGCGATGGGCGTCGTGCTCGTCGTCGGGCCGGCCTTCCAGGGGCTCGACTGGCGTGGCCTCGCGCTCGCCGCGACGGCGAGCCTCGCAACCGCGGTGCAGTTCTTCGCCGCGACCCGCTGCCGGCGCACCGGGGTCGTCGCGAAGGTGTTCTGGATCCACCTCATGGTGCTGCCGGCAAGCGCCGCGATCGGCGTTATCGCCGGCGCGCTGACGCCGCCGGGCGCGCTCGGCCTCGCGCCCGTCGCCGTCGCGGTGACGATCGGCGGCTATGTGCTGGGCTTCGTGTTCCAGTTCGCGGCGCTCGCGCGCTCCTCGGCGGCCGTCGCCGGCATCGCGTTCTGCGCCGAGCCGGTGCTCGCGGCGCTCGCCTCGGCGGCGATGCTCGGCGAACGGCTCACCGCGCTGCAGCTCCTGGGCTGCGCCCTTGTGCTCGCCGCGATCCTGACCAATGTGGTGGCCGAGCAGCGCCGAGCCCGCGCTCCGGAATCGCAGCCCGCTTCATGACCGAGCAACCGCGCGGCCCGCTGCCGCCGATCCCCCTCACCGTCCTGACCGGGTTCCTCGGCGCCGGCAAGACGACGCTGCTCAACCGGTTGCTGCGCGATCCGGTGCTCGCCGACACGGTCGTCATCGTCAACGAGTTCGGCGAGATCGGCCTCGACCACCTGCTTGTCGAGACGGTCGAGGACGGCATGATCCTGCTCGCCGCCGGGTGCCTCTGCTGCACGGTGCGCGGCGATCTCGTCCAGACCCTGGAGGACCTCCTGCGCCGGCGCGACAACGGCCGAATCGCGCCGTTCCGGCGGGCCATCATCGAGACTACCGGCCTCGCCGATCCGGCGCCGATCCTGCATGCCGTGCTCTATCACCCGTATCTCTCGATGCGCTACGCGCTCGAAGGCGTCGTCACCGTCATCGACGCGGTGAACGGGCCGGCGACCCTCGACGCGCACGAGGAGGCGGTACGGCAGGCAGCCGTCGCCGAGCGTCTCGTCGTTGCCAAGGCCGATCTCCTCGTCGACGCCGGCGTGTCGCTCACGCGGCTTAAGGAGCGCCTGCGGGCGCTCAATCCCGGCGCCGAGATTCTCGTCGCGGAGCATGGCGCGGTTCCGGCCGAGCGCCTCGTCGGCACCGGGCTCTTCGACACGGCCGGCAAGATCGCCGACGTGCGCGGCTGGCTCCAGGCCGAGGCCGTCGAGGCGGCGGAGCGGCGTTCGCACGACGCCGCCCACGCGCATGGGCAAGATGGTGGGCATCACGCCGGCCATCATCACGACGTCAACCGGCACGACGCCAGCATCCGCGCCTTCACGCTGACGAGCGACGAGCCGGTGGCGCGCGGCGCCTTCGACATGTTTCTCGACCTCCTGCGCTCCGCCCACGGACCGAAGCTCTTGCGGGTCAAGGGCCTCGTCGGGCTCGCCGACGAGCCGGAACGCCCGGTCGTGATCCACGGCGTCCAGCACGTCTTCCACGTGCCGGCGGTGCTCCCGGCCTGGCCGGACGCCGACCGGCGCAGCCGGCTCGTGTTCATCGTCAAGGACCTCGACAAGAGCTTCGTCGAGCGGCTCTGGGACGCGTTCCTTGGCAAGCCGCGTATCGACGGCCCGGACGCGGCGGCGCTCGCCGACAATCCGCTCGCCCTGCGCCGCCCGGCCTAAAGGCCGGAATGGTTTTTGAATCCTGAACCCGCATGAGGAGCCGGACCGGGCCTTTTGTCCCATTCCGGCACGATTGGAAGGGTTTTGGGCCCATGGAAGCGCGCTCGGCACCGTTTTTCGGGACCGGCCCGGTGTCGCCCCGCCCGGCCCCGCGCCGCCTGCGGCCGGCCTGGACCCAACCGGGCGGCGGCTACGAAGTCGAGCTCCGCACGGCCCACGAGGTCGGCGCCGATCTCGCCGCCTGGCGCGCCCTTGCCGAGCGGTCGGTCGAGCCGGCGCTGTTTGCCGATCCGGACGTTCTGCTGCCCGCCCTGCAGCATCTCCCCGACGGGCGCCAGGTCAGCCTCATCCTGGTCTGGCAACCCGCCGCGCCGGCGCGGCTGCTGCGGGGGCTTTTTCCGGTGACGATGCCGCGCATCCCGCTCGCGCCCGGCGAGGTGCGGCTGTGGCGGCCGACGGGCTTTCCGGTTTGCGCCGCGCTCCTCGACTCCGAGCGCCCGGCCGCCGTGCTCGCGGCCGTGCTGTCGTTCTGCGCCGCGCGCGGACAGCGCTGCGCGGGCCTTGCCGCGACGGCGCTCGCGGCCGAAGGGCCGTTGGCCGAGAGCCTGCGGACGGCCGCCGCCGCGAGCCGCCGGCGCCTCGAGCGCCTGTCGCCGCGGCACGACGTTGCGACCGCCACCGCGTTCCTGACGGACGAATGGCCGTCGCGCGACCCGCAGCTGCGGCTCACGCAGGCCCGCACCCCTGGCCAGGTTCGCGACGCGGTCGAGACGTTCCTGGTGCTCGACGCGGCCGCGGCGAAGGCGCGTGGCACCGCGGCGCTGATCCAGGACGCCGGCACCGCGAGCTTCATCCGCACCATGACGCGTCAGCTCGCGCGCCGCGGGCGCTGCCGCCTCGACCTCCTGTACCGCGGCGCCGAGCCGGTCGCCGCGTCGGTCGTGCTCGAGAGCGCCGAGACGCTGTGGCTCTGGCGCGCCGCCGGCGCTCCCGGACTCAGGCACGGCGCCGATCGCATCGTCGCCGCCGCCGCCGCCCGGGCGCGCCGGGCCGGCAAGCGCCTGATGCTCTGCGACGGCGCGCCGGTCTCGACCGAGGCCGCCGCGGCGCTGGCTCTCAAGCCGCTGCCGCTCGTCGACCTTCTCGTCTCGACGCGGCCCGGCCATTCTGCCGGCGCCGCCGCGATCCGGCTCAAGACTCGCATCGAGCGCCGCATGCGTCAGGCCGCGGCGGCAGGCCGCGACCGCTTGGCGCGGGCTTAAGCCTCCTGCCGCAGGAGCCGCCGGATCACCTTGCCGGTCGTGGTGAGGGGGAGGTTCGAGCGGAACGAGATCTCACGCGGGTACTCGTGCGCCGAGAGCCGTCCGCGCACGAAACCCTGGATGTCCGAGGCGAGCGTGTCGGAGGCGCTGTAGCCCTCCTTCAGCACGATGAACGCCTTGACGATCTCGGTCCTGACCGGGTCGGGCTTGCCGACCGCCGCCGCGAGCGCCACCGCCGGGTGGCGGATGAGGCAGTCCTCGATCTCGCCCGGGCCGATGCGGTAGCCGGCCGAGGTGATGACGTCGTCGTCGCGCCCGACGAAACGGACGTAGCCGTCCGCGTCGAGGAGGCCCTGGTCGCCGGTCGTCATCCAGTCGCCGATGAATTTCGCCTCGGTCGCGCCGGGCTTGTTCCAGTAGGACAGGAACATCACCGGATCCGGGCGCGCGACCGCGATCTGCCCGAGCTCGCCGGGCTCGCACCGGCTGCCGTCGTCGCGGATCACCGCCACCTTGTGCCCCGGCACCGGCTTGCCGATCGCGCCCGGCTTCGCGACCCCGATCGCGGCACAGGAGGAGAGCACCAGGTTGCACTCGGTCTGGCCGTAGAACTCGTTGATCGTCAGGCCGAGCGCCTCCCGGCCCCAGGCGAAGGTCTCGGCGCCGAGCGTCTCGCCGCCGGATGCGATCGTGCGCAGCGCCAGCGCGAAGCGCCCGCGCGGATTCGGCACGGTGCGCAGCATCCTGAGCGCCGTCGGCGGCACGAAGGTGTTGCGCACCTGGTGATCGGCCATCAGGCGGAACGCCTCCTCGGGATCGAACTTCTCGGTCTTTCGCGCCACCACTGGCACGCCGTGGTGAAGGCCGGGCAGAAGCACGTTGAGGAGCCCGCCGGCCCAGGCCCAGTCGGCAGGAGTCCACAGCCGGTCGCCCGGCTGCGGCAGGAACTCGTGCGGCATCTCGACGCCGGGGAGATGACCGAGAAGCACCCGGTGGGCGTGCAGCGCGCCCTTCGCCGGACCGGTCGTGCCCGAGGTGTAGATCATCATCGCCGGGTCGTCGGCCGCGGTGTCGACGGGCGTGAAATCCGGGCTCACTGCCTCGAGCACCCGCGAGAAGCCCTCGGCCGCGCCGTCCGGCCCGTCGGTCGAGATCACGCACTCGAGCCCCGGCAGGTCGGGATGGATCTCTTGAAGCTTGCCGAGGCCGGCCGCGTTGGTGACGATCGCCTTCGCCCCGGCGTCGGCGAGCCGATAGGAGAGGGCGTCGATGCCGAACAGGGCCGCGAGCGGCAGCGCCACCGCGCCAAGCTTGTACACGGCGATGTGGGCGATCGGCACAGCCGCGCCCTGGGGCAGCAGGATCGCGACACGGTCGCCGCGGCCGATGCCGCGAGCGCGAAGGGCGTTCGCGAGGCGGTTCGAGCGCTCCCGTAACGCGCCGTAAGCGAGAGTTGCGACCCGCCCGTCGGGGCCGATCTCGAGGATGGCGGCGCGTTCCGGCTCCGCCGCCGCCCAGCGGTCGCAGACGTCGACCCCGATGTTGTAGCGCTCGGGAATGCGCCAGCGGAACGCGGCGACGAGGCTGTCATAGTCGGGGGCCGGCGTGAGCATCGCCAGGCGTCTTACCAGACGCCGTGAGGCGCGGCCACGAGGGCGTCAGTCGACCTTCCGCTCCGCCGCCGGCGGCAGGAACTGGTCGTCGAAGACGTCCTCGGGCTTGGGCTTGTTCTTGTAGGGGAAGGCGAGCCCGATCTGCTCAAGCGCCCGCTCGAATCGGCCGCGGTCGATGCCGCCGAAGCCGTTCTCGCGCACCCAGGGCGTGACGATGTTCTGCTCGATCGCCATGGCGAGCCGCTCGAGCTCGACCTCCTTGCGCGCGAGCTCGTTGCGCTTCAGCACCGTATCGATGGCGGCGACGGGGTCGGCGATCGTGTCGCGCAAGCCCTTGGCAAGGGCGCGCAGGAAGCCCCTCACGGCCTCCGGCTTCTCGGCCGCGAATTTCTGCGAGACCAGGATCGCGTTGCCATAGAGGTCGAGGCCATGCTCGCTCATCTGGATGACGACGATGTCGTCCGCCGGCACGCCGCGGGATTTCAGGTTGATGTAGGAGGTCATGGCGTAGCCGAACACGGCGTCGACCTCGCCCTGCGCGAGCAGCGGCTCGCGCACCGGGAATCCGACGGTGTCGATGCGGATGGCCCACTCCTTCTCGTCGATCTTGTTCAGCGCCTTGAGGACCGGCCATTGCGCATAGGCGGCGTCGGCGGCCGGCGCGCCGAGCCGGCGCCGCTTGAGGCTCTCGAGCTCGGGCGTAATGCCCCGGCTGCGGCGGCCGACGATGGCGAAAGCCGGCCGGTCGTGGAGGATCATCACCGCCTTGGCGCCTGCCGCGGGGTTCTCGTCGCGGAAGCGCACCAGTGAGTTGATGTCGCCGAGCCCCATGTCGTAGGCGCCGGAGCCGACGCGCGTCACCGGCTCGCGCGATCCCGCCGCCGGCTCGATCGTCACGTCGAGCCCCTCGGCTTTGAAATATCCCTTGTCGAGGGCGACCGTGAACGGCGCCGCCGGGCCTTCGAAGCGCCAGTCGAGGCTGAAGCGCACCGCCGTCTGGGCGAAGGCGGGCGTGCACGCGAGGAGCGCGGCCGCGAGCGCCAGCGCCAGCCCGGCGATCGGGCTCCTCGGGGCGCGGCGGACGGCAACGAGCATACGCAAACTCCAGTGGCATGGCGCGAAAAGACGAGAACGCCGCCGCCTGGAATGGGCGCGACGTTGCGTGACCCTTGCACCTGACGCAGTGCAACCGGAATGCCGCGAAGCGTCAACCCGCAGCCATGCGCCAGCGGGATCGAAAAGCGCTCCGAATCCGCATAGCTTGAGGTCCGAGCCCTGACCGGAGACCGCCGTGACGCCAGTCGCGCCCTTCGACGCCCCGTATGCCGAAGACGATGCGGCGATCGCCGCCCGCCTTCTGCACGGGGCGCGGCTGCCGGAGGAACGCGAGCGGCGCGTCGACGCGGGGGCGCGCGATCTCATCGAGGCGATCCGTTCCCACCGCGCCGGGCTCGGCGGCGTCGAGGAGGTGCTGCGGGAATATTCGCTGTCGACCAAGGAGGGGCTCGCCCTCATGGTCCTGGCCGAGGCGCTCCTGCGCGTGCCCGATGCCGCGACCGCGGACCGGCTCATCGAGGACAAGCTCGGCCAGGGCGATTTCGCCCACCACGAGACCCGCTCGGACGCCTTCCTGGTCAACGCCTCCGCCTGGGCGCTCGGCATCACGGCGCGCATCATCCAGCCGGGCGAGACGCCGGAAGGGATTCTCGGCCAGCTCGCGAAGCGCCTCGGCGTTCCGGCCGTGCGCGCCGCGACCCGGCAGGCGATGCGCGTCATGGGCAGCCATTTCGTGCTCGGCCAGACGATCGGCGAGGCGCTCGAGCGCGCCGCGGCCGGCGCCGGCCGGCTCTATCGCTATTCCTTCGACATGCTCGGCGAGGGCGCGCGCACCACCGAGGACGCCGAGCGCTATTTCGAATCCTACGCCGCCGCCATCGCGGCGATCGGGCGCGCCGCCGGCAACGAGCCGCTGCCGGAGCGCCCCGGCATCTCGGTCAAGCTCTCGGCGCTCCATCCCCGCTACGAGGCGGTCAGCCGCGATCGCGTTCTCGCCGAGCTCGTGCCCCGCGTCGTCGCGCTCGCGCGCCGGGCCCGCGATCATGACCTCAACTTCACCATCGATGCCGAGGAGGCGGACCGGCTCGAGCTCTCGCTCGACGTGATCGCGGCGGCGCTGCCGGATCATTCGCTTGCCGGGTGGGACGGCTTCGGCTTGGCGATCCAGGCCTATCAGAAGCGCGGGCTCGCCGTGATCGACTGGCTCGCGGCAGCCGCCCATCGCCTCGATCGCCGGCTGATGGTGCGCCTCGTCAAGGGCGCTTACTGGGACGCCGAGGTGAAGCGCGCCCAGGAGCGCGGCCTCGACGACTATCCGGTGTTCACCCGCAAGGCGATGACCGACTTGAATTACATGGCGTGCGCCGAGCGCCTCCTTGCGCTGCGGCCGCGCATCTTCCCGCAATTCGCGACCCACAACGCGCTGACCGTCGCCTCGATCGTCGAGCGCGCCGCGGGAGTCGCGGGCTACGAGTTCCAGCGCCTGCATGGCATGGGCGAGTCGCTCTACGGCCGCCTGATGGAGAGGGTCCCGGGCGCTGCCTGCCGGACCTATGCGCCGGTCGGCGGCCATCGCGACCTCCTCGCGTACCTCGTCCGCCGCCTGCTCGAGAACGGCGCCAATTCGTCATTCGTCTCGGTGGCGGCCGATCCGAACGTTCCGGTCGCGTCCTTGCTGCGGCGTCCGGCGGAGATCATCGAGCGGCCGGAGGCCGCCAGGCATCCCCGGCTGCCGCTGCCGCGCGACCTGTTCGCCCCCGAGCGCCGCAACTCGCGCGGCGTCGAGTTCGGTCACCGGCGCTCGCTCGATGGGCTGCTCGCTGAAGTCGAGACCGATACATCTCCCTCTTTTGGAGGCGGGATTACCGCCGCGCCCGTCATCGATGGCAAGGTGACGACCGGAAGCGCCCGCGATGTGCTCAGCCCGAGCAACGGGTCCCTCGTCGGTAGTGTCATCGAGGCGACCCCGTCCGCGGTGGACGAAGCGATGGCAGCCGCGCGCCGGGGCTTTCGCACCTGGAGCGAGACGTCAGCCGAAGAGCGGGCGGCGGCGCTCGAGCGCGCCGCGGACCTCCTCGAGGCGCGGCGCGGGCGGCTCATCCACCTGCTGCAGGTCGAGGGCGGCAAGACCCTCGACGACGCGCTCTCGGAGGTCCGCGAGGCGATCGATTTCGCGCGCTATTACGCGGCCCAGGGCCGCCGCCTGTTCGAGGCCGGGGAGACGATGCCCGGGCCGACGGGCGAGTCGAACGTGCTGCGCCTGCGCGGACGCGGTGTCTTCGTCGCGATCTCGCCGTGGAACTTTCCGCTCGCGATCTTCTTCGGCCAGGTCGCGGCGGCGCTGATGGCCGGCAATAGCGTCGTCGCGAAACCGGCCGAGCAGACGCCGCTCGTCGCCGCGGCGGCCGTGCGCCTCCTGCACGAGGCAGGCGTGCCGACGAGCGCGCTGCAGCTCGTGCCCGGCGACGGCGCCGTCGGCGCGCGGCTCGTCGATCACGCGGCGGTCGCCGGCGTCGTCTTCACCGGCTCGACCGAGGTCGCGCGGGCGATCAACCGCGGGCTCGCGGCGAAAAATTCAAGCATCGTGCCGCTCATCGCCGAGACCGGCGGCATCAACGCCATGATCGTCGACGCGACGGCGCTCCCCGAGCAGGTCGCCGACGACGTCGTCACCTCGGCGTTCCGCTCCGCCGGCCAGCGCTGCTCGGCGCTCAGGCTGCTGTGCGTCCAGGACGACGTCGCCGACCGCATGGTCGCGATGATCGTCGGCGCCGCCCGCGAGCTGAAGCTCGGCGATCCGCGCGACCCGAGCGTCCATATCGGTCCGGTCATCAACGCCGAGGCAAAGGCGCGGCTCGATGCCCACATCGCGCGTATGCGGCGGGAAGCGAAGCGGGTCTGGCATGCGGATTCTCCATCCCCGCCGGCGGGAGAAAGGGGGGAGGGGCAGGCCGGGCTCTTCGTCGCGCCGCACGTGTTCGAGCTCGACCGTCCCGGCGACCTTGCCGAGGAGGTGTTCGGGCCGATCCTCCATGTGGTGCGCTACCGGGCTCGGGATCTCGAGAGCGTGCTCGCGGCGCTCGAAAGCTCGGGCTACGGGCTGACGCTGGGCATCCATTCGCGGATCGACGCCACGATCGAGCGCATCGTCGCCCGGCTCGGCGTCGGCAACGTCTACGTCAACCGCAACATGATCGGCGCCGTCGTCGGCGTGCAGCCCTTCGGCGGCCACGGGCTCTCCGGCACAGGGCCGAAGGCCGGCGGCCCGCATTATCTGCCGCGCTTCGCGACCGAGCAGACGTTGACCGTCAACACCGCGGCCGTCGGCGGCAATGCCATGCTCCTCGCGATCGAGGAGTGATGTGTCGCCGGTGCAACGCTGCCGCGGCGCGACCGCGGCTCGGGTTGACCCGGAGAACCGCGCTCGCCACTGTCGCGCTCGAACGGGCGAGGCAGGACGAAGGCATGCGCGTGCGGGGGGTTGGCAGGATCGGGGTGGCGCTCGCGGCCGCAATCGGGCTCGCGGGCTGCTCGGCCGGCTACATCTACGCGACCTACGGCCCGCCGATCGTCGTGGCGCTCATCACCGTCGGCTGCCACACCACCTATGAGGTCTACGAAAACTCGAAAGAGCGGCTGATCATGGTCCGGACCAATGTCGGCACGCAGATCGCAAGCGCCGTGTGCCGCGACCCCGGCGTCACCCCGACGCCGCGGCGTGCGGTCGAGTATCATTTCGAAGCGACGAACCGGCCGAAATGCAGCCTCGCCGAGGAGCGGAAGCTGTCGCCGATCCACTGGGAATACGTCTACAGCTGCCCGGCGTGAGGCTCGGGCCTGCGCCTCAGCCGCCGGCGAGCGGCTCGAAGAAATAGCAGCCGTTGAAGCGCACCGCCGTCGTCGCCGTCTTCAGGTCGAAGTCGGCCGGAGCCGAGTCCGGCTCGTCGACCTTGCCGGTGAATTCCCAGGCCCCGTCGCTGAGGAACGCCGGCACCGCAAAATCCTCAGGCACCGCGCAAAAAAGATCGTGTTCGCCGCGATGGCGAAAGAGGTTGTAGGCGAGCATGTCGGCCCTCCGCCGGGTTCCCGGTTCTGTCGGCGAATCGGTTCTAGCCGCTGCGGATGTCGGAACTGTGTCGCCGCCGTTGGCGCGAACACGGGCAGGCGGGCGCGCCCCTTGAGAAGTGCCGCCCTCGGTCTGCGACGAGGGGCCGGCCTTACTCTTGCGCCGCGTCCTTGCGGGCCGGGCGACGGTCCGGCCTCGCGACGCTCCCGGTGGTCTCGACATCGACCTCGCCGGCACCAATCACGGTTGGACCGTTGAGCCCGAACAACGCGATCTGCGGCATGCAGGGATCCTGCGGGCCGGGACCGGTCCGCAGCTCATCGGGTTGGCAGCCCGGAGCGAAGTACGTCGGGTAGCTCTGGGCGTGGGCAGCGGCGGTCAAGCCGACCGAGGCCGAGATAACAGCGACGCCGAGGCGAGAGAAACGTCGGATCATGCTGGCCCCCTCTCGTGACCGAGCCCCGCCAGGCGGGCTCGCCGTCACAACGGGCAGGATTGCCGCGAGTTCCGGGCGCACCCCAGCGCGAGTGCAACGGAAAAAGCCCGCCGGACGTCGCCTCGAGAGGCTGATCCGACGGGCTTTGATCGTTTGGTTGCGGGGACAGGATTTGAACCTGTGACCTTCAGGTTATGAGCCTGACGAG
>DAINQO010000095.1:0-12019 GCA_036742625.1 Microvirga sp.
CCAAGCCCCAGTGGCAACCCTCGACCTGTCTACGACGGCCGCCGGTTCTTGCCGGAGCTTCTTTCGATGCGGGTTGAGTGCCAGGAGCGCAGTGCTTACGCGGCACGAGCGCGGCGACGATGAACCCGGGCGGGAGCTCGTCCGATACGCGCAACGCTTCGTCGGGCACAAGAGGCGTGACACCCGAGAAGCCGCGAACCGTCTCCTCTTTGCCAGGGAGGCTGACGATTCGGCTGCCTTTGGAAGTTCGAGGCTTAGCGAAGGGCTTGTTGACGACCGCGCCATCCGCCTGCAGGAGCTTCCGAAAGAGTTCTTTGCTCTATCGTAAGCGTTTAGCGGCATCGGAAGAACCTCATGCGGCGGCGGCGAGCGGGGGGCGACGGATGCAGTCCGGGCGGAGCCCGACGTAGCGGCCGGCGAGCCATAGCAGCAATTCGTCGTCACCCCGCCGGCCGACCATCTGCATGCCGATCGGCAGGCCCGAGCCCGAGAGGGCGCAGGGCACGGCAAGGCCCGGACATCCCGAGATGTTGGCGAAGGCCGTGAACACCGCGTGCCCGCGTGGCCCGACCGGCTTGCCGTCGATCTCCTCCGGATGGCTGCGCGCGGCCGGCCAGGGCAAGGCCGCGGCCGCCGGCGTGACGATCACGTCATAGCGTTCGAAAATCGCCGCCAGGACGCGCTTGAGCTCGTCCGCCAGCGCCAGCGCCTCGACGTAGTCGGCGGCGCTTCCGGCAGCGCCGTTCTCGGCCAGGCCGCGGATCGCCGGCGTCAGCTGCTCTGCCTTCTGTCCGGTTCGTCGCAACACCCAGGCGGCGCCGGCCTGCGACACCACGGTGAAGATGCGGGCCATATCGGCGAGCCCGAAAGGCAGCGTGCCGGGCTCGACGCGATGACCCAGGGCCTCGATCGCCCGCACCGCCTCGGCGACGCTCAGCGCGATCTCGCGATCGACCGGTGCGTCCTCGAACGTCAGAATATGGAGGATGCGCAGCGGCGCCGCCGGTCCGGCGAACGCATGGCGCCAGGCCGGCCAGCCGGCGGAGGCGGGGTCGCGCGGGTCGGGTCCGGCGAGCACCGCCATCGCGACGTCGATGTCGCCGACCGTCCTTGCGATCGGGCCCGCCACCTCGAAATCGTGGAGGATCGACGGAAACCCGTCGGCGCGCGCCACCCGCCCGACGGTGGGCTTCAGCCCGAAGAGGCCGGCGTGCGAGGCGGGCCGCCGGATCGAGCCGCCGCCGTCGGTGGCGAGCGCCAGCGCCGCCATGCCGCTCGCCACCGATGCGACGGCACCGCCGCTCGATCCGCCGGGCGTCAGCGCCGGATCCCAGGGGTTGCGCGTCGGGCCGAAGAGCGGGTTGTCGGTGTAGCCCTGCAGGGTCAGCTCGGGGACATTGGTCTTTCCGAGGATGACGGCGCCGGCGCCGCGCAGCCGCGCCACCGGCAGCTCGTCTGTGTCCGGAACGAAGTCGGCGTAGAGCCGCGAGCCCCAGGTCGCGCGCAAGCCCCGGACGAGCAGGTTGTCCTTGATCGTGACCGGAACGCCATCGAGGGGGCTCAGCGGCGCGCGCTTTACCCAGCGCGCCGTGCTCGCCCGCGCCGCCGAGCGGGCGCCCTCCGGATCGAGCGTGACGATCGCATTCAGCACCGGGTTCAGCCGCCGGATGCGCGCCGAGGCGGCGTCGAGTGCCTCGAGCGGCGAGAGCGAGCCCTTGGCGAAGAGCGCCGTCAGCTCCGTCGCGCCGAGATCGGCCGGATCCATCTAGCCTGCCACCATGGTGCGGGGCAGCCAGAGCGCCAGCTGGGGCACGAACCACAACAGGATCGTGAAGGCGATCATGATGAAGACATAAGGGATCACGCCGCGGATCACGTCGCCAATGGGCCCGCCGTCGCGCCGGATGCTCTGGACTACGTAGAGGTTCATGCCGACGGGCGGCGTGATCATGGCGAGTTCGCTCATGAGCACGATGAACACGCCGAGCCAGATCGGATCGATGCCAACCGCCGTCGCGATCGGATAGACGATCGGAATCGTCGTCACCTGCATCGACAGCACTTCGAGGAAACAGCCGAGGATCAGATAGAATACGATCAGGATGAGAACGATCATCGTCGGATCGACCGAAACTGCGGTGATTACCTTTGTCATCGCCTGCGGGATTCCCAGGAGGCTCAGTGTCACATTGAGGATGAAGGCGCCGCAGATGATGAGGATGATGGTGCCCGTGAGCACCGCGGTCTGGCGGAAGCAGTGCTTCAGCATCGCCCAGTCGCAACGGCCAAAGATCGCGGCGAGGACGAGAGCGATGACCACGCCGAGAGACGCGGACTCGGTCGGCGTCGCTAGGCCGAGATAGAGGCTCCCCATAACGACGCCGAAGATGATGAGCGGAGGGACGAGGTCGATGGACTTCTTGAGCTTCGTCGCGAGCGGTACGCGCGGCTCCGGGCTGCGGGTCTCGCCCGCGAGCTTCGCCGAGAGCGCAATGTAAACCATGAAGGAGGCGGACAGCAGGACGCCCGGGATGATCCCGGCGATGAAGAGCTGTCCCACCGAGTTGTTGGTGAGCGAGCCGTAGATCAGCATGGCGACGCTCGGCGGGATCAGGATGCCGAGCGTTCCCCCGGCCGCAATCGAGCCGAGCGAGCGCGCCCGGTCGTAGCCCCGCTGCTCGAGGGCCGGGAGGGCGACCGTGCCGATCGTCGCAGCGGTCGCGACCGACGAGCCGCAAGTCGCCGCGAACAGGGCGCAACCGCCAATGTTGCTGTGCAGGAGCCCGCCCGGCAGCCGTGACAGCCAGACCGACAGGCCGACATACATCCGATCGGCGAGGCCGCTGCGAAGCAGGATTTCGCCGAGCAGGATGAACATCGGGATGGCGGTGAGCAGGTTCTCGTTCTGGACGCCCCAGATGACGCTGCCCATCGAATCCACAAAGCGCGGGCCGAGGCTTGCGAGGCCCCCGGCAACGCCGATGCCGGCGAGGACGGCGGCGACCGGTAGGCCAATGACGAGGACCGCGACGCTGACCAGGAAGGCGGTGAAGACGATGGTGATCGACATCTAAGTTAGCGTCGCTCGAGGTCGGCGAGCTCTTCCTGGACCTCCTCCTCTGCGCCTTTCGGGCCGTGGCGCCGATCGAGCTCGCCGACGCGGCCGGCCGCCAGGAGCCGGGTCGCAGCAAAGAAATGCGCAACAGCCGCGAGGAGGAAGATGACGAGCGCCGCGAGCCACAGACTTTGCGGCCAAACGAGCGGCGTCGCCCAAGGCGTCGGCGCCGTGCTGCCGAAATCGATCGTCTCGCGCAGCACGATGACCCCAACATAGACGAGGAGCGCTGCGAAGGCGGTCGTCATGGCGGCGGAGATCCAGTTCAGAGCGGCACGCAGTCCGAGCCGGAGCTTCAGGTGAAATAGGTCGATGCGGATATGCGCGCGATCAAGGAGCCCCAGCGTGAACGCGAGCGAAGATGTCACGGCGAGCACGTAGCCGCCGAGTTCGTCGACACCTTGCAGCGAGATGTTCATGAATTTGCGTGCGAGCGTCTCGAAGGTAACCAGCGCCGCAAAGCCCGTCATGACGACCCCGAACGCGACGATGGTCGCGTTCGAGAACCGTTCGGCGAGACGCGCCATCGGGAGCGTGCCCCTCAGCCCGCGATTACATCCCGACGATCGGGCCGAGAAGCTTCTTCCATTCGGCGGAGCAGCCCGGGAACGACTTGTCGCAGATCTCAGCGAAAGCCGGGAACGAAACCGAGCCGATCGCTTCGCGCACGAGCTTGAGATCGCCTTCGGAGACCGGCACCTCCGTCATGCCGTATTTGCGGACCGTCGTGCACGGCTCCTTGCCGACATTGCAGCGGACTGCGTCATCGAACAGCTCCTTCGAATACGTCCAGATCTCGTCGTCGAGCTGCTTGAACGCCGCCTCGAGCTTCGCTTGCTGCTCCGGCGTGAACTTCTTCCACGTGTTCAGGTTGATGCCGTAGGCGTTGAACGCGATCTGGAACCCGATCGGCATGAAATGGCTCGTGACCTCAGGCCAGCCGGCGGAATTGGCGGAGCTCGGGCCCGTGATCGCACACTCGGTCACCCCGAGGCTGAGCGCCTGCTGGGTTTCCCCGAACGAGATGGTCACCGGGACAGCGCCGAGTTTCTCGATGAACTTCGCGAGCGACTGGTCGTAGACCCGGACCTTCTTGCCCTTGAGGTCGGCGAGCCCGCCTATTTGCGGCTTGCAAAACAGCACCTGCGGGCCGAAGGGCCACAATCCGAGCAGCTTGGCGTTGTAGCGGGTCTGCAGTCGCTTATCGAAGTCCGCCCGGTAGGCATCGACGACCTTGCGGGCCGTAGCGTAATCGGGGTTCAGGCCGACGAGGTCGAGGCCGAGGAAGAACGGCTCGTCGCGCGACACCTGGGCGATGCGCAGGGTGACGATGTCGAACAGGCCGTTCCGGAGCACCCGCAGCCCTTCGATGTCCTTGATGCCGGTCGTGTCCATCGGCTTGTAATCGACGTCGATCGGCAGGCCGGTCGTCTTCGCTAGGTTCTCGAAGAAGGGCTGCTCTTTGTTCTTGAGGATCAGCCCGGTGGCCAGGAGGTTGCCGGCGACTTGAAGCTTGATCGGCACCTGCTGCGCGAGCGCTGGCGCGCCCACCGCCGCCGCAGCCAGCAAGCCCACCGCCGTGAGAAATCCGCGTGCAGGGCTCATGCCTCTCTCCTCTCTTCGTCGGATGGATCGCCGAAGCGCTCGGATTGCGATCATGCAAGAACAGTGCGCAACGTACAGGTCCCGGAGCCGCGCCGAGCCGTGTTTCCCACCTGGTGGGAACGCAGGTTCACGCGTGCTGTGGCTGAGCGCCGCCGATCGCCTGGGTGATGCGGCGCGCGGCCGCCGCAACCATCGTGCCGCGGCTGGCGACCTCGTATTTCGGGAGCCTCTCGGCCGGAGCCGCGACCGAGATCGCCGCGATGGGCCGATGGCGCTCGTCGAAGATCGGGGCGGCCACGCAGCGCAGGCCGAGCGTGTTCTCCTCGTCATCGACGGCGAAGCCTGTCTTCTGCACGACGCAAAGCTGCCGCAACAGCTCTGATGGCGACCTGATGGAGTTCGGAGTCAGGGATGGCAGGGGTCCGGGCAACGCCGGCAACTGCGGCTCCCTAGAGCTGCCGAGGATCGCCTTGCCGATGCTTGAGCAATGCGCCGGAAGATCCGAGACCCCGGGCGCCGAGCACCGGCCGGCGCGAGGCTCGAAGCGAGCGAGGAAAACTAATCTGCCGTTCTCGATTCGCCCGAGATTGACCGTCTCGCCGCCGGCGAGGCCCAGGTCGCGGATGACGGGGAGCGCGAACGCAGTCGGGTCGCCCTCCTCTAGGAAGGCCGACCCAACGAATAAAGCGGCGCGACCCACGCGCCAGTGGGCTGTACCGCGTTCGAAAGAGGCGAAGCCACGGCCCTGCAGAGTCACCAGGAGCCGATGCGTCGTGGACACCGACAGCCTAGTCGCGCGGGCGAGCTCCGACGCGGTAGTCCCATCGGGCCGGCGCGACAGCGCCTCGAGCACGAAAAGCGCCCGCTCGACGGCCCTGACCGAGCCGTCCTGCGCCACACCCGGCGCGACCTCGTCCACGCTTCGCATCTGCCCACCCCGCTCCTCGCAGCTTCTCCCGACGCGCGGGGTATGGCAAGGAGTGGGGATCATGGGAGAGTGAACGAGATGCCGCGCCCCGTCCGCCTCGGCATGCTGACGCCGTCCTCGAACACCGTCCTCGAGCCGACCACCGTCGCCATGCTCGCCGGCGTTCCGGAGGCGACTGCGCATTTCGCCCGCTTCAGAGTGCTCGAGATCGCGCTCTCCGACCGGGCACTCGCCCAATTCGACGACTCGGAGATCCTGCGGGCGGCAGAGCTTCTCGCCGACGCCAAGGTCGACGCGATCGCCTGGAACGGCACCTCGGCCGGCTGGCTCGGCTTCGACCGCGACGAAGGGCTGTGCGAGCGTATCACGGCCACGACCGGCGTTGCCGCCTGCACCTCGATCCTTGCGTTCCGCGAAATCTTCCGCGCCACCGCGGTGCGCCACGTCGGGCTGGTGACCCCTTACCGCGACGACGTGCAGGGGAGGATTATGGCCAACTGGGCCGAAGCGGGCTTTCCCTGCACGGCCGAGCGCCACTTGCGGCTCCAGGACAATTTCTCCTTCGCTGAGGTCCCGGAGGCGACCGTGGCGGAGATGATCCGCGACGTTGCCCGGGAGGGCTGCGACGCCGTCGCGGTGGTGTGCACCAACATGCGCGGGGCGGCGTTGATTGAGGCGCTCGAGGACGAGATCGGGGTGCCGATCTACGATTCGATCGCCGTAACGGTGTGGAAGAGCCTTGCCGTCGCGGGCCTCGATCCGGCGCGGATCGAGGGCTGGGGCTCGCTCTTCGGCGGCGTCCCCGCCGCTCAGGCGGGCGCGGCCGCGTAAGGCGATATCTCCCGCTCGAGAATCTCGCCACGGCCCTTGTGGCCGACGATCCGCCCCTCCTCCGCCACGACCTCGCCCCGAGCGATCGTCATCACCGGCCAGCCGGTGACCTGGAAACCCTCCCAGGGCGTGTAGTCCGGCCCGTGGTGCAGGATCTCCTGCCGGATGGTCTCGCGGCGATTCGGGTCCCAGAGCGCGATATCGGCATCGAATCCGACCGCGATCGAGCCCTTCCTCGGGTAGAGCCCATAGATCTTGGCGTGGTTCGTCGACGCGAGCTCGACGAAGCGGTTGAGCGAGATGCGGCCCTTCGAGACGCCTTCCGAGAACAGGATCGGTAGGCGCGTCTCGACGCTCGGAATGCCGTTCGGCACCCAGCGGAAGGAGGTCCGTCCCTTAGGATGGAGCTTGCCCTTCGGGTCGTCGTAGCGGAACGGTGCGTGGTCGGAGGAGAAGGTCTGGAACAACCCGTCCTCGATGCCCTGCCAGACCGCCGCGTGGCTCTCGCGGTCGCGCGGCGGCGGTGAGCAGACGTATTTCGCGCCGCTCATGTCCATGCCAGTGCCGCGCAGGTCGTCCTCGGTCAGCGTGATGTATTGCGGGCAGGTCTCGGCATAGACCTTGAGGCCGCGCTGCCGCGCCCAGCGGATCTGCTCCATGGCCTCGCGGCCGGACACATGCACGATCATGATCGGCACGTCGACAAGCTCGGCGTGGCTGATCGCCCGGTGCGTCGCCTCTCGCTCGACGACCTGCGGGCGCGATGCCGCGTGAAAGAACGGCTCAGTTTTGCCTGCGCGCTCGAGGCGCTCGGTCATGAAGCGGATGGCGTCGTAGCCCTCCGCGTGCACCATCACGAGCGCCCGCTCGCGGCGCGCGACCTCGAACACCTCGAGCAGCTCTCGGTCGTTCAGCACCAGGTCGTCATAGGTCATGAAGACCTTGAACGATGTGTGGCCGGCTTTGACCAGCGCCGGCAACTCCTGGCCAAGCACCTCCGGCGTGGGATGGGTGATAATGAGGTGAAAGCCGACGTCGATGAAGCACTGCCCCTCGGCCTTGCGGCGATAATCCTCGACGCATTGCCTGAGCGACATGCCCTTGATCTGCAGCGCGAATGGCACAACGCATGTGTTGCCGCCCGCCGCCGCGGCGGCGGTGCCGGAGGCGAAGTCGTCAGCCGGCGTGATCTCCGGACCCGAGGGCTGCGCCAAGTGGACGTGGCTGTCGATGCCGCCCGGCAGCACCAGGAGCCCACGGGCATCGATCTCGCGCTGCGCGCCCTCCACCTTGTCCGCCACCGCGGCGATGCGGCCGCGGCGGATACCCACATCGGCCCGAAAAGTGTCTGCTGCCGTCGCGACCGTGCCGCCGCAGATCGCGAGGTCGAACTCCGGCATGAGGCCCTCCCCGGGACGATGCAGGCGAAGCGGTGCGAATTTCCCTCAATTGGCCGCGAGCTTCGGCAGCCATAACGCAATCTCAGGCCAAATCGACAGGATGACGACCATGATCATCATCGTGATCACGAAGGGGGACGCCCCGATGATGACGTCGTCGATCCTGCCGCGCTTGCGCAAGCCCTGCACGACATAGAGGTTGATTCCGACCGGCGGGGTGATCATCGCGAGCTCCATCAGGATGATGATGATGATCCCGAACCACACCGGATCGAAGCCTGCCTTGAACATGATCGGCGCGATGATCGGCACCGTTGCCACCATCATCGACAAGGTTTCCATGAACATGCCGAGGACGAAGTAGAACATCACGACGGCGATGAGGAGCTGCACCGGCGTCAGCTGCAGGCCGGTGATGAATCGGTTGACCTGGGTCGTCAGGCCGATCGAGGTGATGACGAAATTGAGGAAGTAGGCGGCGAGCAGGATCGCCATGATCATGGCGGTCGTGCGCATGGTGCCCTCGAAAGCGTGCAGCAGCGTGCGCAGGGTGAGGCGGCGGTTCCAAGCGGCTATCGCCAGCGCCGCGATGACCCCGAGGGCAGCCGATTCGGTTGCCGTCGCCCAACCGGCATAGATCGAACCGATGACGGCGAGGAAGATGATCAGCGGCGGCAACAGGTCGGGAAGCGCCGTCAAGCGCTGCTCCCAAGTGGCCGAGGTTCGGCGGCCGGCAAGCTGCGGCCGGACGATGCAGAAGATCAGCACCGTCAGGCTGAAGAGGGTCGCGAGGACGAGGCCCGGTATGAAGCCCGCCAGATAGAGCTTGGGGATCGAGGTCTCGGTCAGGACGCCATAGACGATCATGTTGATCGAGGGCGGGATCAGGATGCCGAGCGTGCCGCCGGCGGCGATGGTGCCGAGGAACAGGCGCTCGGAGTAGCCGTGCTTCTCGATCTCGTTCAGCGCCACGGTGCCGATGGTGGCCGCTGTCGCCACGCTCGAGCCGGAGGTTGCGGCGAACATTGCACAGGCGGCTATGTTGGAATGCATCAGCCCGCCGGGGAGCCAAGGCATCCAGAGCACGAGCGCGTTGTACATGCGCTCCGCCATCCCGGAGCGGAGCAGGATTTCGCCGAGGAGCACGAAAAAAGGGATCGCGACGAGGAGGAAATTGTTCGAGGTACCCCAGGCAATCTCGCCCATGGCGAGCGAGAGCGGCAGCTTCGAGTAGATCGCCGAGAGAAGGAGGCCGAGGACCCCGAGACCGGCAGCGACGGGAATCGCGAGCGCGAGGAGGCCGATCAGGATCGCGAGCGTGACGAGGAGCATCTCAGGGCGCCCGTTCGCGTTCGGTGCGCTCCTGAAGGTCCCGGATCTCGTCCTCGACCTCCTCCTCGGCCGAGCGCGTGCCGATCAACTGCGACACGGCCCGCAGCTCACCCGACCTCATGAGCCTCGCGGCATCGACGAGCACGACGACGCCGACGGCGAGAAAGCCGAGGAGCCCGGCGAACCAGAGCAGCTGCGGCAGCACCGTCGGCGTCTCGAGCGCCGATTGGCTGCGCGAGCCCGAGATCCAAGATTGCTCGACCACGCCCCAGCCATGCCAAGCGATCAGGCCGAAGAAGGTCAGGAACAGCACGAGCCCGGCGAAATCGAATGCGAGCCGCGCCCGCGACGGAAACCGCATATAAAGGGAATCGATGCGGATATGGGCGCGGTCGACGAGCGCGGCCCCGAGACCCCAGGCTGTGCCGATTGCAAGCGAATAGCCCGCAAGCTCGTCCGCCCCGCCGATCGAGCGGGCGAGGAGCTTGCGCATCAGCACGTCGATCCCGATCAGGATCGCCGCGAGCAGCACGAGGGCGCCCCCGAACCAGAGGCCCCACTGCGCGAAACGGCGCACCCCCGTCATAGCTCACTCATGTGCCGCGCGCGCGGACCCCTGCAGCCGCCGGTATGCCCTTACGGAGTTGGCGCCTTGAGCCCAAGTGACTTCCCGACTGTCTCGTTCCACTCCTTGGCGCATTCGGCGCCGCAGCGCTTCGCCCAGCCGGCCAGGACGGCACCTTCGACGAGCTTCTTGTGCGTCTCGGCCTCGGCCGCCTTCACGGGCACGATGATCGAGTTCGCGAGCTTGCCCATCGTGCAGGGCTGCTTGTTGGTGTTGCAGTTGTCGGCCTCCGCGGTGGTCGTTTTGACCGTCTGCCACATCTTGTCCTCGTAAGCCTTGATCTCATCGGTCAGGAATGTCTTGAGCTTCGGGTCGAGGCGGTTCCAGCTGTTGAGGTTGACGGCGAGCACGTTGATGCTCCAGCCGAGCGACATCGGATAGATCGATTTCGAGACCTCGTTCCACCCGGCGGTATTGCCCGACAGGCTGCCGGTAACTGCGCAGTCGACGACGCCATTGTTAAGCGCCGGCACCACCTCGGCGAAGGCCATGCTGACCGCCGTCGCGCCGACGCCGGCGAGGAAATCGCGCATGGTGTTGTTGAAGACGCGAACCTTCTTGCCCCGGAATCCGTCGAGCCCGGTCACGACCTCGCGGCACCAGAACACCTGCGGCGTGTTGGCGCCGAAAGCGAGGAGCTTCGCCCCCCAGTTCTTCTGCATTTGCCGATCGATCACCTCGCGATAGGCGTTGCAGGCGGCGCGCGCCTTGTCCGGATCGAGCGTCAGCCCGGCGAGGTCGCAGGCCTCGAAGCGCGGATCGTCGCCGGCCATCTTCGAGATGTCCATGCCGGCAAAATCCATCACGCCGAGCTTCAAGAGCCGCAGCATCGTCTTATCGTCGATGCCCATCTGGTCGAGCGGCGTGACGTCCGCGGTGACGGCGCCCTTCGAGGCCTCGGGGATCGTCTTGCGCCAGAAGGGCAGCTCGTCGACGATCGAGACAGGAGTCGGACTGTTGAGGCCAATGACCTTGAATTGCGCCTTGGGCAGATCCTGCGCAGCCGCCGCCGAGGCGATCGCCGCGGCCAGCGCAGATCCCATCACGAAACGGTACAACATTGCGTTCCCCCCTGCTCTGAAGGGCAGTGTGTCACCGATCCGAGACGCTTGGCAATGGCCGCGGCGGCTGCGAAACGGGCGGTCACGGCCGCGATTTTCGGGCAGCATCCGCCGTCGAGAAGAGCATGCGATACAGCTTGTTGTTGAGCCAACTCATGCCCGCGCCCGGCATGCGCGTCCTCGCGGCTCGCGCCGACGTCGCGGTGGCGATCCTATCGGCGCCGGCCGAAGCGGCGCTGGCGTTGGCGATCGCTGACGCCGACGGGGTCGTCCTAGTGCTGGAGCGGCCCCGCCTCACGGCGGAGATGGTGCGCGCCGCGCCGCGCCTAAGAGTCGTCTGCCGCTGCGGGGCCGGCTACGACAACATCGACGTGATGGCGCTGACGGAACGCGGGATCCCGCTCGCGACCTCGGGCGCGGCAAACGCCGACACGGTCGCAGAGCACGCGCTCTATCTCATGCTCGCTCTGGCGAAGCGCGGGCCGCTCCTCGACCGCGCGGTGAAGGGCGGCGGCTGGCCGCGCGAATTCGGCGCGGTCGAGCTGCGCGACCGCACCTGCCTCGTCGTCGGCTACGGCGCGATCGGGCGGCGCATTGCGCGGCTCGCCGCGGCTTTCGCCATGCGCGTCGTCGTCGCGGACCCGCATAGGGGCAGCGATGCGGCAGGGGACGGCCACGCCGCCGCGAGCCTCGACCAGGCGCTGCCCGAGGCGGATTTCGTCGTTCTTGCCTGCGCGCTCACGCCGACGACGCGCGGCCTGATCAACGCCGCGCGGCTCGCGCGGATGAGGTCTACCGCCTTCCTCGTCAACGTCGCCCGCGGGGCTGTCGTCGACGAGAAGGCACTCGCGCAGGCTCTCGCGGCCGGGCAGCTCGGTGGGGCAGGGCTCGACGTGCTCGAGACCGAGCCGCCGCGCCCCGACAACCCGCTACTCGCGTTCGACAACCTCGTGCTGACGCCGCACACCGCGGCGTTCGTCGAGACCGCCTACGATCGCATGGCAGTCAAGGCGGCCAAGAATGTCCTAGCCGGGCTCGACGGCCGGCTCGGCCCTGCCGACGTGGTCAATCCGGAGGTGTCTGGGTCGGGCTAGGTCTAGCCTTCAGGACGGCACGCTTGAC
>DAINQO010000096.1:0-12013 GCA_036742625.1 Microvirga sp.
CTCACCCCAACCCTCTCCCCGCAAGCGGGGAGAGGGAGAACGCTCGCGCCGAGCGATGCGCGGGACGAATAGCGGGCTGCGCCCCGCATCGTCATCCCCCGTCCTTCGTCATCGCCGGCAACGTCGCGCGTCATCGTCGGCATCATTGCGCATCATCTTAAGCGTCGACGCGGCCGGGTCATAGGAAAATGTTTCACGTGAAACATTCGGCGCACCCGTGCTAGAGGCCGGGTCCGATCCTTCCGGTGACCTGATGCAGCCCGTCTCGATCTCGCTCCTCACGATCTGCGGCCTCGAGGAGCTCGAATCCCACAGCGCGCGGGCCGTCACGCATGTGCTGTCGATCCTCGACCCCGAGTGGCCGGATCCCGAGGCCTTTGCGGCCTACGACCCGCATCACCGCACGATCCTGCGCTTCCACGACGCGATCGAGCCCGGCCGCAACGTGGTGCTGCCGCAGATCGGCCATGTCGAGGCGATCCTCGGCTTCGGCCGCGCCCTCGGCCACGACGCCGACGAGCGCCACGACGGCCATCTCCTGATCCATTGCCACGCCGGCATCTCGCGCTCGACCGCCGCGATGGCGATGATCCTCGCCCAGGCGCACCCCGAGGCGGACGACGACCGGCTGTTCCGGCGCCTTGCCGAGATCCGGCCGCAGGCCTGGCCGAACTCGATGATGATCGGCTTCGCCGACGACCTCCTCGGCCGCCAAGGCCGCATGACGGCCGCGCTGTGGCGGCTCTACGCCCGCCAGCTCGCGGCGCGCCCGCACCTCGCCGACACCATGCGCGGCATCGGCCGCGGCCGCGAGGTCGACATGGCGTTGCTGGCAAAGGACGCCGCCTGACCGGCCCGGCGCCCGTGCTCATCGGCATCGACTGGGGCGGGACCAAGATCGAGGCGATCGCGCTCGACGAGGACGGCACCACCCTCCTCCGGCGCCGGATCGCGACGCCGCAGCACGACTACGATGCCGGCATCCGGGCCGCCGCCGATCTCGTGCGCGGCATCGAGGCCGAGCTCGGGCGCGACGGCACGGTCGGCATCGGCATCCCGGGCGCTATCTCGCCCGCAACCGGCCTCGTCAAGAACGCGAATTCGACCTGGCTCAACGGGCTTCCGCTCGACAAGGACATCGAGCGGGCGCTCGGGGAGCCGGTCCGGGTCGAGAACGACGCCAATTGCCTTGCCGTCTCCGAAGCCACGGACGGCTCCGGCGCGGATGCCGAGGTGGTCTGGGCCGTGATCCTCGGCACCGGCGTCGGCTCCGGCATCGCGATCGGCGGCCGGGCGCTCTCAGGCCGCGACCGCATCGCCGGCGAGTGGGGCCACAATCCCCTCCCGGCGCCGCGCGACGACGAGCGGCCCGGCCCGTCGTGCTACTGCGGCAGGCAGGGCTGCATCGAGACGTTCCTGTCCGGGCCGGCGATGGCAGCCGATCACGCCCGAGAAGCCGGGCAGACGCTCAAGGCGGAGGAGATCGTCGCCGCAATGCGCACCGGCGACGGCGACGCGCACGCGACGTTCCGGCGCTACGTCGACCGGCTCGGGCGCGCCATGGCCCATGTCGTCAACATCCTCGATCCCGACGTGATCGTCATCGGCGGCGGCCTGTCGGAGATCGACGAGCTCTACCGCGATCTCCCGGCCGCCGTCGCCCCGCACGTGTTCTCCGACCGGTTCACGACCCCGATCCGCAAAAGCCGGCACGGACCCTCCTCCGGCGTGCGCGGCGCGGCATGGCTGTGGCGCGAGCGCCCATAAGCCGCTTTCCACGCGGGCCTGGGGCGGGACTCGCGGGTTCGTGTTGTTGCGCCGGCAGGGCTCGCCCCTATCTTAGCGGGACCTCGAATCCTCCAGGGCGGCGACGTGCGGCATAAAAGGCTCCTTTCGGCTCTCGTCGTCATCGCGCTCGCCGGACCGGTCCCGTCCGCGTTTGTCATGGCCCAGACGCCCGCCGCGCCGCCTGCGGCGCCGGCGCCGGTTCCGCAGCCGCCGGCGCCGCCCGCCTTGGAGCCGCGCATCGTCCGCCCGAAGGACGTCACCGTCATCTCCGGCTCGCGGTTCCGGGTCGGCAACGACCGCTATCAGGTCTTCGGAGTCCGCACGCCGCGGCCGCGCGGCGGCCAATGCGTCATGGAGCGGCTGCGCGGGCGTCAGTCGCGCAGCGCGCTGCGGCGCATCCTCTCCCGCGGCGAGATCCGGATCGCGCCGACCGGCCAGGTGAACGCCTTCGGCGACAAGCTCGCCCGCGTCTCGGTCGACGGCCATAGCGTCCGCCGCCGGCTCATCGACGCCCGCGCCGCGCTGCCCCGGCGCGGCGAAGGCTTCAATCCCTGGTGCATCAGCCTGCGCCGGCCGCCCGGGTGAGCCTTGCGGTCCCTTGAAGGGGACGCGAATGCGGGGCAGGAGGTGGCCCGACCATCTCGTGGCAGGGCCCCTCCCCGATGACTCTTGCGCGTCTTGCCGTCGACATCGGCGGCACCTTCACCGACGTGGTGATCGAGGCCGGCGGCGAGCATTTCACGACCAAGGTGCTGACGACCCCGCGCGCGCCCGAGGAGGCGGTGGTCGCGGGGACGCGGATCGTCCTGCACCAGGCCGGCCTCGCCTTTGCCGACCTCGCCGTGTTCGTGCACGGCACGACGCTCGCGACGAACGCCATCATCGAGCGCAAGGGGGCAAGGACGGCGCTCGTCGCGACGGAAGGCTTTCGCGACGTGATCGAGATCGCCGACGAGGGACGCTGCGACCAGTACGACGTCTTCATCGACAAGCCGAAGCCGCTCGTGCCGCGCCGCCTGCGCTTCACGGTGCCGGAGCGCGTCGACGTCAACGGGACGGTGCGCCTCGCGCTCGACGAAGCGGCGGTGCGCGCCGTCGCGGCCGAGCTCAAGCGCTTGAACATCGAAGCCGTCGCCGTCGCCTTCATCCACGCCTACGTCAACGGCGGCCATGAGGCGCGGGTGCGCGACATCCTCGCCGAGGAATGCCCCGGCCTGTGGATCGCGCTCTCGTCCGAGGTTGCGCCGGAGATGCGCGAATACGAGCGCACCTCGACGACGATCGCGAGCGCCTATGTCCAGCCGCTGATCGCCGGCTATCTCGGCCGGCTCGCCGACGCCTTCGCGGCCGAGGGCTCTCACGCGCCGATCCAGCTCATGACCTCGGGCGGCAGCCTCGCCGGCCTCGACACCGCAAGCCGGTTCCCGATCCGCCTCGTCGAATCGGGACCGGCGGGCGGCGCCATCCTCGCAGCCCACGTCGCGGCCGAGCGGCAGGACCGCAAGGTGCTGTCGTTCGACATGGGCGGCACCACGGCGAAGATCTGCCTGATCGAGGACATGCAGCCGCTCAAGGGCCGCAGCTTCGAGGTCGACCGGGCGGCGCGTTTCCTGAAAGGCAGCGGGCTGCCGATCCGCATCCCGGTGATCGAGATGGTCGAGATCGGCGCCGGCGGCGGCTCGATCGCCCGCGTCGACGAGCTCAAGCGCATTACCGTCGGGCCGGACAGCGCCGGCTCGGAGCCGGGGCCCGCCTGCTACGGCCGCGGCGGCGAGCGCCCGACCGTCACCGACGCCGACGTCTGGCTCGGCAAGATCGATCCGGAGCGCTTCGCCGGCGGCTCGATCCCGCTCGACGTCGCGCGCGCCGAGGCGGCGCTCGAGAGCGCGATCGGCGCCGCGCTCGCGCTCACCCCCGAGATGGCGGCCTACGGCGTCGGTGAGATCGTCGACGAGAACATGGCGAACGCGGCGCGGGTGCATGCCGTCGAGCGCGGCGTCGTCGTCAAGGACCACACGCTCGTCGCCTTCGGCGGCGCGGCGCCGCTCCACGCCGCGCGCCTCGCCGAGAAGCTCGGCATCGCCCGAATCGTGATCCCGCCGGATGCGGGCGTCGGCTCGGCGGTCGGATTCCTGCGCGCGCCGATCGCCTACGAGCTCGTGCGCAGCCGCTACATGCGCCTCGACCGCTTCGAGCCCGAGACCGCGACGGCGCTCCTCGACGCCATGAGCCGCGAGGCGCGGGAGCTTGCTGCGGCGGCGGCCGGCGAGCGCGCCGTCGAGGAGCGCCGCGCCGCCTTCATGCGCTACCGCGGGCAGGGCCACGAGATCGCGATCGACCTGCCGGTCCGGACGCTTCGGGCCGGCGACGAGACGCCGCTGAGGGAGGCGTTCGAGGCCGAGTACCGGCGCCTCTTCGAGCGCCACATTCCCGGAGCCGTGATCGAGGTGATGAGCTGGACGGTGTTCGTCGGCACCCGCGCCGAGCCGGCGCGGCCGCTGCCGGCACCGGCGCGCAAGGCCGGCCCGCGCCCGATCGGCGCGCGCGCGGTGTTCGACGGCCGCGGCGGCGGCCGGAGCGAGATGCCGCTCTATGCCCGAGCCGACTTCACCCCCGGCGCCGCCCTGCCCGGCCCGGCAATCATCGTCGAAGCCGGCACCTCGACCTTCGTCAGCGAAGCCTTCGACGTGATGCTCGACGGCGGCGGAGCGCTGGTGCTCGAGCGGAAATCGGCAGGCGGCGAGCGCTCGTGAGCGCCAGCGCACCGCCTTTGTGACACGCCGCGAATAAGCGTAGCATTTCCGAAATGCCTCGGGGGCAAGACCGTGGAAATCCTGCTCGTTCTCGTCGCGCTGGCGTTTCCCGTCTGCGCCATCTGGGGCTTCGTCCTCGCCTGGGGGGCGCGGACGCAGATTCGTTTTCTGGCGGAGCGGCTTGCCGTCGTCGAGGCGCAGCTTGGCGCCGCGGGGGCGGCCCCGGCCGCCGCTCCTGAGGCGCAAGCACCGCCGGAGCTGACGCCGTTCTGGACCGAGGAGCCGGCAACCACCGCACCTCCTCTCGGCGAAGCGCCGCGCCCAGCCGCGGCTCCTCAGGAAAGTCCGCCCGAACTCCCGCCCGACGTCGTTCCCGATGGCGCCGCAATCCCACCGGTCCCGCCGACCCCCCAGGCCGGCTTCGAGGAAAGGCTCGGTACGCGGTGGGCGGTGTGGGTCGGCGGCGTCGCACTCGCGCTCGGCGGCCTCTTCCTCGTGCGCTACTCGATCGAGCAGGGGCTGCTCGGCCCGGGCGCGCGTATCGCCGCCGGCGCCTTCTTCGCGCTAGCCCTCATTGCGGCCGGCGAATGGATGCGCCGACGCGAGATGGCCTCGCCTTTCGCCGCGATCCCCTCGGCCCACATACCCGGGGTGCTGACCGCGGCCGGGACCTCGACCGCGTTCGCGACGGTGTACGCGGCCTACGCCCTCTACGGCATGGTCGGGCCGGCGGGCGCGTTCGTGCTCCTCGGCGCGATCGCCGTCGCGACGATGCTGGCCTCAGCCTTGCATGGACCGGCGCTCGCGGCGCTCGGGCTCCTCGCCGCGCTCGCGAGCCCGCTCCTCGTCAGCTCGGCCGAGCCGAAGCTCTGGCCGGTCGTGCTCTACCTCGGCTTCGTGGTCTTCGCCGCCTACGGGCTCGCGCGGCTGCGCCTCTGGCAGTGGCTCGCGCTTTCGGCCGCGATCGGCGCGCTGCTGTGGGCCTGGGTCCTTGCCGCCAGCGGCGGAACCGACATGCTGCCGGTGATGGCGCATCTCCTGGTGCAGGCCGCGCTCGCCGGCTTTTTCCTCGTTGCCGATCCCCATCGCCGCACCGCCGACGAAGAGGCAAATCCCGACTGGCCGGCGAGCGGGGTGCTCCTCGGCTTCGCCGTCCTGACGGTGCTCGTCGCGGCATCCCGGCTTATCGGCGCCGCGCGGCCGCCTTTCGCCGCTGCCATGGCGCTGATGCTCGTCGGGCTCGCCTATCGCTATGCCCCCGTGGCGCCGGCTGCGGCCGCCGCCGTGCTCGTCACCCTCGGCACCATGCTCTTCTGGCCGCTGGCGCGCGAGGCGGGAGCCGAGCCGCGCAACCTGTTCCCCGACGTGTTCGGCGCCTCGCCGCGTCCGGAGGCGGTCGAGACCTATCTCGGTTTCGCGGCCGGCCTCACCGCGATGATCGCCGCGGCTTCCCTGTGGCGGATCGCGCGCGGCCGCACGCTGCCGCTCGCCACCGCCGCCTGGTACGCCGGCGCCGCAACCGTCGGGCCGTTGCTCGTCCTTGTCCTCGCGTACTGGCGGGTCACGGGATTCGACCGCAGCATCTCCTTCGCCGTCGTCGCCGCGCTCCTTGCCGCCGCCTTCGCGGGCGCGGCCGGCTGGCTGCGCCGCATGGAGGAGCCCGACGCGCCGATCGACGGCGTTCGCCTGGCGCTCGGCGCGACCGCCTCGGCGGCGATCGCGGCGCTCGCGGCGGGGCTCACCTTCGCCCTCGACAAGGGCATGCTGACCGTCGCGTTTGCGCTCGCGGCGCTCGGAACCGCGTGGGTCGCCGACCGCACCGCGCTGCCGATCCTGCGCTACGTCGTCGGCGCGATCGGGATCGTCGTCCTCGCCCGCCTCGCCTACGACCCGACCATCGTCGGCGGCGAGCTCGGCCGGACGCCGATCTTCAACTGGCTCTTGTGGGGCTACGGCGTGCCGGCGCTGTCGTTCTTCCTCGCCAGCCGCCTCCTCGAGAAGAGCGGCCGCGACCGCGTCGTGCGCTTCGTCGAGAGCCTCTCGATCGCCTTTGCCGCCTTCCTGGTGTTCTTCGAGATCCGCCACTGGCTGCAGGGCGGCGATCCCTTCGCCGCGACCTCGGACCACCTCGAGCTCGGTCTCATGGCGACCGCAGGCCTCGCCTTCGCCATCGTCATGGTGCGGGCGCAGGCGCGCCGGCCGGACGTGGTCTACGACGTCGCCTCGCGGCTGTTCGGCGCCCTTACTTGCGTGGTGTGCATCGCCGGGCTCGGCGTCGTCGCGAACCCGCTGTGGTCGGACGAGGAGGTGATCGGCGGCGCAATCTTCAACTCGCTCATGCTCGCCTATCTCCTGCCCGCGATTCTCGCCGCGGCGCTTGCGTATTTCTCCTGGGGCGTGCGGCCGCAATGGTACGTGCGGACGGCCGGCGCGGTCGCGCTGGCGCTGCAGCTCCTGTACACGCTGCTCGAGATCCGCCGCATCTTCCAGGGACCGGCGATCGACGCCTCGCTCGAGACCAGCCAGGGCGAGCTGTGGACCTATTCGATCGCCCTCCTCGTCATCGGCGTCGCGATCCTCGCGGTCGGGTTCCTGCGCGACAGCCGGCCGCTGCGCCTGCTCTCGGCCGGCTACATCATCGCCGCGATCCTGAAGGTGTTCCTGATCGACCTCGCCAATCTGCAAGGCGTCACCCGCGCCCTGTCCTTCATCGGCCTCGGCCTCGCCCTTGTCGGCATCGGCCTCACCTATCAGAAGCTGCTCGCCCGCCGCGCCGGGCCGATCCCGGCGCCGCCCGGCCCATAAGGCTGCGGCTTGCCACCGCCGCGCCGGGGCTCTAACCCTCGGGGGATGGCAACCGATACCGGACAGGGCGCGGCGACCGCGCCGGAGATCGCAAACCTGCCGTTCGAAAAGGCGCTCGAGGAGCTCGAGCAGATCGTCAAGCGGCTCGAGCGCGGCGAGGTCCCGCTCGAGGAATCGATCACGATCTACGAGCGCGGCGAGGCGCTGAAGAAGCATTGCGAGGCGCTCCTCAAGCGCGCCGAGGCCCGCATCGAGAAGATCACCATCGGCCCCGCCGGCCAGCCGACCGGAACGGCGCCGCTCGACCCGGGCAACTGACATGAGCTGGCAGCCCGCGGAAGATCCCAAGCCCGGCGACCGCTTCGGGTGCGATGCGATCGAGACCGTGATCATGCCCCGCGCCCGCGACCTCGGCGGCTTCGAGGTTCGCCGCGCCCTGCCCTCGGCCAACCGTCAGATGGTCGGCCCGTTCATCTTCTGGGACCAGATGGGCCCGGCCGAGTTCCTCCTCGGCCAGGGCGTCGACGTGCGCCCGCACCCGCATATCGGGCTTGCGACCGTCACCTACCTGTTCGACGGCGAGATCGTGCACCGCGACAGCCTCGGCACGCTCGAGACCATCCGGCCCGGCGCCCTCAACCTGATGAGCGCCGGCAAAGGCATCGTCCATTCCGAGCGCAGCGGCGCCGAAGCGCGTTCGGTCGGCGCGAAGCTCTTCGGCATCCAGAGCTGGGTCGCGCTGCCGCGCAGCCACGAAGAGGGCGAGCCCGCCTTCGTGCACTATGCCGAGGACCGGCTGCCGATCCTGTCGGGCGCCGGCGTCACGATGCGCCTCATCGCCGGCGAGGCCCTCGGCGCGCGCTCGCCGGTCGAGACGCCGATGGCGATGATCTACGCCGATGTGTCGCTTGCGGCGGGCGCCTCGATCCCCTTCGACCCCACTTACGAAGAGCGCGGCATCTATACCGTCTCGGGCGAGATCGAGATCGCCGGCGACCGCTTCGGGCCGCACCAGCTCCTGGTCTTCCGCCCCGGCGACCGCATCACCGTGCGCGCGACCGAGCCTGCCCGCCTGATGCTCTTGGGCGGCGAGCCGATGGACGGGCAGCGCTACATCTGGTGGAACTTCGTCTCCTCGCGCCAGGAGCGCATCGAGCAGGCGAAAGCCGACTGGAAAGCCGCCCGCTTTGACAGCGTCCCGGGGGAAACCGAGTTCATCCCGCTGCCCGAACGGTGAGCGGGCGTCAGCCGATGAAGCGGAGGGAAGCACATGACCACCATCGCCTTCATCGGGCTCGGCAACATGGGCGGCCCGATGGCCGCGAACCTCGTCCTGGCCGGGGACAGCGTGATCGGCTTCGATCTCGTCGCCGCTTCCTGCGAGGCTGCCAAAGCCGAGGGCGTGCGGATCGCCGGCTCCGGCGCCGAGGCGGTGCGCGAGGCCGACGCCATCGTGACGATGCTGCCGGCGGGCAAGCACGTGCTATCGGCCTGGCAGGATCTCCTGCCCGCCGCGAAGCCCGGCATGCTGATCATCGATTCCTCGACCATCGACGTCGAGAGCGCCCGCAAAGCCCACGCCATGGCAAAGGAGCGCGGCTGCCGGTCCCTTGACGCGCCGGTCTCGGGCGGGGTCGGCGGCGCGAAGGCCGCAAGCCTGACCTTCATGTGCGGCGGCACCGGGAGCGCTTTCGCGCAAGCCGAGCCGATCCTCGCCAAGATGGGCAAGCGCGTCGTCCATTGCGGCGAGGCCGGCGCCGGCCAGGCGGCGAAGATCTGCAACAACATGATCCTCGGCATCTCGATGATCGGCGTCTGCGAGGCCTTCGTCCTCGCCGAGAAGCTCGGCCTGTCGCACCAGGCGCTGTTTGACGTCGCGTCGAGCTCGTCCGGCCAATGCTGGTCGCTTACGAGCTACTGCCCGGTGCCGGGCCCGGTGCCGGCATCGCCGGCGAACAGCGGCTACAAGCCCGGCTTCGCCTCGGCGCTGATGTGGAAGGACCTGAAGCTCGCCCAGGAAGCGGCGACCGCGGCCGGCAGCTCGACGCCGCTCGGCGCCGCGGCGGCTCAGCTCTACGCCCTGCACAACGCCTGGGGCGAGGGCGGCGCGGATTTCTCCGGCATCATCCACCTGATCCGGGGCCGGGGCGGCGAGGCGGCAGGGTGAGACCGTCGTCACTGTGGCATTGACCCCACAGCGCCGTCCTCCAGGGTCGGCTAGGGTGCGCCGCTAGG
The DNA here is from genome assembly GCA_036742625.1 of Microvirga sp. Classification (GTDB taxonomy): domain Bacteria; phylum Pseudomonadota; class Alphaproteobacteria; order Rhizobiales; family Beijerinckiaceae; genus JAJKJG01. The sequence continues at coordinate 9,582 of DAINQO010000096.1, forward strand.
CTGCCGTTCCGCTCTCCGATCCTCGACGCTTTTTTTAATGGCGCGCGTCTCTTCCACCACCGCCGATCCGGCCGCGGAGGCCGCCGCTCTGTTGCGGCGCGTCGGCTTCGCGACGCTGATCCTGATCGTGCCGACGGCGGCGCTCGTGACCCGGCGCGGCCTCGTCGTTCTCATCCCGATCGGCGTCTTCCTCATCGCGATCGCCGCCGCGATCGACGGCGCTCAGCGCCCGGTCGGACGGACGGCCCGTGAGATCGCGGCCTCGCCGGCCGGGATCGCCGCCGCGCTCGCGCTTGCCTGGTGCGTCCTGTCCCTCCTCTGGACGCCGTTTCCGACGCAAGCCTCGGAGCGCCTTCTGAACATCGGAGCGACGCTCGCTATGGCGCTCGTCGGCTATCTCGCCCTCCCCGACCGGATGCGCTCCGCGAACCTCTACCTGATCCCGGTCGGGATCGGCATCGCGGCGCTCGTCGGCTGCCTCGTCGCGCTGTTCGGCGCGCCGGGCTCGCGCAGGGTCGAGGTCGTCGCCCAGAACCTCGACCGCGGCCTGACCGTCCTCGCCCTCCTGGTCTGGCCCGGCGTCGCCTGGCTGCGGTCCCGCGGACGTCATTTCGAGGCGCTTGCCGTCGGTGCGCTCGTCGGGCTCGCGACTGTGCTCGGGCCGCAGGCGAACCCGCCGATCGCCCTCGCGATCGGCGCCGTGGCTTTCGTGCTGACGGTGTTCGCCGGCCGGCTCGGCGTCATCGTGACGGCGTGGTTCAGCGCCGGGCTCCTGGCACTGGCGCCGCTGATTCCGTTCGTCCTCCGCCCGATCGCCGGGCTCGTCCTGCCGGAGCGCCATGCCTTTCTCGGCGCGCTCCGCATCTGGCGCGCGGTCATCGCCGGCGAGCCGGAGCGGCTGATCACCGGGCACGGATTCGAGACCGCTTTGCGCGGACGCCTCGAGGGGCTTCTGCCCGCCAACGCCCCGAGCACCATCCTGTTCGAGCTCTGGTACGAGCTCGGCGTCGTCGGCGCTCTCGCCGCCGCCGCCGCCTTGCTCGCCGCAATCCTCGCATGCGGCCGAAACAGCCCCTCGGTCGTGCCGGGGATGATCGCCGCTTTCGCGACCGCCTACGCCTTCGCTTGCCTCGGCATCGGGACGGCGCAGATGTGGTGGTTCACGGCGCTGGCGCTTGTCGTGCTGGTGTTCGTGTCGATCGAGCGCGGGCAGTTCCGCACCACCCGACCGAAGGCGCGCCTCTTCATGGCGGCAAACGATCGATAGAGCCGGTCCGGCGGACTGGGTTTCGCTCTATCTTTTTTGGAGCATGATCCTTCCCGCGAACCGGCATCCACTTCGCGGGATCATGCTTTAGGCCGCCGCCGGCACCTCGATGCGGCGCTCGTGCACGGCGTGGCAGGCGACGCCCTCAGTGAGCGGCGGGACCTCGCGCCGGCAGCGTTCGTTGGCATACGGGCAGCGCGGGTTGAAGGTGCAGCCGGAGGGCGGATTGATCGGATTCGGGATCTCGCCCTGGACCGGAATGCGCTGCTTCCCCGTCATGCCGAGGTCCGGCACGGCGTCGAGGAGCATGCGCGTGTAGGGATGCTTCGGCGTGGCGAAGAGCTCGCGCCCGCCCGAGATCTCGACGATGCGGCCGAGATACATGACGCCGATGCGGGTCGCCATGTGGCGCACGACGGCGAGGTTGTGGCTGATGAAGAGATAGGTCAGCCCGAAGCGGTCCTGCAGGTCGCGCATGAGGTTGAGGATCTGCGCCTGCACCGACACGTCGAGCGCCGAGGTCGGCTCGTCGCAGACGATGAACTCGGCGTTCGAGGCGAGCGCGCGGGCGATGGCGATGCGCTGACGCTGTCCGCCGGAGAACTCGTGCGGATATTTCGCGCCGTCGTCCGGGTGCAGGCCGACGAGGCTGAGGAGCTCGCCGACGCGCCCGCGGATCGCGCGGTCGCCGGCGATGAGGCGAAAGGCGCGGATCGGCTCGGCGACGATGCGATCGACCGGCCAGCGCGGATTGAGGCTCGCATAGGGATCCTGGAAGATCATCTGGATGCGCCGGCGCAGGCGCTGCCGCTCGGCCGATGCCGCCTGATCGGTCATCGAGACGCCGGTGATCGTCACCGTGCCGCCGGTCGGCGGCAGGAGCCCGACGACCATCCGGGCGACCGTCGACTTGCCGGAGCCCGATTCGCCGACGAGCGCGAAAGTCTCGCCCTTCGCGACCTCGAAGGAGACGTCGTCGACGGCGGTGAGGAACTGGCGTTCGCCGCCCTCGATCATCCGGTTGAGCCACGGCTTCGACACGTCGAACACGCGCCGCAGGTTGCGGACCCGAAGATAAGGCTCGGTCACTGCAGCACCTGGTAGCAGTGGTCCTCACCCGCGAAGCGGGGGAGGGGGACCATGCGAAGCATGGTGGAGGGGGCAA
>DAINQO010000097.1:0-11996 GCA_036742625.1 Microvirga sp.
TAGATGAACTCGTAATTGGCGTCGTCGCCGATCTTGAACAGCACGATGACGAGCACGAGCGCGAAGGCGATGGCGATCGAGCGCCAGGGCGGCATTCTATGGACGAAGTTCCAAGCCGTCGGGCCGAGCATGGCGATTGCGGCCGCGAGCGCGATCGTCCGCCACCGAAAGCCGGTGCCGAGCGGCGCAAAGCCGAACAGCGCCTCATAAATCCTGAGCATGGCGTCGAAGCTCGCCGCCCGGAACGGCACCCAGGCCAGGACCACGAAGACGAAGGTGAGGGCCCATCCGAGCCACGCTGGCATCGTCAGCCCGGCCCGGCGCCAGAGCACGCCGGCGCCAAGCCCGAGCCCGTGCGCCACGCCCCAGGCGACGAAGGTGAGCCCGGCGCCGTGCCACAGGCCGCCGAGCGCCATCGTCGCGAACAAGGCCCAGAGCTGCACGGCCAAGCCGCGCTTGCTGCCGCCGAGCGGGATGTAGAGATAGTCGCGCAGGAAGCGCGACAGCGTCATGTGCCAGCGGCGCCAGAAATCGCGCAGCGATACGGCGCGATAGGGCACGTCGAAGTTCTGCGGCAGCACGATGCCGAACAGGAGCGCGAGACCGAGCGCCATGTCGGTGTAGCCGGAGAAGTCGAAATAGATCTGGAAGGTGAAGCCGAGCGTCGCCTGCCAGGCGTCGACGATCGTGACGGCCTTGCCCTGCGCCGCCGCCTGGAACACCGGGTTGACGTATTCCGACAGCGGATCCCCGAGAAAGACCTTCTTGGCGAGGCCGACGGTCAGGAGCATCAGGCCGCGCGAGAAGCGCTCGGCCGCATCGGCGCGCTTATAGGGGTGCTCGTCGAGCTGGTGCATGACCTCGCTCCAGCGCACCAGCGGGCCGGCGAGGACTTGCGGGAAGAAGCCGATGTAGAGGGCGTAGCGAACGAGATCGTAGCGCGGCGCGCGCCCGGCCCGAAGATCGACGAGATACATGACGTGGTGGAAGGTGAAGAACGAGATGCCGAGCGGCAGCGCGATCTCGAGCCGCGGCGCGTGGAGGCCCGGGATCAGGTTCGCGAGATCGGCGAAGAAGTTGAAGTACTTGAAGACCGCGAGGACGAGGAGATTGCCGGCGAGCGCGAGCGGAATCAGGATCGCGGCCCTCGTCTTTCCGAACGCCTCCGCGATCAGCCAGTTGACCAGGATCGAGGCTGCCAGCAGCGGCACGAAGCGCCAGTCCCAGTAGCCGTAGAAGAGGAAGGACAGGAACGCGAGCGCCGGAAGCCGCCACTCCGGCCGGAAGCGCTCGACCACCCAGTGCAGCAAGAGCGCCGCGGGCAGGAAAACGAGGAGGAAGGCGAAGGAGTTGAAGAGCATGGGAAGGATCGCGCGGCCGGCGCGGGCGCGCGATCTTGTGGGTGATCAGTCAGGTGGCGTCAACGGCCTCGGAGTTCCGCCTAGCGCACGCCGAGCTTCGCGAGCTCGACCTTGGCCCGAAGCTCGATATGCGACAAAAGCTCGTCGAGGTGCGGATCGTCGCTGAAGTCGCGGCGCTCGGCGAGCTTCGCGGCGACGTGCTGCAGGTCGGTGGTTGCGATGCGGTCCGAGAGCAGGGCCGCCTTGAGCCAGTCGAGCGCGTCGAGGAGATCGTGCCCGCGGCGCACCGAGCGACGGCGACGCTCGGCCGGATCCCCCTCCCCTTGCAAGGCCAAGAGCGCGTCGACGGTCGCGAGCGGCGCCGACGCGCCGGGGCGCGAGCTCTTCGCCACCGCGCTTTCGCCGCCGAGGACGAAGCCACGGCCTGCCGCCGGGCGGCGTTGCAGCGCGCCCGCGCCGAGCGCCGCCGGAGGCTTGGGATCGATGCGCATGGCGCGACTGTCGGCCGGCAGGGTTAACGCGGCGTAAAAGCACCGGCAGTTCTTGCCGAGGCCCGGCGGAACCGGACGCGCGAAATCGCCCGCTTCTGGCTCCGGCAAGAGAAAGGGCTCAATTCCTTCAAAGCGTTAGGGCCCTGCGGCATCTGGCACGAGGCTGGCACTGGCCGGTCCGAGGTTTACGATGCGCGCTTTCCTGTCCCGGTTCCTGCGGTCTTGCGTCGTGCGCACGCTCTGCGCCGCGCTGGCGCTACCTTCTCCGGCGCTCGCCTTGTCGCGGATCAAGGATTTGGCCGGCGTCGAGGGCGTGCGCCAGAACCAGCTCGTCGGCTATGGCCTCGTCGTCGGCCTCAACGGCACCGGCGATACGCTCAACAACACGCCCTTCACCAAGCAGTCGCTGCAGGCGATGCTCGAGCGCCTCGGCGTCAACACCCGCGGCACGACGCTGCGCACCGCCAACGTCGCCGCCGTGATGGTGACGGCGAACCTGCCCGCCTTCTCGACGCAAGGGACCCGTCTCGACGTCACCGTCTCGGCGCTCGGCGACGCGAAGTCGCTCCAGGGCGGCACCCTCCTCGTGACCCCGCTTCTCGGCGCCGACGGCGAGGTCTATGCGGTCGCCCATGGGTCGGTCGCGATCGCCGGCTTCCAGGCCGAAGGCGACGCGGCGAAGATCACCCGCGGCGTGCCGACCGTCGGACGGATCTCGAACGGGGCGCTGATCGAGCGCGAGGTCGAGTTCAAGCTCAACGCCCAGAAGTCGCTCCGTCTCGCGCTGCGCAACCCCGACCTCACGACGGCAAAGCGCATCGCCGCTGCCATCAACGATTTCTTAGGCGCCGACACCGCCGAGCCGACCGACCCGTCGACGGTGCACATCCAGATCCCGGCGAAGTACCGGGGCAACATGATCCAGCTCCTGACCGAGGTCGAGCAGCTTCGGGTCGAGCCGGACCAGACCGCCAAGATCGTAATTGACGAGCGCTCGGGCATCATCGTGATGGGCAAGGACGTGCGGGTCTCGACGGTCGCGGTCGCGCAAGGGAACCTCACGGTCACGATCTCCGAGCAGCCGCAGGTCAGCCAGCCGAACCCGCTGTCGAACGGGGAAACGCGGGTCGTGCCACGCACCGGCGTCAAGGTCGACACCGGCGACGGCAACAAGCTTGCCGTGGTCCGCGAGGGTGTGACCCTGCGCGAGCTCGTCGATGGCCTGAACGCGCTCGGCATCGGCCCGCGCGACCTCATCTCGATCCTGCAGGCGATCAAGGCCTCGGGCGCGCTGCAAGCCGACATCGAGGTGATGTGATGCGGGCAGCGGCGAATGGCGAAGCGCAGACGGCGAAGGCTGTGCCATCTGCCATTCGCAATTCGCCATTCGCCTCCCCGGCCGACAAGGCGAAAAAGACCGCCCAGGAGTTCGAGACGATGTTCCTCGAGCAGACCCTCGAGCGGGTGTTCGCGTCGAGCGGCACGGAGGGGCCGCTCGGCGACAACGGCACCGGCGGCGCGGTCTACCGCTCGATGCTGGTCAAGGAATACGCCGGAGGCATCGCGAAGGCCGGCGGCGTCGGCATCGCGAGCCAGATCTACCGCGAGCTCTTGAAGCTGCAAGAGGCCCTCCATGCCAGAAATGCCTGACATCTCCCGCGTGACGAGCCGGGCCGGGGCCGAGGACCTCATCGGCTCGGTCCTGTCCGGCATGCGCGAGCTCGAGGCGGCGCTGGGCGCGGAAACCGCGCAGGTCCGCGTCGGCAGGATCCGCGACGGGCTTGCGTCGGAAGCGAAAAAGGGCGAGCTCGCGGCGCGCTATCTGCGCGGTCTCGAGGCCGTCAAGGCGAACGCGGTGGCGCTCGCCCGCTTTGCGCCCGAGGCCGTCGACGGTCTGCGGGCCGCCCACGCCGGTTTCGGCCGCACCGTCGAGGAGAACCGGATCGTGCTCGCGACCGCGCGCGCGGTCTCCGAAGAACTGATCAAGAGCCTCTCGGAGGAGATCACCCGCGCATCCCGGCCCATGACCTACGGCCCGGCGACGGGTTTAGGACGATCCGCACCAGCGGCGGCGCCCCTCGTGGTCTCGCGCAGCCTTTAGCGGGCGCGTGACGCGTCGCCGGCAAGCCGAGCTCAGCCCGCGGCTTTGAATAGGTAGTCCACCCCGGTCTGATCGAGCTGCTCGGTCTTGCCCATCGCCTTCAAGACGTAAGGGCGCCACAAATCGAACGCCTCATGCACCGCCAAATCCAGCTCGTGGATCTGGAACGGCAACGAGACGTGCGCCGCGACCCCAAGCGCCTTCAGCGTCGCCGGGGCGAACCGATCCTGCTTGCCGAAGGTGACGATCTTCGTCGACGGCGAGCGGGCCACCATCTGGAGTGCCGTTTCGACGCCGCCGGCGTCCGCCAGCGCCACGTCGACGAGCGCCAAGTCGTAGAACCCCGGCACCAGCATGCGCAAACCGTCCGCCGCGGTTGCGGCAAGATCGGCCTTCAGATCGAACCGGCTGAGCCGCATCATTCGCACGATCAGATCGAGGATCCCGGCCGAGGACTCGACCACGAGGACTTTGGCCGGCACGCAAGTACGGGAATAGGCGGCGAGCAAGTTGTCGACCTGCGTCGAACGAATCGGCTTGAGCAGGACATCATAGGCCCCGATCGCCCGGGCGACCTTGGCCCATTGCGGGACCAGCCGATCGGAAAGGAGGCCGAGCAGGATCGACCGTCCGCGGCTGGCGAGGTGGTTCGCGAATTTGGCCCCGTCCAGTCCCGGCAAGCACCGGTCGACGAGCGCAATGCCGATCGGATGAGCCTCGAGCGCCGCGAGCGCGCTCGGCCCATCGGCAGCCTCGACGATCGAAACGGAGGGGCGCGCCTGTCGCAGATGATCCAGGATCGGGGCGTACTTGGCAGGGTTCCGATCGGCGAGAAGAATGTGGCTCGGCGTCGCCGCAGCCGCGGATTCAGGCTCGCCGGGTCTCGCGCAATAGCCGGAGGTGGCAAACGCGGTTGCCGAGGCGGGGCGAAGGGAACTCATATCACACGCTTACAAGCTTGCAGCGGACAAATAATGCGAACCGCTCTTACATTTCGTTAAGGTAACAGAGTGTATATCGCCTTCATCGTCGACCGCGGCGAATATGGATTGCCGGAATCATTTTGTTCATTGTTCACAGCACGGGAGCCTTCTCACTCCGATTCACCATATCTTGAAACTTCCCATTCAGGTTTCCCCGTTACGTCATGTCCAGGCAGTCAGAACGACTGCGTCTGGGCATCCGCCATGGATACCGGCAGCATCGCGAGAATCCCCGCCGCCGGCGCGCCGAGCATCGCATCCGCCGTGCCGGTGTCGGCCGATGAAGTCGAGACCGAGCTGCCGCCGACCGCCGCGGTTCGGCAGATCGCCGAAACCGAGGCGGTCCGTTTCGAGCCTTCAGGCGGCGCCGGAACCCGCGCCGCCATCGAGGCGGCGGCACAGGACCTGCGGCAGCAAGTCATCATCGACCCGGAAACGCGCGACATTGTCTTCCAGGCGGTCGACGAACGCACCGGCGAAGTCGTCCGCCAGGTCCCGGACGAGATGCTGCTGCGCCTGCGCGCCTACGTGCGCGAGGTCAGCGCCAAGCAGACGGCTGAGGCGCACGCCATAAAAGCCGAGACCATCGCGTAGACGCCTCGAGCGGCGAGCGGCGTTCGCAATGAAGCGCCAGCCGCCGCGCCGGCGATCTGCGGCGGGCCTTGAAGGGTCCCTTCACGCTTCGTTGACCTAGATCACAACCAAGAGGGCTCGTCGCCGCGGTGTTAACCACCGTTAGACGCTGCCCGGTTCAGGGTTGCCTCGGGTTCCGCAGAAGCCGGACCTGTCCGCAAGGACCATGACCAGAAAGGTGACTCATTATGGCGATCTCCCTCTCGGCCGGCGTTCGCGCCTCGCTTACCTCGATCCAGCAAACCGCCGCGCTTGCCCAGCAGACCCAGCTTCGGTTGGCGACGGGCAAACGGGTCAACTCCGCCGTCGACAATCCGGTCAACTATTTCACCTCCGAGGGCCTGAACGGTCGCGCCGGCGACCTGTCGCGCCTACAGGACCAGATCGGCCTCGCGATCAAGACCATCGAGGCGGCCGACAAGGGGATCAAGGCGCTCACGAAGCTCGTCGAGACCGCCCAGGGTCTCGCCCAGCAGGCGCTCCAGACCTCCGACGCGCCGACCCGCGCGAGCCTCGCGACGCAGTTCGGAACCCTCCGCACGCAGATCGACGAGCTCGCGGCCGATTCCGGCTTCAACGGCGTCAACCTTCTCGACGGCGACAACCTCACCGTCACCTTCAACGAGGACGCCTCGAGCACGCTTGCCGTGACGGGCGTCACCTACGATGCCGCCGGTCTCAGCATCGCGGCGGCTGCGAACGCCTGGGTTGCCGATGCCGACATCACCGCGGCGACGGACGACCTCAGCGCCGCGCTGACGACCCTCCGCTCCCAGGCCTCGACGCTCGGCGCGAACCTCAGCGTGGTCACCAACCGCCAGGCCTTCACGAGCGACATGATCACGACGCTGCGCTCCGGCGCCGACGGCCTCGTGCTCGCCGACTCGAACGAGGAAGGCGCGAACCTCCTGGCGCTGAACACCCGCCAGCAGCTCGCGCAGACCGCCCTGGCGTTGGCGTCGCAGGCCGACCAGGCGGTGCTGCGCCTCTTCTGACGTCAACCACCGGCCAGATCGAGACGGCGGGGCCCTGCCCCGCCGTTTTCGTTTCCAGCGGAGCGCAACGCCGACCTTAACGCTTCATTAGGGTTAACAACGCATTTTCGACAGGGATTGGTGAGCCATTTCCGCCCGGATTCGCCCGAGGTCCCATGTCCGATATCAGTCTCTCCCGCGGCATCCGCCAGAACCTGCTATCGCTTCAAAGAACGGCGGATCTCCAGGCCCAGACGCAGAACCGCCTGGCCACCGGCCGCAAGGTGAACAGCGCCCTCGACGATCCCGCGAACTTCTTCGTTTCGGAAGGCCTGAAGGCGCGCGCCAGCGACCTATCGCGGCTGCTCGATTCGATGGGACTGGGCGTGAAGACGCTCGAAGCGGCGGACGCCGGCATCGCCGGGCTGAAGAAGCTCGTTGAGACCGCGCAGGGACTCGCGCGGCAGGCACGGCAGACGGCAGACGCGCCGACCCGCCTGTCGCTCGCGGCGCAGTTCGACGTCATCCGGACGCAGATCGACCAGCTCGCCGGCGATTCCGCCTACAACGGCGTCAACCTGATCGGCGCGACGCCCGACAATCTGATGGTCGTCTTCAACGAGACCAACTCGACGAGCCTCACGATCACCGGCGTCGCGCTCGGCACGACGGGGCTCGGCATCGCCGCTTCGGCGAACAACTGGGCGGCCAACGCCGACATCGACGCCGCGATCGCCGATCTCGACGCCGGGACAACGAAGCTGCGCTCGCAGGCCTCGACCTTCGGCGCGAACCTGACCGTGCTGAAGAACCGGCAGGACTTCACGCACAGCATGATGCTGGCGCTCGGCACCGGAGCCGACGGCCTCGTGCTCGCCGATCAGAACGAGGAGGGAGCGAATCTCCTCGCCCTCAACACCCGTCAGCAGCTGTCGCAGACGGCGCTGTCGCTGGCCGCGCAGGCCGATCAAGCCGTGCTCCGGCTGTTCGGCTGAGGGGCGCACAGGAACCCGCCATGACCCTCAAGGTCGAGCTCAGGCCGGGCGAGCGGATCATCGTCGGCACCGCCGTCATCCGCAACGGCGAGAGCCGGGCGCGCCTGCACATCGAAGGCGAGGCGCCGATCCTGCGCGAGAAGGACATCCTCACGCCCGCGACGGCAGACAGCCCGGCGAAGAAGATCTATCTCGCCGTGCAGCTCATGTACCTGACGGGCGACCTCTCGGGCCACAACGCGTTCTACTTCCCGCTCGTGCAGGAATTCCTCAAGGCGGCGCCGAGTGCGCTGCCGCTCATTGCCGAGGTCAACAACCGCATCCTGGCCGGCGACCTCTACAAGGCGCTCAAGGCCGTCAGGCAGTTGATCACATACGAACAGGAGCTGATCGCCCATGCAGCAGGCGGCGAACGCGTATTCGAAGATCGCGCAGGCGACACATTCGCCCCGTGAGCTCGAGGCCGCCGTGCTGATGAAGGCGGCGAGCAGGCTTCAGACGATCCGGGACGATTGGGATGGGCGGCAGCGCGAATTGTTCGCGGCGCTGACCTATAATCGCAAGCTCTGGACGATCCTCGTCAGCTCGGCGACCGACGCCGCAAATCCGCTGCCGGCGGCGATCAAGCAGAACGTCGCCAACCTCGGCATCTTCATCTTCAATCATACGCTCGCGGTGATGACGCAGCCCGCCCCTGAGCGGCTCGCGATCCTGATCGACATCAACCGCGAGATCGCCGCCGGCCTGCGCGGCCCGGCGGCGCAGGCCGCCTGACGCGAGCGCCGTTTACCGGCTCGGCTCGCCGCGCCTGGCGCGGACCCGGACGACGGTGCGCAGCGGCCCGGCCTCGGTGTCGGTGCGCGCGTCGAGAGCCGCCCTCGCCTCCGCGTTCAAGCTGGCGCCGCTGCGGCCGCCGCCGATCGAGCGCTTCGAGCCGGCATCGACTTCGCCGCGCACCCGGCCGCTCACCCGCACGCAGGTATCGGTGCCCGGAACGGGCGCAAAGCCGGCCCCGTGCGCTGCGCAGGGGTTCGGTCGGCTTGGTGCGCGCTCCGCGGCGGCAGCCGTGCCCGCAAAGGCGATCAGCAGGCCGGCGAGACTGGCGCGAAGCAGCATGGCGAGACCCCGTTTGTCGCGGCGTGCTCTTAGCTCATTTCGGCGCGGAACGCCACGGCGCCTGACGCCTTCACGCTCCGGGCGGAAGCGGCAGACGACGACTTCAGAGATAATCAACGATCGAGAGCCGGGCGAGAATCGACGTCGTCTGGTAGCTCGCCTGGAGCCGGGTCTGGAGCGCCAGGATCGCCGCGGCGAGCTCCTCCGGCTTTGACTCCTCGTTGCCGGCGAGCGCCTCTCGCAAGACCGCCTCCGTCGCCTGGTGGCGTTCCTTGGCGGCGTTCATCGAGGCGAGCGCCGAGCCGAGCTCACCGACGATGCTCTCGACCTTGCCCGCGGCGTCGGCGGGCGGCAGATTGGACCGCACCTTGCCGGCAAGCATGTCGTAGCGCCGGTGCTCAGCGTCGGTGTTGGAAAAGGTCTCGGCCGCGAGCACCCCGAGCTGGACGAGAAGATCGCGGATCGGCGGCTCATTGGCGCGCGCTCCGGTGCCGACCACGTAGCTGTCGTCGACCCGCGCCGCGGCGGTGTCGCGTCCGTTCGGCACGGCGGTCGCGTCGTCGTCGCCGACATACCAGGTCACGACCGGCTTCGAATAGGCGCCGGCCGGAAGCTGGCTCCCGGGCGACTGCGCGAAGAATTCCTGGGCGGCGGCGATCGCGGAGCTCGTTTTCGCGTCGTCGCCCGCCATGTGCGCCGTGATCGACGCCGCGACGGCAGCCATGGCGTTGTCGCGGGTGGCGGCCGCGTCGACGCCGATCTCGAACGTGCCGGGCAGACCGGCACCCGGCGCGGTCACCGCCGTGAAGCTCAAGGACCGCGCCGTGCCGTCCGGCAGCTTCACCTCGATCTGGAACCCCTCCCCGGCGAGCGGCAGGCCGGTGAAATCCAGGGCTGCTGTGGTCGTGCCGGCAGCGCTCGTCACGCCTTGCGCGTTGGCGGAACCGGGTAGGCCGACATTGGTCATCGTCTTGGTCAGGCCGACGATCTTGAGGCCGAGCCGCGCTGCATCGGCCGTTGCCACCGTGAGCGACTCGACGCCGGCGGCGCTCGAGGAGCCGACGGTGACATGACCAAGCCCGTCGATGGCTCGGTCGGCGGCGACGCGCTCCGGGATCATCGCCTTGAGCCCGAGGCGGAGCCCGTCGCCGTCCATCATCGTCTTGTAGTCGACGACGGGCCGCTTATCGCTCGCGCGGCCGGCGAAGACGTAGCGGCCGTTGGCGTCGGTGTTGAGCACGTCGATTGCGAGCTTGAGGCGCTCCTCGGCGTTCTTCTGCGGCGTCGTGCGACCGTCCGCGCCGAGGTCGAAGCCCGGCGGCAGCAGGTCGGCTTTGGTGTCCCCTCCCATGGCGGTGAGGCGCGACAGCCCCAGGGTCATCAGCGTGACCCTGAATTGAGCGTCCTTGACGGTTGCCATGTAGCCGTCGATCGCCGAGAGCTTGCCCCGGATGTCGAGGCTTGCGCGGCGCTCGAACCCGAGGCCGCCGAAGGTCTCGGATCGTTGGCCCGTCGCGAGCTGGCGCTGGAGCGCGTCGAGCTCCCGCCTCAAGCCGACGAAAAGGTCTCCTGAGCGCCGGGCGGCGAGCGAGCCGGCCGCGAACGGGCTTGCATAGGGCGAGATCGCCATCGGCCTGTGCCTCAGATCCGCATCAGCATGTCGAGCATGTCGCGCACCGCCGTCATGATGCGGGCATTCGCGCCATAGGCCCTCTGGAGCTGAACGAGCATCGCCATCTCCTGGTCGATGTTGACGCCGGAGTAATCGGCGAAGCGGCTCTGGATCGCCGCCAGCGCGACCTGCTGGCCCTGATCGAAACGCTCGGCGATCTCCGCATTCGCGCCTTGCGTCTCGACGATGCGGCGGGCGAACTCGGCTGCCGTCGCCGAGAACGGCGCATCGGAGCCGGCGATGCCGGTTGCGCCGCCGAACGTCCGCCCCGCCTTCGTCAGGCTGTCGAAAAGGAATTGCGCGCGGACCGTGTCGCCCTGCGGCGTCGGCGGGGCGGTGCTGTAGACGACAAGCTTCGAGCGGTCGGCGAGGACCGCCGGATTGAGCGCCATGCGCTGGGCGAAGCCGGTCAGGTGCGAGCCGCCTTCGAACGATCCGGTGAACGCGGTGTTGCCGTAGCCGGCGTCGACGAACAGGGGCAGCTGCGGCCAGCCGCTCGCGAGCGTCGTCACCGTGATCCCGGCCGACACGCCGGTCACGTCGGTCGTGTTCGCGAGCCCGTCGTCGAGAAAGCGCCAGGTGTTCGCGGCCGGAGAGTCGGCCGTGAGGGCGATGCCGCTCGCGGCGAGCGCGGCGTTGATGTCGCTGAAGACCGACGCGGCGGTGAGGCCGCCCGAGATGTTGACGCGGATGATCGTGGCGTTGGGATCGGCGGTGTCGGCTGCCGAGATGGTGCCGGGCGCGCCGCCCATGGTCGGCATCAGGATGACCCGCCGCGCCGTACCATTGGCGGTGTAGTCGAGCGTGACGGCGTTGCCCGCCTGGAGCCCGGCGAGATCGATCGCGAGCCCGTTTTGCGGTGGGCTCGAGGCGGCAACTCCCGCGACCTCGCGGTCGGAGAGCGCCCGCGACAGGCCTGCCGCGAGCTCGTCGAGCTGACGCTGCGCCTGCGGCAGGATGCGATCGCGCATATCGAGTGCGGCGGCGATCTCGCCGGAGCGGAACATGCCGCTCGCAACCGCGTCGACGGAGGCGCCCTGGATCGTCGTCGCGGTGATCGTGCCGACGCCGCGCTGCGCCGGATCGCTCGAGTAGAGGGCGTTGGCTGCGAGCATGTCGCGGCCATCGAAGACAAGCCTCACGGCGGAGGAGCCGTCGAACAGCATCAGCCCGCTCGAGGTCATGAGCGTGACGGAGCCGCCCTGCCCCGGCGCGACCTGCACGTCCATGAGCCCCGACAGCTCATTGACGAGCCGGTCGCGCTCGTCGAGGAGCGCCGCGGCGGGCGGCGCGCCGGAGGTCACCACCTTGGCGTTGAGGCTTGCGATGCCGGCGAGAAGCTCGTTCGCGCGCGACACCGCCGCGCCGATACGGTTCTCGGCGTCGCTTCGCAAGCCTTGGATGCCGTTCGCGATCGCGCCGATGCGGCTCGCGAGCGACCCCGCCGCGTCGAGCACGCCGGAGCGCGCCGAGAAGGACGAGGGGTCGGAGGCGAGGGTCTGCAGCGCGCCGGCGAACGCGTTCACGGTGCCGTCGAGCGAGCTCGAGCTGCCTGGCTGACCGAAGAGCCGGTCGATATCGGCCGCGAAGCGCGCATTCAGCGCCGTGTAGGCGGCGCCCGAGGTCTCGAGCCGGAGCTGGCGCTGGGCGACGAGGTCGATGACGCGCTC
>DAINQO010000098.1:0-11861 GCA_036742625.1 Microvirga sp.
GACGATCGCCTCCTGCGTGGCGCTGTCCCGGCGCATCACGCGGCTGAAATCGGACGAATCGGCGATGCGCAAGACGGTCGGCGAGCTGATGCTGGCGACCGAGACCGCCGAGCGTGCGATCGCCGGCCTGCGCACGACCCTCGGCGATTGCGACCGCACCCTGGCCGATCGCTTGCGAACGGCGGAGCGCTACGCCGCCGACCTCGCCGACCAGGTCGCCGCCGGCGAGACGGTGATGAGCCGCATCGCCCGCATCGTCGATTCCTCGCGCGAGGCGGCTTCCTGCGAGCCGCGCCCGGAGCCGGCTCCGGCACCGCCCAAGGGACTGAACGATGATCGCCTCGGCGCGGCGGTGCGCGCCGCGCAAGCGCTCTCGGAGCGTGCCGCCCGGAGGCGTGAGGGCCGGGCCGCATGATCCGGCGCCTCGCCCAGGTCCGGCTCCGGCTGATCGATGCGGTCGCGCTTGCCGCGATCGCCGTGCTCGCGCTGAAGATCGTCGGTCTTCTCGCCGCGCCACCCGTGCGCGCGCGCCCTCCGGTTCAAACGGTCCCGGCGAGCAGATCTCCGGGTTCTTCCGCGCCGTCGCGAATGCGCGCACGAACTACGTTCCGCCGGACGTGACGATGACCGGAGCGGTGCCGGACAAGAAGGCGGAGGACACGAAGCCTGAGGCGACCGTCACGTCCGAGGATTCACGGACGAAGCGGCCTGCCATCGAGTTCCTCGGTCAGCCGACCTCGCCGGCCGAGCGGGCGCTGCTCGAGCGGCTCGGCGAGCGGCGCGAGGAGATCCAGCAGAAGGGGCACGAGCTCGAGCTGCGCGAGCGCCTGCTTGAGAATGCGGAGCGCCGTATCGAAGCGCGCCTCAACGAGCTGAAAGGCGCCGAGGACAAAGCGAGCGAGGCCCAGGGCAAACGCGGCGACACCGAGGCTGCCGCGATCCGCAATCTCGTGACCATGTACGAGGCGATGAAGCCGAAGGAGGCCGCGCGCGTGTTCGACCGGCTGCCGATCGATGTGCTGGTGCCGGTCGTCATGCAGATGAATCCGCGAAAGATGGCCGAGGTGCTGGCCGTCATGTCGCCGGAAGCGGCGGAGAAGCTCACGGTCGCGCTGGCGACCCGAGCCCGCGCCGCAGCGCTGCCGGGACCGAGCCCGGCCGCGGCGCTTCCAGCGACCGAGCTGCCCTCTATCGAACCCTCGCCGGCAAAGCCGCGGCGATAGAGCATGATCCCGAAAAGTGGGAACCGGTTTTCGGAAAAGATCATGCTCGAACAAACAGATAGAGCGGGATGATGACTCGAAGAAAAATCATCCCGCTCTAGTTCTTGCCGCCGGCCTAGACCCAGCGCGAAGAGACTTCGTCCTCGCTCGGCAGACGGCCGTCGGGGGTAAATTGATCGACGGCGTCCGGCAACTCGTCGGCGAGGTCGGAAAGCATCTGGTCCCGCGGCATCCCGGTCTCCTGCTCAAGATCCTGGATGGTGTCCGGGCCGAGCGCCTGCTCGAGCTCGTCCGGCGCGATCCGGCGGTTCTGGCCGCGCCCGACCCAGGAATCGACCTGGTCGCCGTAGCCGTTCTGGCGGAACTGGTCGACGATCGCACCGAGCCCGCCGCCGCCGACAAGGCCGCCGAGAAGCCCGCCCAAGCCGCCCGGCAGCATGCCGCCGAGACCGCCGCCGGCGCCCGGCTCGCCGCGCTGACCGATCCCGCCGCCCCGGGGGTCGAGCGAGCCTGAGAGATCGCCGAAGGGGCCGCTTCCACGGCCACCACCGCCCATCGGCTCGCCGCCTCCGATCCGGCCACTACCGTCGCCCGACGGCGCCGGCCCTCCTTGGCGGTTCGACGTGTAGTGCTGGAACGCTTTCGCCGCGAGGAGCATCATCAGCGCCTTGACGATCGGCGAGGTCGAGCCGCCCCGCCGCTGTGACGCGGCGCCGCCCGGGCCGGAGCCCATCATGTTGCCGAGTATCGAATCCAACAGTCCCATTGCCGTCCTCCCGCGTGGCGATCTCTCTTCAACGGCACTCACCGGGGAAGGTTCGAATCCGGCGACGGCCTGCTCGGAACCCCGTCCTCGAGCCGTGGGTCCGCTGTCCCATTTTGCGACAGCCCTCGATCGATTCGTATCCTTAACGTCAATCCGGCATTAGCGGCGCAGACCTACAGTCGCGCCTTCGGCCCGCGGTTTCCGCCGCGGGTGCGCGCGCGTGCTCTCGGCACCTTTGCGGGTCTCGTCATGGGTTGGTTCGGCAGGCTGGGTCGCGGGGAGGCGCCGGCGTTCGCTCGCCGCGCCGCCGCGATGCTCGCCGTCGCGCTCGCCTCCTCGTTCTTCGGCGCCGGCGCCGCGGCCGCCCGCTCGGCGACGGTGCGCGGTATCGAGATGAGCCGCTTCGGGCGCATCGTGCTCGAGTTCGACCGCGAGACGAAGGTCCAGGTCAGCGCCGTCAACGGCGTGCTGGTGCTGGCCTTTCCCGAGGCGGCGAAGATCCAGGGCGAGCGACTCGCCCGTGAGCTGCCGAGCTACGTCACCCAGGTACGGCACGATCCCGACGGGCGAGGATTGAGGGTCGCGCTGACGCAGGGCTGGCGGCTGAACGTTCTCGAAGCCGCCGAGAAGGTGTTCATCGATCTCCTGCCGGCGAACTGGTCCGGGCTGCTGCCGGCGCTTCCGCCCGAGGTCGTTGACGCACTCGCCCGACGCGCCCGGGAGGCCGAAGCGCGCGCCGGCGAGGAAGCGCTCCGCCGCCGTGAGCAGCGCCCGCGCGATGTTTCGCTGCGCGTCGCGACGCTGCCCACCCTGACGCGGCTCGTGCTCGAGCCGGTCGGCGGCGTGCCGATCGCGCTCAAGGTCGAGGGGCAGGCCGCGGAAGTGCGCATCGACGCCCCGGCCACCCTCAAGCTTGGCGGCGCCAAGACACAGATCGGAGCCGCAGTCCGCAGCATCGAATCCGTGGTTTCGGGCTCGTCCGCTCGCCTCATCCTGGTGCTGGAGGATGGCTTCGAGGCGCACGGGTTTCGCGAGGACGATGCCTTCGTTGTCGATATCGCGAGACCGAAGCTCGCGATCGCTCCGGCGGAAGCCGGGTTCGAACCGGCGGCTCAGCCGCTTGCCGCGGGACCGACCGAGGCGCCGGCCCCGCCGCCCCGGGCCGAGCCGGAAGCGACCAACCGACATGCCGATGCGTCGCCGCCGCGGCGCCCGGATATCACGGGCACGGTCTCGGCGAGCACCAAGGTCACGAGCGACGGGCTCGCAATCGAGTTCCCCTTCCATGTCAGGACGGCGGCGGCGGCGTTCGAGCGCGGCGGCGTCGCGACGGTCGTGTTTCAGACGCAAAAGACGCTTGAATTCGATCCTCTGCCCCCGGCCGCGGCGCCGTTCGCTGCGTTCAGCGGGGTCACCCGGCCAGGGCGCCTTCACGGTCCTTCGTTTTACGCTCACCGGCCCGGCCCTGACCCGGCTCGCCCAGAAGGGCGATTCTTGGGTGCTCTCGATCGGCGGGACGGGCCTGACGCCGAGCGAACCCCTCACGATGCGCCGCAACACGGACGACCTCGGCCGCACGCTTCTGCACCTCGGGCTCGGCGACGCGGCCGGCGTGCTTTGGCTCGAGGACGCTGCCGGCGGCGAGCGCATCGCGGTCGCGACCGCTTACGGGCCTGCCCGCAGCATCGCGAAGCCGCAGCGTTTCGTCGAGTTCCGCCTCCTCCCGAGCGCGCACGGGGTCGCGGTCGTAGCGGACGCCGAGGATTTGGCGGTGCGGTCCGGCTGGGACGGGGTGACGATTTCGCGCGAGATGGGGCTCGCCGTCACGATGGATGACGCAGCCTCGGGCATGCCCGATGCCGACCCCGTCCTCGACCGGGAGCGCTGGAACCGGGATCGGCTCGGCTCGGTCCTGGCGCGTCAGCGGGAGCTGAGCGCCGCCGTCATCGAAGCGCCGCGCTCCGGGCGCAGCGCCGCGCGCATCGAGCTTGCCCGGTTCCTCATGGCGAACCGCCTCGATCCCGAGGCGGTGGGCGTCCTGTCGGCTGCGGCTTTGGACGACCCGACGCTCACGCGGCAACGGCAGTTCCTGCTCCTCCAGGCGATTGCGCTCGCGCGCGCGAATCGCGCGGCGGAAGCCCGGCGCGTGCTTGCGACCGACGTCGTCGCGGAAGATCCGGAGGCGGTGCTCTGGCGTGCGGCGCTCGACGCGCGGGCGAAGCGATGGGCGGCGGCGCTCGCAACCTTCCGGCGCGCGAAGGCCTCGATCGACGCCTATCCGGACGATATCCAGGTGACTCTGCGGATTGCGATGGCGCGGGCCGCAATCGAGACGAACGATATCGAGCTCGCGCGCTCGGAGGCCATCGCTGCCGGCCGGCTCGGACCGGAGCCGGTGCAAGGGGACGAGATCGCCCTCCTCAAGGGCCGCGTCGCCGAGGCCGAGGGGCGGCGCGACGTCGCCCTCGATCTCTACCGCAGGCTCGCCGAGACGGCGGAGCGCCCGGTCGCAGCCGAAGCTACCTTGCGCTGGGTGACGCTCGCGCTCGCCGAGGGCGCGATGCAGCCCGATGAAGGGATCGCGCGGCTCGAGACGCTGGCGGTCGCCTGGCGTGGCGACGAGATCGAGGCCGGGGCGCTTGGCCAGCTCGGAAGGCTCTATGCCGGAGCAGGCCGCTGGCGCGACGCCTTCACGGCGGCCCGCCGCGCCTCGCGGATCTTCCCGGACCACGACCTGACGCGCGCGCTGCACGAAGATACGGGGCGCCTCTTCGAGGACCTGTTCCTCTCGGGAAAAGGCGAGTCCCTCTCCCGCGTCGATGCGCTCGCGCTCTATTTCGATTTCAAGGAGTTCACCCCGATCGGCCGCCGCGGCGACGAGATCGTTCGCCGGCTGTCCGACCGTCTGGTCGAGCTCGACCTTCTCGATCAGGCCGGCGATCTGCTCTGGCATCAGGTCGAGCACCGCCTGTCCGGCGCTGCCCGGGCGACAGTCGCGGCGCGGCTCGCGACGGTCCGGCTCATGGACGGCAAGCCGCAGGCGGCGTTGCAGACGATCCAGGCGACGCGGCTGCCGGAGCTTCCGGCGGCGATCAAGCGGGCCCGCATCCTGCTCGAGGCGCGCGCGTTGTCCGACCTCTCGCGCACCGACCTTGCCCTCGACGTCATTGCCGGCGAGAGCGGCCCGGAGATCGAGCGCTTGCGCGCCGACCTCTTGTGGACCGGCCGGCGCTGGCGCGACGCCGGCGAGGAGCATGAGGGGCTCGTCGGTACGCGCTGGCAGGACGCGGAGGCGCTCGGCGACCGCGAGCGCCGCGATGTGCTGCGCGCCGCGATCGCTTATTCGCTCGCCGATGAGGCGCTGGCGCTCGAACGGCTGCGCACCCGCTACGCCGCCAAGATGGCGGACAGCCGCGACGCCCGCGTTTTCGCCTTCCTGACCCAGCCGAAGATCGCTTCGGCCGCGGCGTTCCGCGAGATCGCCCGCGGCGTGACGAGCGCCGATACGCTCGCCGAGTTCCTCGCCGAATACCGCAAGCGCTACCCGGAAGCCGCCGTCGCCGAACGCCGCCGCGCCCCCGTGCCGGCCGAGCCTTCGGCGAAGCCGCAGGCGCAGGCGCCGATGCAGGCGCCGGCCAAAGGCTGACCCTCAGCTGCCGTAGCTCTGCACAAGCGAGCCCGCGACGAGGCTCCAGCCGTCGACGAGCACGAAGAAGATGAGCTTGAACGGCAGCGCTACCGTCACCGGCGGCAGCATCATCATGCCGACCGACATCAGGATCGAGGCGACGACGAGATCGATGATCAGGAACGGCACGAAAAGCAGGAATCCGATCTCGAAGGCGCGTCTGAGCTCCGAGATCATGAAGGCCGGCACGAGCGCCTGCAGCCCGACCTGCTCAGGCCCTTCCGGCCGCGCGCCCGGCGACAGGCTGACGAACAGCCCGAGATCCTTCTCGCGCACATGACGCATCATGAAAACGCGAAACGGACCCGAGGCGCGCTCGAACGCCTCCGCGGGCTGGATCCGCCCGGCGACGAGGGGCTCGATGCCGTCGCGATACGCCGCCGTAAAGGTCGGCGCCATGACGAAGGCGGACAGGAACAGCGCCAGGCTGACGATCACGGCGTTCGGCGGCGCCGTCTGGGTGCCGATGGCCGAGCGCAAGAGCGACAGCACCACCACGATACGCGTGAACGAGGTCACCATCACGAGGACGGAGGGCGCGAGCGCCAGCACGGTCACAAGCGCGACGAGCTGGAGCGCGCGCTCGGTGACGCCGCCGCCCTGGCCGAGATCGAGGGTCAGGGTCTGGGCTTCGGCTGTCGCCGCCGATGCGATGGCGAGGAGCGCAACCGCGCCCGCGGCGGCGATGAGGCGCGCCGGCCCTGTCGCTTCAGGCGCCCTGATGGCGCGCGTCCAAGGTTGATTCGGGCCGGGCATGATCAGCCCGGGACGGTGCGGCGGGGTTAGGGGCGGCGCAAGCCGCGCTCTAGGCCTTATCCCCCTTGTCGTTTTGGTCGAAGGGCCGGCCGAGGAGGCGCGCGAATTCGGCCTCGATCTCCTCGACCGAGAACGGGTCGCTGACGCGCGTTGGTGTCGCGGCGGCGGGCTCGGGCTTCGGGGCCGGCGGCTCGGCGCGCGGCGCGGCCGCGGCCGCCGCCTCCGCGGCTGGCGCTGCAGCGGTTGGCGCCGGAGCCGCGATCGGCGGCGCCGGCGTTGGGCGCGGCGGCGGCGGCGGTTTTGGAGGCTCGGCGGCAGGCGCCCGCGGCGGCGGAGCCGGAGGCGGCGGAGGGGGTGGAGGCGGCGCCGGCGGCCGGGCCGATTCGGGCGGGGGCGCGGGTGGACGGGGCGGCGGCGGCGCCTCGGTGCGCGCCGGGGGAGGGGGCGGCGACGCCGGCGCCGGCGCGGGCTCGGGCGGCTTTGGCGCGGCCGGGCGCTTCAGCGCCTCCTCGAGCTGCTTTGCCATGTCGGAGAGGACGGCGGCGTCGGCGGCCTTCGGCGCGGGCGGCGGAGGCGCGGGCTGCGGCTCGCTGCGGGCCGGCGGGATCGGGCCCGAGCGCCTGGGCGTCTCGGGCGGGGCGGGGGGCGCCGGCGCGCGTGGCGGCGGCGCTTCAGCCCGGCGCGGCGCGGCGCGCCCGCCCTGGAGCGCCACCACATCCGGCTTCAGGACCGTCTCGGCGCGGGTCGGGTTCGGCGGCATCGAGGCGGTGACGGCGGTGGTTTCGGTCTGCAGCGCCGTGACGTTGCCGCGCCCGCGCTCGCCGCCCTCGGCGACCGCCCGGAGCGGCAGCGCCTCGACGACCGGCCGGCCGGGCAGAGCCTCGGGCAGGCTCGCCTCCGCCCGCTCGGCGCCGTGCTCCGGCGCCGCCTGCACCCTAAGGCCCGGAACGCGGACGATGTTGGTCTCGATCACGACGTCGTTCGGGCCGCCGATGAGGAGCAGATGCTCGACATTGTCCCGGCGCAGCAGGATCAGCTGGCGCTGCCGGTCGAGGTCGTAGACGTCGACGATGCCGAGCCGTGGCTGGCGGGTGCGGCCGCCGGGGCCGGACAGCATGGAGCGCCCGCCGGTGAGCCGTCGCAGCACGAGCGCGAACAGCGTCAGGAGGACGAAGATGATGGCGAAGGCGATGGCGTAATGGACCGCCGGGGAGTCGCCGAGACCGAATTGGGCTAGCAAGAGGCGCTCTCGCGAATGGGACGCCGGGAGGCGTCGAGGCTACGTCAAATCGTTTATCACGACCGGGAGGGTGAAGGACAATACGCTGCCGCGAGCGTCAACAGGCTGGAACCGCCCACATCGTGGCCCTTTAACGGCGCATTAACCACGATGACGGCAATTTTTGCCGGGTTCAGGGGACCGGAGCCATGGCCGTCACCGACCTGCCGCTCGTCGCGATGCTCAAGACGCGCCTGCATTGGCACCAGACCCGCCAGAAGCTCTTGGCCGAGAACGTCGCCAACGCCGACACGCCGGGCTTCAAGCCGAAGGAGCTCAAGGCGCCGGGACCCGCTCCGGCGCGCGGCGCCGCCGCTGTCTCCGTCGAGCGGACGAACGCCGCCCACCTGTCGCTTGCGGCTGCGCGACCGGGCGAGGACGCCGTGCTCGCGGGCCGCTTCGAGGTCACCCCCAGCGGCAACGCCGTCAGCCTCGAGGATGAGATGATGAAGGTGTCGCAGAACCAGTCCGACTACCAGCTCGCCGCCTCGCTCTATCAGAAGAGCCTGCAGATGCTGCGGACCGCCGTCGGACGAGGGAAATAGGCCATGGACTTCCTCAAGACGATCTCGGTCGCGGCGTCCGGCCTCAAGGTCCAGTCCGGGCGCATGCGCGTGATCGCGGAAAACATCGCGAACGCGGACTCGACCGCGGAGAAGCCCGGCGCCGACCCCTACCGGCGCAAGATCCCGACCTTCGGGAGGCGGTTCGACCGCGAGCTCGAGGCGCAGGTCGTGGAGCTTGGCCGCGTCAAACCCGACCCGACCGCCTTCCGCACGAAATACGAGCCCGGCCATCCGGCCGCCGATGCGCAGGGCGAAGTCAAGCTCCCGAACGTGAACCCGGTCATCGAGACGATGGACATGCGCGAGGCCCAGCGCAGCTATGAGGCCAACCTCAACCTCATCACCGCGACCCGCCGGATGATCACCCGCACGCTCGAGATCCTGCGCGTCTAGCCTTGGAGCAGCGACAATGCCGACAAATGCCTTCGCGGCCGGAGCCTACGCCGCGACCCAAGGGCTCGCCGGATTGGGGCAGGCAAGAAAGCCGGCCGGCGCCGGCGCCGCCGGCGGCGAGTTCGGTGCGCTCCTCCAGGGCGCGGTCGACGGTTTCGCCCAGTCGGGCCGCAAGGCGGAAGCGCAGGCGCTCGCGGCCGCGGCCGGCAAGGCCGACGTCGTCGACGTCGTCACCGCGGTCGCCGAGAGCGAGGCTGCGCTGGAGACGCTCGTCGCGGTGCGCGACCGTGTCATCGCTGCCTACGAGGAAATCATGCGGATGCCGATCTAGGCCATGACAGGCGCCGCCATTCTCGACATCGCCCGCGACGGGATCGTCACCTTCCTGAAGGTCGCGGCGCCGCTGATGATGGTCGCGCTCGCGGTCGGGCTCGTGATTTCGCTCCTCCAGGCGCTGACCCAGATCCAGGAGCAAACGCTGGTCTACGTGCCCAAGATCCTGGCGGTGTTCGGCATGATGATCCTGACGCTGCCCCTCATGGGCGACGCGCTCGCCGGCTACATGACCCGCATCGCCGCGCGCATCGCCGGCGGGGGATGAGGACTGGGGCCAATCCCTCCCCTTGCGGGGAGGAGAATCACGTATCAAGCACCGATGACCTTCGCGATTCCCGAGCTTGCGACCGCCTTCATGCTGACCTTTGCCCGGATCGGCACGCTGGTCATGCTCATGCCCGGCATCGGCGAGCGGATGATCTCGCCCCGGCTGCGGCTCGGTTTCGCGCTCCTCCTTAGCGTCGTGCTGTTCCCGCTGACCCGGACGCTCCTGCCGGCGAGCGCTGCGCCGCAATCGGCGCTGGCGCTTCTTGCCGGCGAGCTTGCCGTCGGCTTCATGCTCGGTCTTGCGACCCGCATGGTCGTCGCGGCGCTGCAGACCGCCGGCAACATCGTGGCCCAGCAGCTCGGGCTTGCCTTCGCCATGACGGTTGACCCGGCGATGGGCGGCCAGCAGGCGGCGGTCGGCAACTTCCTGAGCCTTCTCGGCCTGACCTTAATCTTCGCCTTCGACCTGCATCATCTCGCGATCGCCGCGATCCGCGACAGCTACGCCTTCCTGCCGCCGACCGGTATCCCGGGCACCGGCGATGCGGCGGCGCTCGCGATCAAGGCGGTCGGGCGGGGCTTCGCGCTCGCCGTTCAGCTCGCCGCTCCGTTCATCGCCTTCGGCATCCTGTTCAACCTCGGGGTCGGCGTGCTCTCGCGGCTGATGCCGCAGCTGCAAGTGTTCTTCCTCGCGATGCCGGCCACGATCCTGATCGGGATGGCGGTGCTGCTCGCGGTCGTCGGCACCATGATGGGTGTCTTCGTCTCCGCCCTAGGCGACTTCATGCGAGAGCTCGGAGGCCGCTGAGCACCATGGCCGACACGCCCGAGAGGGACGATCGCACAGAGGAGCCGACGCAACGGCGCCTCGACCAGGCGATCGAGCGCGGCGACGTCGCGAAGAGCCAGGAGATCAGCACGTTCTTCGTGCTCGGCGGCTTCGCGCTCGCGATCCTCGTCCTCTCGGGACCGGTTGCGCGCACGCTCGCGCTCGACCTCCGCGGCTTCCTCATGAACGCTCACCTCGTTCCGAGTGACGGGGCCGGGTTGACGGCCGTGAGCCGCGGCGCGCTGATAGCCTGGGCGACCGCGGTGGCGATGCCGCTCGGGGCGCTGATGCTGGCGGGACTTGCAGGCGGCGCGATCCAGCACCGGCCGCTGTGGTCGGGCGAGCCCCTCAGGCCGCAGCTCAGCCGCCTGTCGCCGTTGAGCGGAATGAAGCGGGTTTTTGGCCGCGAGTCCGTCGCCCAGTTTCTGAAGGGCCTGCTCAAGATCGTGATCGTGGGCTCGGTCGCCGGCGCCGTGCTGTGGTCGGAACGCGACCGCCTCGATGCATTCGCCCGGCTTGATCCCGGCGCGCTTCTCGTCGCGACCCTTTCTCTGGCCATGAAGCTCCTCGGCGGCGTGCTCGCCATCTACGCCTTCCTCGCGATCGGCGACGCGATTTATCAGCGCGTCTCCTGGCGCAACCGGCAGCGCATGACGCAGCGCGAGCTGAAGGAGGAATTCAAGGAGACCGAAGGCAGCCCCGAGATCAAGGCGCGCCTGCGCCAGATTCGCCTGACGCGGCTCAGGAAGCGCATGATGGCCGCGGTCCCGAAGGCGACCGTCGTCGTGGCCAATCCGACCCATTATGCGGTCGCGCTGCAATACGAGACCGGCATGGCGGCGCCGCTCTGCGTCGCGAAGGGCGTCGACGGGCTCGCGCTGCGCATCAGGGCGGTCGCTGCCGAGCACGGGGTGCCGGTGGTCGAAAACCCGCCGCTCGCCCGGGCGCTGCACGCGAGCGTCGACCTCGACGAGGAGATTCCTGTCGAACACTATAAAGCCGTGGCGGAAGTGATCGGCTATGTCTTGCGGCTGCGGCGGCGTCCGTCATAACCGTGATCGGGGACGGACCGCGGCTATTCCATGGCTGAAGCGAGCGAGACACCAACTGGCGCGTCGATCGACCGCTCGGAGCGCCCCGGCCGGGTCGGGCTGCTCCTGTTCTTGGCCGCGCTCCTCGTCGGCGCGGCGCTGAGCCTCAGCTTCGTCGCCCCCGAGCGCGCCCAGCCGCTGATCCTGCTGCTCCTTGCGCTCCTCGGCATGGCGGGGGTGTTCTTCCTGTTCGCGATGGCGATCGGTGCCGTCCAGTTCAGCGGCCAAGGCGCCCGCAACGACCTCACCAAGGCGATGGCCGATACCGCCGCCGACGGGCTCGTCGTGGTCGAGGACGACGGCCGCATCCTCTATGCCAACGAGAGCTACCTCGTTCTTGCCGGCGGTGACAGCTTCGCGGATCTGAAGCCCGTCGAGCGCTTGTTCGTCGGCGCCCCGGAGGTCTCGGAGGGGATCTACCGTCTCGCACAGGCGGCGCGCGACGGGCGCGCGGCGAGCGAGGAGGTGCGGGTTTCGCCGCCGCCGACGGGCGGGCGCGATTTCGGCTGGTATCGCATCCGCGTGCGGCCGCTCGCTCGGCCCAACGGTCGCAGCGCGACGCTGTGGACGATCGCCGACGTGACACACGAGCGCGAGCGCCAGGAGAACGTCTTCCAGGAGCTCCAGCACGCGATCGACTATCTCGACCATGCGCCGGCGGGCTTCC
>DAINQO010000099.1:0-10381 GCA_036742625.1 Microvirga sp.
GCACATGATGTAGGACAGGATCGCGCCGGAGGAGCCGACCAGCGCGCCGGTGATGATCAGCGCCAGATTCCCAAGCGTGAAGCCGATGCCGGCCGCCGCCCATCCCGAATAGGAGTTGAGCATCGAGATCACGACCGGCATGTCGGCGCCGCCGATCGGCACGATGAGCAGCACGCCGAGCGCGAAGCTGACGAGCACGACGAGCCAGAACACCACCCGGCTCTCGCCGCGGACGAAGACCACGAGCAGCACCAGCAGCAGCACGCCGAGCGCGATGTTGATGAGGTGCCGGCTCGGCAGCATGATCGGCTTGCCCGACATGCGCCCGTCGAGCTTCAGGAACGCGATGATCGAGCCGGTGAAGGTGATGGCGCCGATGGCGACGCCGAGCGCCATCTCGAACAGCGACGCCTCGGGGATGCGGCCGGGCTGGCCGATGCCGAAGGCCTGGGGCGCGTAGAGCGCCGCGGCGGCGACGAGCACCGCGGCGAGGCCGACGAGCGAGTGGAAGGCGGCGACGAGCTGCGGCATCGCCGTCATCGGCACCTGGCGGGCGATGTAGGCGCCGGCGCCGCCGCCGGCCGCAAGGCCGAGGATCACCAGCGCCCAGGCGCCGATACCGGCCGGCGGCGCCCCGACGAGCGTCGTCAGGAGCGCGAGCCCCATGCCGGCCATGCCGTAGAGGTTGCCCTGGCGGGACGTCGTCGGGTGCGACAGGCCCCTCAGGGCCATGATGAACAGGACGCCGGCGACGAGGTAGAGGATCGAGGAGACGTTCGCGGACATGAGGGCTCCTCAAACCTTCTTGCGGTACATCGACAGCATGCGCTGCGTGACCAGGAACCCGCCGAAGATGTTCACGCTCGCGAGCACAAGCGCGAGGAAGCCGAAGGCGCGCGCCAACCCGGTGCCGGAGACGGTCAGCGGCACGCCGACCGCAAGCAGCGCTCCGACGACGATCACCGACGAGATCGCGTTCGTGACCGACATGAGCGGGGTGTGCAGCGCCGGCGTCACCGACCAGACGACGTAATAGCCGACGAAGATCGCGAGCACGAAGATCGCGAGCCGGAACACGGTCGGGTCGACGGCGCCGCCGGTCGCGCCGTGCGCGGCCGCGCCGAGCGCCGCGGCGGCCTGATCGACATAGACCTCGGCAGCGCCGGCCGCCTCGCGGGCGACGCGGGCCGCAGCTCTTGCCTGTTCCAGCGCCTGTTCGGAAGCGGTCGCCATGGCTTGACTCTCCTGGTCCTCAGACTTTGGGCTGGAAAGCGGGATTGACGACCGCGCCGTCGCGGGTGAGGCACGTGGCGCGCACGAGCTCGTCGTCCCACTTCACCGCGAGGTCCTTCGCGGCCTTGTCGACGAGGGTCTCGACGAAGGCGTAGAGATTGCGGGCGTAAAGCGCCGAGGAAGACGCGGCGAGCCGGCCCGGCATATTGAGGTGGCCGACGATCTTGACGCCGTTTTCCGTCGTCACCGTCTCGCCGGCTTTGGCCAGCTCGACGTTGCCGCCGCGCTCGACCGCGAGGTCGACGATGACCGACCCCGGCCGCATCGATTGGACCATGGCGGCGGAGACGAGGCGCGGCGCCGGCCGGCCGGGGATCAGCGCCGTCGTGATCACGACGTCCTGCTTGGCGATGTGCGACGAGACGAGCTCGGCCTGCTTCGCCTGGTATTCCTTCGACATCTCCTTGGCATAGCCGCCGGCGGTCTCGGCCTGCCGGAACTCCTCATCCTCGACGGCGAGGAACTTCGCCCCGAGCGACTCGACCTGCTCCTTGACGGCCGGGCGGACGTCGGTCGCGGTGACGATCGCGCCGAGCCGGCGCGCCGTCGCGATCGCCTGGAGCCCGGCGACGCCGACGCCCATGATGAAGACCCGGGCGGCCGGCACGGTGCCGGCGGCGGTCATCATCATCGGGAAGGCGCGGCCATATTCGGCGGCGGCATCGAGGACGGCGCGGTAGCCGGCGAGGTTTGCCTGCGAGGACAAGACATCCATCACCTGGGCCCGGGTGATGCGCGGCATCAGCTCCATGGCGAAGGCGGCGACGCCGGCCTCCGCCAGCGCCCGGATCGCGGCCTCGTTGCCGTACGGGTCCATGATCGCGACGACGATGGCGCCGCGCTTCAGCCCGCCGAGCTCGCCCGCGCCCGGGCGGCGCACCTTGAGCACGACATCGGCGTCGCGGGCGGCCTCGGCCGCGCCGGCGGCGATCGTCGCCCCGGCGGCCTCGTACTCGGCGTCCGGAACCCCGGCTTTTTCGCCGGCGCCGGCCTGCACCGCCACGTCGGCGCCGAGCGCCTTGTATTTCTTGATGGTCTCGGGCGTCGCGGCGACGCGCGTCTCGATCGGGTCGGTTTCGGAAAGAACCGCGATCCGCATCAGGCCCCCCTGCTGCGCGGCGGCGGCGTCGAGCCGTCAGCCGCGGTGACTGCGCCTCGGGCGACCTTAGGTCGACCGAGGAAGGAATAGGGTCGTGGCTCAGTAGAAGAGCAGCATCAGGACCAGCAGCGCAAGCGCCGCGGCTCCCGGCTTCCATTTCAGAGCGGGCGCGAAGAGGCCGACGGCGGCGGCGATGTGAACGATGATGATGCCGAGGATCGCCGAGAACCAGGCGTGCTTGATGCCGCCGACCGCGAGCCCGACGACGCAGCCGAGGGCAAAGAACACCCCGACCGTCGTGAAGTGCAGAAAATGCTCATACATCTTCTCATGCGCCGGCCCGTCCATGTCGGGGCTGTAGCCCCCGTGCGGCGCGTGCTTCGTATCGGCCATCATGTCTCTCGTCGCGCTTGCTTGAGGGCGCGTTTAGCGCATGCGCCATAAGCCCGCAATCGCGCCGGAGGCCCGTGCTGCCGCGTCATCCGGTCAGGCTCGGCTCGAGCTTTGCCGCCTTCAGCGCCGCCGCCTGACGCTTGCCGAGCTCGTCGAGCGAGAACCGCTCGATCTCGGCCTCGAACAGGCGGTGGAAGTTGAGCTCGGCCTTCAGGTGCAGGAACACCCCGCCGAGCCCGATCGCCGCCCGATCCATGAAGACGAACTCCCGCGGCACCGTCACCGGGCCTTTCTTCCTCAGCGCCATGTGGACTTGGTAGGCCTGCCTGCGGCCGTATTCGGCCGGGCTCACGCCCTCGGCGATGCTGCGGACCCGATCGGTCAGGAGCGGGCCGTAGATGAAGCGGGCCCAGATGTTGAGGATGTCGATCAGCTCGGCCGAGAGCTTCTGGAAGCCCCAGACCTCATAGGCATGGACGACGCGGTCGCGATCATCGTGCAGGAGCCCGCGGTAGAGATCGACGACCCCGCCGACGAATTTCGGCGGGAAGATGCGGATGCAGCCGTAGTCGAGGAGATTGATGCCGCGCGCCTCCCCGTCTTCCGAGAACACCGTGTAGTTGCCGAGATGCGGGTCGCCATGGATGACGCCGTTGTGGCTGAAGGGGTGCCACCAAGCCTTGAACATCGCGGTCGAGAGCCGGTTGCGGATCGTCTGCGGCGCGCCGACGAAGCTCAGGATCTTCTCGCCCTCGAGCCAGCCGAGCGTCAAGAGCCTGCGGGTCGACAGCTTCGGCCACGGCGCCGGCACCCGAACCTCGGGCACGTCCGCCAGCACCCGGCGATAGAGCGCCACGTGCTTGCCCTCGCGCTCATAGTCGAGCTCCTCGCGGACCCGGGCGCCGATCTCCTTCGCGATCTCGCGGGTGTCGATGACCGGGTCCATGCGCCGGTGGATCGCGAACACGAACTCGAGCTGCTGCAGGTCGGCTTCAACGGCCGACTGCATGTCGGGGTATTGCAGCTTGCAGGCGAGCGGCGATCCGTCCTTGGCCGCGGCGCGGTGGACCTGGCCGAGCGAGGCCGCGGCCGCGGGCTTGAGCTCGAAGGCACCGAACCGCTTCTGCCAGTCGGGTCCGAGCTCCGCCTGCATGCGGCGGCGCACGAAGGCGGCGCCCATCGGCGGCGCTTCCGACTGCAGCTTCTGCAGCTCGGCAGCGTATTCGGGCGGGATCACGTCCGGAATGGTGGCAAGCAGCTGCGCCACCTTCATGATCGGGCCCTTGAGGCCGCCGAGCGCCTGCGCCAGCGCCGCCGCATTCGAGGCGCCCTGCCCTTCGAGGCCGAACAGCCGGGCACCGGCGATCCGCGCCGCGACCCCGCCGACATTCGCCCCGACCCGCGCATAGCGGGCGGCGCGGGCGGAGAAGCGGTTCGCTTCGCGGTCTGTCGGGGGCATCAAGTCTCTCGGGTGGGCATCCCTAGATAAGCCTCAACGCCCGCAAAGCCAGGAGCATGGCGGCTCAAGCAGCCGGCCAGTTGTCGCCGATCCAGCGCGCCAAGCCCGCCTCGTCGACCTCGCCGGCGGCAAGCCCGCGGATCATCACGACTGCTTCGGCCTCGTCCGCCGTAAAATCGATGCCGTTGAGGCCGAGGAAGGTCACGAGAGCGAGCAGCGCCGCCCGCTTGTTGCCGTCGACGAAGGGGTGGTTGCAGGCGATCCCAAAGGCATACGCCGCCGCAAGCGCGGGCAAGCCGGCCTGCTCGTAGGCCCATCGGTTGATCGGCCGGCCCAGGGCCGACTCGAGCGCGCCCTCGTCCCGAATGCCGGCCGGGCCGCCGAAGAGCCGCAGCTGCCGGTCGTGAATGGCTTTGACGAGTTCCGAGGTGAGCCACACCGGCTCACCGCTGTCCGCAATCACTTGGCGAGCTCGGCGAGCGCGTTGCGATAGGTCTTCATCGCGCGCTCGGCAATCTCCATGCCCTTCTCGAAGGTGGGATCGTAGGGCATGAGGCGGACGCTCCCGTCCGCCGCTTCGGCCACGTAGAGCCAATCGCCCTGCGCGAGATTGAGCCGCGACAGCAGTTCCTTCGGCAGGATGAGGCCGGTCGAGTTTCCGATTTTCTTGATCTCGAGCTTCATGGCGGGCTCCCGGGTCTATGTTGTACGAAATGTATAACATAGGCCGACGGCCGTCGTCACCTCCTCGGCCTGCGTTGGGGCGGACTCCCATGGCGCAGCTTTACGGCGCCTGCTCTTCGGGCCTATCATTCGTACACAAACAATCTGCGAGGCTCGGACGGATGCGGCGCGTGGCGGGCATCGACGTCGGCGGCACCTTCACGGATCTGCTGATCCATGAGGCCGGCCCGGACGGCGCGTCGGTCCGTCTCGCGAAAGTGCCGACGAGCGCCGGCAACCAGGCCCAGGGCGTCATCGATGCGCTCGAAGCCGCCGGCGTGTCGCCCACCGACATCGACCTCATCATCCACGGCACGACGACGACGACGAACGCGGTGCTCGAACGCAAGACCGCCCGCGTCGGGCTCATCACCACCCGGGGCTTCCGCGATACCCTCGAGCTCGGCCGCCGCACCCGGCCGAAGCCTTACGGCCTCACCGGCACCTTCGAGCCGCTGATCCCGCGCGAGCTGCGCCTCGAAGTCTGCGAGCGCATGAGCGCCCGCGGCGAGGTCTTGACGCCGCTCGACGAGGCCGAGGTCGAGAAGAGCATCGAAGCGCTTCTTGCCGCCGGGTGCGAGGCGCTCGTCATCCATTTTCTGCATTCCTATGCCAACCCGGCGCACGAGCGCCGCGCCGCCGAGATCGCGGAGCGCGCCTGGCCGAACGCCTACGTCACGCTCGGGCACGCGCTGCTTTCGGAGTTCCGCGAATACGAGCGCGGCACCACCGCCTCCGTGAACGCCGCCGTGCAGCCGATCCTCGACCGCTACATCGGCCGTCTCGGGCGCGAGCTCGCGGCGCGCGGCTTTAAACGCGATCTCCTCGTCATGAACGGCAACGGCGGCACGGTGCCGGCGCCGATGGTGGCGCGCGAAGCCGCCAAGACCGTGATGTCCGGCCCCGCCTCCGGCGTCATGGCGGCCGCGGCGACGCTGGCGCAGGCAGAGATCGAGAACGCGATCGCCTACGACATGGGCGGCACCTCGACCGACGTCGCGCTCATCCGCGGCGGCGTCCCCGAGGTGTCCGCCGAGCTCACCCTCGCCTACGGGCTGCCGGTGCATGTGCCGATGGTCGACGTGCGCACCGTCGGGGCCGGCGGCGGCTCGATCATCTCCGTCGACAAGGCCGGGATGCTGCAGGTCGGACCGGAGAGCGCCGGCTCCGATCCCGGGCCGATCTGCTACGGCCGCGGCGGCACGCGCCCGACCGTCACCGACGCGAACCTTCTGCTCGGGCGGCTCGACCCGGCAGCGCTCCTCGCGATCGAGAAACCGGTGCCGTTGGGGCGCCTGCGGGCGATCTTTGCCGACGCGGTCGCGGCGCCGCTCGGGCTCACGCCGGAAGACGCCGCCGCGGCCGCGATCAGGCTCGCCAACACCCACATGGCCGGCGCGATCCGCATGGTGTCGCTGTCCCGCGGCTACGACCCGCGCGACTTCACGCTCTTCGCCTTCGGCGGCGCCGGTCCCCTGCATGCCGTCGCGCTCGCCCGCGAGCTCGGCCTGCCGGAGGTCATGGTGCCGGCCCGGCCCGGCCTCACCAACGCGCTCGGCTGTCTCGTCGCCGATCTGCGCCAGGATTTCGTCAATACGCTCAACGCGCCTCTCGACAGCCTCGACATGGGCGACGTCGCGCGCATCCTCGCGGAGCAGCGCGCGCGCGGCGAGGCGGTCAACGCCCGCGAAGCCCACGAGATCGCCGAGACCGTGGTGCTGCATTCCGCCGACATGCAGTTCCGCGGCCAGACGCATCTCATCCGCGTCACCCTGCCGCGCGCCGGCGTCGCGCGCGACGAGATGCAGGCGCTGTTCGAGGCGGCGTATTTCGCCCGCTTCCAGGTGCGGCTGCCGGAAATCAAGGCGGTCGTCGTCAACCTCAACACCTCGGTCGTCGGCAAGCGCCGGCCCTTCTCGGTCGCGAGCCTGATCGATATCGGCAAGCGCGCCGCGCGCCTGGAGGACGCGGCCATCGGCCGCCGCGCGCTCTACGGCGACGGCGGCTGGCAGGACGCCGCGATCTACGACCGAGAGCGTCTGCCGGCCGAAGTCCTGATCGAGGGACCGGCGGTGATCCAGCAGGTCGACGCGACGACGGTGATCGAGGCGGGATCGGCGGCGCGGGTCGATGCAATGGGGAATCTGAGGATCGCGGCCGCAACCGACGGCGCAGCGTGCACCATCCCTCCCCCGGGCGGGGGGTCGAGGGTGCTCGACCCGCTGACCCTCGCCGTGATCCAAGCCGGCCTGCAGCAGGTCTGCAACGAGATGGACGTGGCTTTCTCGCGCTCGGCCTTCTCGCCGGTCATCGCCGAGGCTGACGACCGCTCCGACGGCATCTACGCCGCCGAGGACGGGGCGCTCATCGCGCAGGGGGAGCACGGCCTGCCGGTCTTCGTCGGCACGATGCAGTACTCGGCGGGCGAGCTCATCCGCCTCATTCGCGAGGGCGCGGTCGCGGCTCCGCAAGCGGGCGACATCTACATCGTCAACGACCCCTATCTCGGCGGAACGCACCTCATGGACGTGCGCTTCGCCATGCCGTTCTTCCACGACGGCGCTCTGTTCTGCTGGCTTTCGAACACCGGCCATTGGCCCGACACCGGCGGCATGGTGCCGGGCGGCTTTTCGGCGCACGCAACCGAAGTGGAGCAGGAGGGCCTGCGGCTGCCCCCCGTGAAGCTGTTCAAGCGCGGCGTCATGGACCGCGAGATCCTGTCGATCATCCTGTCCAACATCCGCGTCGCCGACCAGCGTATCGGCGACATCAAGGCCCAGGAGGCGGCGCTGAAGGTCGGCGAGCGCCGTCTCTCCGAGCTCTTGGCGCGCTACGGCCGGGCGACGATCGAAGCCGCGATCGCCGAGATCAGGGCGCGCGCCGCGCAGCGCATGCGGGCCGAGATCGCGGCGATCCCCGATGGCACCTATCGCGCCGAGAGCTTCGTCGATTCGGACGGCATCGTGAACGAGCCGCTGCGCATCGCGCTGACGCTGACGAAGCACGGCGACAGCATGGGTTTCGACTTCACGGGTTCCTCGCCGCCCTGCCGCGGCCCGATGAACTCGGTCGTGGCGACGACCTATTCGGCCGTCTACCTGGCGGTGCGCCACGTCTTTCCGGAGGTGCCGATCAACGCCGGCAGCTTCGATCCGATCGCCATCAAGCGGCCGGAGGGGACCTTTCTCGATGCCCGCTACCCGCGCCCGGTCTCGGGCTGCGCCGCCGAGGTGTCGCAGCGGATCGCCGAGGCGGTGTTCCTGGCGCTCGCAAAGGCGATCCCCGAGAAGCTCTGGGCGGCGCCGGCCGGCACCTCGGGCAACTTCGCCCTCGGCGGCGTCGATCCCCGCAAGGGCGCCGGCTATGTGATGTACCAGATCACCGGCGGCGGCTACGGCGGCACGGCGTTCCACGACGGCCTCACCAACGGCTGCTCGACCATCGGCATCTCGAAGACCGCGCCGGTCGAGGTGATGGAGCAGTACTATCCGGTGCTGTTCCGCCGCTTCGCCCTGCGCCAGGGCTCCGGCGGCGCCGGGAAGAACCGCGGCGGCTTCGGCGTGCATTACGAGGTCGAGCTCTTGGCCGGCGAGGCGCGCGCCTCATTCGTCATGGACCATGGCCGCTTCGGCCCGCCGGGCGTCCTCGGCGGCGCCGCCGGCGCGCCGAACGTCGTGCGCATCCATCGCGGCGCCGAAACCTTCGTCCCGGAGCATCTTTCCAAGGATCAGGACATCGCCATCGGACCGGGCGACAGGGTCGAGGTCATGACCCCGGGCGGCGGCGGCTACGGCGATCCCTTCGCGCGCGACCCAGCGCTTGTCCGGCGCGACGTGCGGCGGGCGTACTATACGCGCGAGGAAGCCGAGGCGCTCTGGGGCGTCGTGCTGGACGGCGATGGCGAGGTCGACGACCGCGAAACGGCGGCGCGGCGCACCTCTCCCGGAGGGAGAGGTCGAGACGGCGTCAGCCGTCCGGGTGAGGGGTTGCTGCCCCACCGGCGAGAGCGCGCCCCTCACCCGGTTCGCGCCTTCCGGCGCGACTCGGCCTCTCCCTTCGGGAGAGGCAAATGACCGCCTATTTCCGCCCCGCCACCCTCGACGAAGCGCTCGCGATCCGCGCCGGGCGCGATGTCGAGATCATCGCCGGCGGGACCGATGTCTACCCGAACAAGACGACGCGGGCCGGCTGGGGGCGCATGGCGCACAAGGACGTGCTCGACGTCACTGCCGTCCCAGGCCTTCGGCGCATCGAGGAGGTGGACGGGCACTGGCGCATCGGCGCACTCGTCACCTGGACCGACGTGATCCGCGCCGGCTTGCCGCCGCATTTCGACGGACTGGTTGCGGCAGCCAAGGAGATCGGCGGTGCGCAAATCCAGAACCGCGCGACGCTCGTCGGCAACCTGTGCACCGCCTCGCCGACCGGCGACGGCATCCCCAATCTCCTGGCGCTCGATGCCGAGGTCGAGATCGCGAGCCCGCGCGGCACGCGCCTTGAGCCGGTCGAAAGCTTCCTCGACGGCTACCGCCATACCACCTGCGGCGCGGATGAGATCGTCACCGCGCTGCGCGTTCCGAAGCGGAGCGCCGGAGCACGCGGCGCATTCCTGAAGCTCGGGGCGCGACGCTACCTCGTGATCTCGATTGCGATGGCAGCGGCCGTTGTCGACGTCGATCCTGCAGGCGCGATCGATCATGCCCGGCTGGTCGTCGGGTCCTGCTCGCCGGTGGCGCTCCGGCTGCGCGCTCTCGAGGAGCGGCTTCTCGGTCACCCGGTCGCGCCGACGCTGTCCACCCTGGTGCAGGCCGACGATCTTGCCGAGCTCGCTCCCCTCGACGACGCGCGGGCGAGCGCCGCTTATCGTCGCGCCGCCGCCGAAGCGCTCACCCGCGACTTCCTCGCGAGCCTCGCGGAGACGGCTGCGCGGAGGGCCGCATGAGCGTCCATCAATCCGCGCCGGCGGCGGCGACGCTCGCGGTTTCGCTCACGCTCAACGGCGAGACGCGCCTCGTCCAGGCGGCGCCGTTCGAGACGCTCGCCGATCTCCTGCGCGACCGGCTCGGCCTCACCGGAACCAAGATCGGCTGCAACGCCGGCGATTGCGGCGCCTGCACCGTGCTGCTCGACGGCGCGCAGGTCTGCGCCTGCCTCGTGCCGGCAGCGCAAGCCCATGGCGCCACGGTGCACACCGTCGAAGGTCCCGGCCCCGGCGGCGCGACGGAGCGCCTGCGCCGCGCCTTCCTCGACCACGGCGCCGCCCAGTGCGGCATCTGCACGCCCGGCATGCTGATGGCCGCGACCGATCTCCTCGCCCGCGAGCCCTCCCCGTCGCGTCGGCAGGTCGAGGACGCGCTCGGCGGCGTGCTCTGCCGCTGCACCGGCTACGTGAAGATCGTCGAGGCGGTGATGGC
>DAINQO010000099.1:10481-11843 GCA_036742625.1 Microvirga sp.
CTGCGTCGGCGCGCGCATTCCCCGGCTCGACGGCTGGCCGAAGGTGGCCGGCAGCGAAAAGTTCGGCGCCGACGCGGCGCCGGCGGAGGCGCTCTGGCTGCGGGTCGTGCGCTCGCCCCATGCGCGGGCGGCGTTCGCGCTCGGGGACCTCGAAGCGTTTCGAGCCGGGCACCCGGGGCTCGAGGCGATCCTCACTGCGGCCGACGTCCCGGGCGAGAACGCCTTCGGCATCTTCCCCGACACCAAGGACCAGCCTGTCTTCGCGAATGGCGAAGTGCGCTTCCGCGGCGAGGCGGTGCTCGGGCTCGTCGGCACGCGCGACGTGCTGGATCGCATCGACGACACGGAGGTTCCGATCGCCTGGACGCCGCTCGTGCCGCTCTCCGGCGTCGAGGCGGCGCTCACTGACGGCGCGCCGGCGCTCCACGCCGGGCGGCCCGACAACGTCCTGACCCGTGGCCGCCTGCGCTGCGGCGATCCGGATGCGGGCGAGGCCCAAGCGGCCGCAACGGCCAAAGGCACGTTCCGCACGCGCTTCGTCGAGCACGCCTACATCGAGCCCGAGGCCGGCTACGCGGCGCCCACCGGCCCGGATACGATCGAGATCGTCGCCTGCACCCAGGCGCCTTACATGGACCGCGACGAGACCGCGCGCGTGCTCGGCATTCCGCCCGAGAACGTGCGCATCCGGCCCTCCGGCTGCGGCGGCGGCTTCGGCGGCAAGCTCGACGTCTCGGTGCAGCCGCTCGTCGCGGTCGCGGCCTGGAAGGTGCGCCGGCCGGTGCGCATGGTCTATTCGCGCGTCGAGTCGATGGCCTCCTCGACCAAGCGCCATCCGGCGACGATCCGCGCCCGCGCCGCAGCCGACGCGCAAGGCCGGCTTCTCGCTTTCGCGAGCGAGGCCGATTTCAACACCGGCGCCTACGCCTCCTGGGGACCGACGGTCGCAAACCGCGTGCCGGTGCATGCGAGCGGCCCCTATCGCGTCCCGAACGTCGAGAACCGCACGCGTGCGATCTACACCAACGATCCGCCGGCGGGCGCCTTCCGCGGCTTCGGCGTACCGCAGGCGGCGATCGCCCATGAATGCCTGATGGACGATCTCGCCGAGGCGCTCGGCCTCGACCGCTGGGCCATCCGCCGCCTGAATGCGCTGGGCAGTGGCGACCGGACGCCCTCGGGCCAGGTGCTGGCGCATTCCGCCGGGCTGCCGGAGTGCCTCGACGCGCTGAAGGAGGACTGGACAGCCGCCCTTGCGGACGCCGCGGCCCACAACGCCTCCGAGCCGCGCCGTCGCCGCGGCGTCGGCATCGGCTGCATGTGGTACGGCTGCGGCAACACCGCGCTGCCCAACCCCTCGAC
>DAINQO010000100.1:0-9665 GCA_036742625.1 Microvirga sp.
GCGCTCTCCCAACAAGGCTCAATCGGGCGCGCGAGCGCCCCGGTTGACAGGTCGGGCGGCTTAACCGCCCGGGCTCAGCGGGGAAGAGTCATCGCCCCGCCCGTGCGTTGGAGACACGAGCGGCGTCGACGGGCTCTTCGCCCGAGAAGCTGCCTTTGTTTGGATGGGGAGACCCCAACCGCACGCCGGGCAAGATGGACAAGCCTCTTCGGTGTCGACCTTTGGAGGGCCGACGAGACCAAAAAAGCCCGCTCCGTCGTTGCTTTAAGCTGCGTCCCCCGTGGAGAGCGGGGTTCGCCGGTTTCGCCTCCGGCTGCCGGTCGTTGTTCGGGACGCGGTTCTTCGTCAGAACCGGGGTCCTTGTCTCAGGGATATCCATCCCCCGAGAGCGAACCCTTGTCCCTGGCGACTGTCCGGCCTCTTGTCCGGATGTCCACCGACCAGCACGCGGCCACAGGCACGTGCGAATGTTGGGCAGGGCTTAGATACGTGCGATTCCCTTCGATCTCAAGGGCTTTTTGGAGATTTCCTCAACCGTTTGCAGCGAACGCCGCAGCTTCCGCGTTGGTGACGCGCAGCCCGCGCCGCGGCGGCTTGGCAGTGGACGGCCCAAGCGGCCTCGCTTAACTGTCGCGCCGTCGCCTTCTCGTCATCCTTCGTTCCGAGTCCCCATCGATGCCGCGCCTGACCCGCCGCAGTCTCCTCACCGCATCGATGGCGCTTGCGGCGGCGCCCGCCTTGGCCCAGACCGGCGGCCCGCCGGCGCCGACGCCCTTCCGCTATGAGGACGTGGTGCGCCGCGCCCGCGAGCTCGCCGCGGCCGGCTTCGAGGCGAACCTGGCGCCGCTGCCCGAGCCCCTGAACCGGCTCGACTTCGACGCCTACCGCGACATCCGCTTCAGGCCGGACCGGGCGCTGCTCGGGTCGGCCGGCGGTCCGTTTCGGATGCAGCTCTTCCACCTCGGCTTCCTCTACCAGCGTCCGGTCACCGTGAACGTGATCCGCGACGGCGTGCCGACGCCCGTCGCCTACCAGGCGCAGCTGTTCGACACCGGACGCAGCAGGATCGACCGGCCGCTGCCGGTGAACCTCGGCTTTGCCGGCTTCCGCCTGCACTACCCGCTCAACGACCCCAAGGTCTTCGACGAGCTGATCGCTTTCCTGGGCGCGAGCTATTTCCGCTTCCTCGCCCGCGACCAGCGTTACGGCCTCTCGGCGCGCGGCTTGGTCGTCAGTGCGCGCGACGGCGAGCCCGAGGAGTTCCCCTACTTTCGCGAGTTCTGGGTCGACGTGCCGGCCGCCGGCGCCGAACGGGCGCTCGTCTACGCGCTCCTCGACGGCCCATCGGCGGCGGGCGCCTACCGTTTCGAGATCTACCCGGCGGTCGAGACCACGATCGACGTCACAGTGACGCTGTTTCCGCGTCGGGCCATGGCCTCGGTCGGGCTGGCGCCGCTGACGTCGATGTTCTTCGAGGGCGAGAACGATCGCCGGCGCGTCGACTCGTTCCGGCCCGAGCTGCACGATTCCGACGGCCTCTTGATGCACACCGGCGCCGGCGAGTGGATCTGGCGGCCGCTGCACAACCCCGCCCGGCGATGGGTCTCGGCCTTCCTCGACTTAAATCCGCGCGGCTTCGGCCTGCTGCAGCGCGACCGCATCTTCGAGAACTATCAGGACCTCGAGGCCTTCTATCACCTGCGCCCGGGCTACTGGGTCGAGCCCACCGGCAGCTGGGGCGAGGGCCGGGTCGAGCTGATCGAGCTGCCGACCGACAACGAGACCGCCGACAACGTCGTCGCCTACTGGCAGCCGCGCGCCCCCTACGAGCCAGGCCAGGAGGTCGCCTTCGGCTACCGCATCCGCGCCGTCTCGGCGACGGACGACTTGCACCCGGGCGGCAAGGTCGTGAACACCTTCCAGGCTCCGGCGAGGGCGAGCGGCTCGGCCGACCCGGGCGATGCGCTGACGCGCCGCTTCCTGATCGATTTCGCCGGCGGCAACCTCGCCTATTACCTGTCCGACCCGAGCCTCGTGCAGGTCGTGCCGTCGGCCTCGGCTGGCCAGATTACGCACACCTTCGTCGTTCCGAACGAGCACACGAAGGGCTTCCGCGCCGCTTTCGACGTGAAGCTCGAAGCCGGCCAGTCGACCGATCTGCGGGCCTATCTGCGCGCCGGCAACAAGGCCCTGACGGAGACCTGGACTTTTCCGTGGACGGCGCCGTGACGCTGCCGGTCAGGCCAGCGCGGCTCGACGACCTCGACGGCCTCCTCGCGATCGAGGGCGTGTTCCCGACCGATCGGCTCGAGCGGCGCGCCTTCCGCCATGCGGTCGCCTCGCCAACGATCGATCTTCTCGTTGCCGGCGGCGCCGCGGGCCCGATCGGATACGCCATGGTCCAGCGCCGGAGGAACGCCGCCGTCGGCCATCTCACCTCGATCGCGGTCAAGCCGGGCGCCGCCGGCAGGGGACTCGGCAAGCGCCTGCTCGAGGCCGCCGAAACCGCGGCGCGCCGGCACGGCTGCACGCGCCTGCGCCTCGAGGTCCGGCCCGACAACAAGGCCGCGCAGACGCTTTACGAGAAGGCCGACTACCGCCGCATCGCGACGCTCGCCGACTATTACGAAGACGGCACCGCCGCATGGCGCTACGAGAAGCGCCTCTCGCCGGAAGGGGAAGGCGGCGCTCCTTGAGCGGCTTCCCTCAAGGACGCCGATCGAAGGGCCGCGCCAGGCGGCCCGCGGGGCCGAGCGCCTCCTCGATGCGCAGCACCTCGTTCCATTTCGCCATCCGCTCGGAGCGGGCGAAGGAGCCGACCTTGAGCTGGCCGGCGTTCCAGCCGACCGCCAAGTGGGCGATCGCCACGTCCTCGGTCTCGCCGGACCGGGCCGAGACGATCGTGCCGAAGCCTGCCGCCTTGCCGGCGTCGAGCGCCGCCTTGGTCTCGGTGACGGTGCCGGCCTGGTTCGGCTTGATTAGCACCGCGTTGCAGGTCCCGGCGCGCGCCGCCTCGCGCACGCGATCGGCGTTCGTGACGAGGAAATCGTCGCCGATGACCTGGACCTTGTCTCCAAACGCCGCCGTGAAGCGGCAAAACCCTTCCGGGTCGTCCTCGGCCAGGGGGTCTTCGATCGAGACGATCGGGTAGCGCTCGATCCAGCGCCCGAGCATCCCGATCATGCCGTCGGCGTCGAGCTCGCGCTGCTCCAGTGCGAGACGGTAGCGCCCGCCGCGCCCGAGCTCGGAGGCGGCGACGTCGAGCGAGATCGCGACCTCGTTGCCGGGCGTAAAGCCGGCCCGTTCGATCGCTCGCACGAGCATATCGAGCGCCTGCTCGTTCGACGAGAAGGTCGGCCACCAGCCGCCCTCGTCGGCAACGCCCTGGACGAGCCCGCGCTCGGCGAGGATTTGCCCGGCGGCGCGATAGACCTCGGCGGTGCGGTCGAGCGCCTCGGCGAAGGACGACGCATTCGGCGCCACGACCATGAAATCCTGCACGTCGACGCGTCGCGCCGCATGGGCGCCGCCGCCGAAGATCTGAATCTCGGGGACCGGGATCGTGACCTCGCCGCCTTGCGCGACGTAGCGCCACAGTGGCTCGGCGTGCGACGCCGCGGCGGCCTGCAGCACCGCGAGCGAGGTCGCGACGATGGCGTTGCCGCCGAGGCGGGCCTTCGCCGGCGTGCCGTCGAGCTCGATGAGATGGCCGTCGATCTCCGCCTGGGCGCCGGCGTCGCGTCCGGCAAGCGCCGGGGCGATGATCTCGTTCACGTTCGCGACTGCCCGGCGCACGTCGAGGCCGCCGAACGCGGCGCCGCCGTCGCGCAGGTCCACCGCCTCGCCGCTGCCGGTCGAGGCGCCGGCCGGCGCGATCGCGCGACCGGTGATGCCGCCGGCGAGCGCAACCTCGATCTCGACCGTCGGCCGGCCGCGTGAATCCCACACGCGGCGCCCGTGCACCTTCGCGATCGCCGCTTGGGCCATGCTCTCCCTTTCAGTGGCTCCCGAGCCGCTCCGCCCAGGCGCTCCGCACCGCGGCGAGCTTTCGCGGCGGCTTCGCAATCAAGGGCAGCGCGGTCGCCCGGACGCGGTCGCGGTCGGCATCGTCGGTGATGTATTCGACCGGCGACTTGCCGTCGACGCGGGCGAGGAAAAGGCCCGGCAGCAGCCGCGTCGTCCGGGCCTCGAGCTCGGCCCGCGGCTCCCAGGTGACCGCCGCCAGATAGGCGGCCGCGAGCGCGTCGAAGGCGCCAAGATAAGCCGGCGCCGCCGCCCGGTTCCACAGGCACTTCAACAGCAGGTGGTTGAGGCAGAAGGCGAGGTCGAAGGCGGGGTCGCCGTACCAGGCGCATTCGGCGTCGAGGAAGACCGGGCCGCGCGGCCCCGCCAGGATGTTCTTCGGCGACACGTCGCCGTGCACGAGCGCCTTCTTGACCGCGAGCGTGTCGCGCGACAGCGCCATGAGCCGGTCGGCGACGCCCGGATGCCGCCGGGCGCTCGCCTCCAGATAGGGCTCGAGCCGGATCGGGCGGAAGATGCGGTCGGTCGCGAAGCGCGCCGCGAC
The DNA here is from genome assembly GCA_036742625.1 of Microvirga sp. Lineage (GTDB taxonomy): Bacteria > Pseudomonadota > Alphaproteobacteria > Rhizobiales > Beijerinckiaceae > JAJKJG01. The sequence goes on from DAINQO010000100.1 coordinate 4,568, forward strand.
CGTGCTGTCGGCGGCTGTTGCGGCGTGGATCGCGGCGACGCGGCGGCCGACCTCGGCGGCAAAGCCATCGTCGACGATGCCGTCGCGGAGCTGCGCCTTCCAGACCGGATGCGTTCCCGGGTCGAGGTAGGTCATGGCGAAGAGGCCGTTTCCCGGGTCGTGCCCGAGGATCTCCGGCACCGCTTCCGGAACGACGCCGGCGGCGGTCTCGATCCAGGCGACCTCGTAGGCGTTGCGCTCGACCGGCGCCTGCCAATCGGCCGCGACCTTCAGCTTCGGCAGGGCGCGCTTCACGGCGAAAATCCGCGCCTTCGTCTGGACGCGGAAGATGTCCGAGGAGACGCCGCCGGCAAGCGGCGTCAGCCGCACCGTCTCCGCCTCACCGACGAGCCCAAGGCCGCGCAGAACCGAAATCAGTTCGTCCTGAGCCGCCACGGCGGAACCGCCCCTGAGCACGCGCTTGAGATCGCCGACCGGCAGCGAATACCTTAAGCTCGCGCAAATGCCACCCCTGCCGTTTCCGTGATGCAAAAACCCCTGGTCATTGCTCGCTGCGAAGCGGGGCAGGAGCTGTCGGCGAAGCTCGTGGCCTGGGAGTGCAGCGGCCTGTCGGTCGCCGTCGTCTCCGAAGCCGCGGACGCGGCGTTCGACGCATTGCTTCCCGACGCGACGGCGATCCTCCACGTCCTGAAGCCGATCGCCGCCGAGGTGTTCGCCAGGGCGCCGCGCCTCAAGCTCGTGCAGAAGGTCGGCGTCGGCGTGAACACCATCGACCTCGAGGCGGCGCGCCGGCACGGGGTCGCGGTGTGCAACATGCCCGGCACGAACACCGCCGCCGTCGCCGAGTTGGCGCTCGCGCTCATGCTCGCCGCGCTGCGTCGCCTGCCGCGATTCGACCGCGCGGCGCGCACGGCCGCCGGCTGGGCACTCCCGCGGGGCGCGGAGGCGTCGCTCGGCGAGATCGGCGGGCGCACGGTCGGGCTCGTCGGCGCCGGCGCGGTGCCGCGGCGGCTCGCGCCGATCCTCGCCGCGATGGGCGCCGAGGTCATCTATTGGAGTCGCGCTGCTCGCGCCGAGCTGACGGCGGAGCACGTCGGCTTTGACGCGCTTCTGGCGCGCGCCGACATCCTCTCGCTGCACCTGCCGCTGACGACAGAGACCGAGCGCCTCGTCGGCCCCGACGCCTTCGCCCGGATGAAGCCCGGCGTGATCCTCGTCAACACCGCCCGCGGCGGCCTCGTCGACGAGGCGGCGCTGATCGCGGCGCTCGCCGCGAAGCGGGTCGCCGTCGCCGCCCTCGACGTGCTCGCCGCCGAGCCGCCGGGTGACGATCATCCCCTCCTCGCACGCGACGACGTGATCGCGACGCCGCACGTCGCGTGGCTCACCGCCGAGACCTGGGAGCGCAGCCTCGGCGTCGCGCGCGAGAACGTGCTACGGGCGCTTGCCGGCATGCCCTTGCTGCATCGGGTGGTCTGACCTATGGCGCCACACGAGCATCTCGGGGAGGGGACGGCGTGCGTCTGAAGGACAAGGTCGCGGTGGTCACGGGGGCGGCGCAGGGCATCGGCCTCGCCATCGCCGAGCGCTTCGCCCGCGAGGGCGCCAAGGTCGCGATCGGCGACATCAACGTTGCGAAGGGCGAAGCCTCGGCCGCGAAGCTCGGCGCGGGCGCGCTGTTCCACCGGGCTGACGTTGGGTACCGCGATCAGGCTGAGGGGCTCATCGCCCGCGCGGTCGCGGCCTTCGGGCGCCTCGACATCCTCGTCAACAACGCCGGCATCACCCACAACGCCGACTTTCTCGACCTCGCCGAGGAGGACTACGACCGCGTGCTGCGCACGAACCTCAAATCGGTGTTCCTGTGCGGCCAGGCGGCGGCGCGGCGGATGGTGGCGCAGGGCGGCGGCGGCACCATCATCAACATGGCCTCGGTGAACGCGCTTCTCGCGATCCCGAACCAGGTGCCCTACGGCGCCTCGAAGGGCGCGATCAACCAGCTGACGCGGGTGATGGCGGTCGGGCTCGCGCCGCACCGCATCCGCGTCAATGCGATCGGGCCCGGCACTATCATGACCGATCTCGCCCGCGACAGCGTCCTCAGGAACGAGACGGCGACCCGGATGGTGATGTCGCGCACGCCGATCGGGCGCTTCGGCGAGCCAGACGAGGTCGCGTCGGTGGCGCTGTTCCTCGCCAGCGACGACGCCTCCTACATCACCGGCCAGACGATCTATCCGGACGGCGGCCGGCTGGCGCTGAACTACACCGTCCCGGTGGCGCCGTGAGCCCCGAGGCCGCCTGGCCGGACGCGATCTTCGACATCCTGGAGCGCTTCGACGTGCGCCAGGTCGCCTACGTGCCCGATGCCGGGCACACGCGGCTGATCGAGCGCGTCCACGCCGCGCCGGCGATGACGCCGGTCGTGCTGACGACCGAGGAGGAGGGGGTCGCGCTCTGCGCCGGAGCCTGGCTCGGGGGCGAGCGCAGCGTGCTCCTGATGCAGTCGAGCGGGGTCGGCAACTGCGTCAACATGCTGTCGCTGATCCGGCTCGGCCGCTTCCCGTTCCTGACCCTCGTCACCATGCGGGGCGAGTGGGGCGAGTTCAACCCGTGGCAGGTACCGATGGGAACGGCGACGCCGGAGGCGCTGCGAATCGCGGGCGTCCACGTGATGCGGGCCGACGCGCCGGCCGACGTCGCGGACGTGGTCGGCGCCGCCGCCATCATGACGTTCGAGGCCGAAACCGCGACCGCGGTGCTCCTCTCGCAGCGCCTCATCGGCGCCAAGGTGTTCGCGAAATGACACAGGCGTTCGACCGGCGCGCCGCCGTCGCGCGGCTCCTGCAGGACCGGCGCGACCTCCTGATCGTCGCCGGGCTCGGCTCGCCGACCTACGACGTCGCCGCCGCCGGCGATCATCCGCTCAACTTCTACCTTTGGGGCGCGATGGGCGGCGCCGCGATGGTCGGGCTCGGGCTCGCCCTCGCGCAGCCGCGACGGCCGGTGCTCGTCGTCACCGGGGACGGCGAGCTCCTCATGGGCCTTGGCTCGCTGGCGACGATCGCGGCGCAAAACCCGGGCAATCTCACGATCGCGGTGCTCGACAACGAGGCCTATGGCGAGACGGGGGGCCAGAGGAGCCACACCGGCTATGCCACCGACCTCGCCGCGGCGGCGCGAAGCTGCGGGATCTCTGATTCGCGAATCATTGTTGATGAAGGTGATCTTCAAAGCTTTGCTGGACGTATCCACAGGGTTTGGCAAAGCTCTGCCGTGGGCGTGATCAAAATCAATCAAGGAGAAACGGCGCGAGTCCTGCCGTCGCGCGACGCCGCTTTTCTCAAGGATCGCTTCCGCATAGCGGTTGCAGCCGCTCCAACGTAGCAGGAAATCTTCGCCGGCGCCGGAACCTTTACGGTTAAGCTGTCCTATTCTGGTCATAACCGCCCCCCAGAAGCCCGCCCCACAACGAACCAATAAGCGGGAAGCGCCGGCCAAGACGGCGCGTGGCTGGGGGCTTCATGGATCATCGCCGGACGGCGTCGAAGGACGCCGGCTTCTCTCGCGTTGCGGCGGGCCGGGACGGGGTGCGCTGGCTCGAGCCCCGGGGGGCCTTTGCCTTGCGGGCGCCGCGCGGGCGGCGCGCAGCGAGCGGTTTTGCGCGATTTGCCCTTTCGCTCGGCTTCGGCGCGCTCCTGACGGTCTCGTCCGCCGGCAGCGCCGTCGGCCCGGCGGCGGCGCACGGCTCCGGCGCGCAGGCTGTCCCACCCGCGGCCGAGCCGCGCCTGTCCTTTGACCTCGCGGCGGTCCATGAGCCGCCGCTCGGGTTCGCGCCCGAGCTCGCGCCCGGCGACGACGGCGCGCCACGCCGGGAGGAGCCGGCCTTCCGTTCCGGCGCTTTCGCGAGCGACGGTGATCCCGATGAGTTGCTCCGCTTCGGGCGTGTGCGCATCCCGCGCCGGCTCGTCCAGACGATCCTGCGCGCCGCCGACGCGACCGGCGTCGATCCCACCTACATGATGGCGCTCGCCGACAAGGAATCGAGCTTCATCGCCGACAACAAGGCGGCGACCTCCTCGGCCGAAGGGCTGTTCCAGTTCATCGACAAGACCTGGCTCGAGATGATCCGCGACTTCGGCCCGAAGTACGGCATGGAGTTCGCCGCCGCCTCGGTCGAGACCGTGAACGGCCAGGTCGCGATCCCGAGCGAGCAGACCCGCGAGTGGGTGCTGGCCTTGCGCCGCAACCCCTACCTCTCGGCCGTCATGGCGGCCGAGATGCTGAAGCGCGACAAGGCCAAGATCGAACGCCGCATCGGGCGCAGCCTCGAGCGCTCCGAGCTCTACCTCATGCATTTCCTCGGCGCCGAGAGCGCCGGCAAGCTTCTGGAGCTCGTCAGCGGCAAGCCGAAGCAGAGCGCGCCGAAGGTGTTCCCGGCGGCCGCGAAGGCGAACAGGACGCTGTTCTTCGCCCAGGAGACGGTGAGGAAGAAGACCAAGACCCGCCACCTCACCGTGACGGAAGTCTACGGCAAGATCGACCGCATGATCGACGCGCGGCTCGACCGCTACGAAGGCGTCTCAGCCTTCGCGCCGGTGGCGGCGAGCTTCGCCCTTCAATAGCAGTCGCCGATCGGGCGATTGTAGAGCGGTCCGTAGGGCGCGGCGCCCGCAACCGTGCCGTAGGCCGGAGGCGCGTAGGCGGCGTAGGCGCCGCCTTGCCACCCACCATAGCCCCCGAGCCCGTAGGCTTCGGCGGCGAAGAAGCGCCGGCGCGGGAGATAACCGTGCCTGACGCCGTAGCCGCCGCCGTGAAAGCGCGGTCCGTTGTGGCGATAACCATATCGCGCCCGCGGGAAGAAGGCGGCGCGGGCGTGGTGCCGCGGCGCGTCGAAGCGGTGGTGTCCGCGGCCGTAGCCGATTCCGCCATAGGCGTGGTGCCGGCGATGCAGCCCCGGACGGATCATGCCGCCGCGATGCGGTCCGACATGCATCCGCGCCACCGGTCCGCGGTAGGCAGGACCATGTCCATCCCGGTGACCGGCGGCGGCGCCGCCGATCGCGGCGAGAGAGAACAGGAGAGCGGCGGCGGCGCC
>DAINQO010000100.1:9765-11818 GCA_036742625.1 Microvirga sp.
CGCCGCGCAGGATGGCTTTGGCCGGCATCGAAGACTCCTCGGATACTGGCCACGACAGTAGCGAGGGCGAGGCCCGTCTCAAGCACGAGCTGCGTTTACGATGAATTCAGGGTGCCGCGGGCGGGAGGCAGCGGCCGGCGCCTCAATGCCATCCCTGCCCGAGCCGGCCGGTCGAGTGGATGACGATGTTGCCGCAGTCGAGGCAGACGTAGCGGGTCTCGACGCCGCCGCCGAAAATGTCGCCGAGCGGCCCGCTCGACATGATCATGAGCCGGGGATGCGGGGCCGCGGCGCGGCTCTTCAGCATCTGCTCCCGGCACGCCTCGCACGGCTCCTTGGTCGGGGTCAGCCGACGGTGGATCTCGATCATCGGAAGTGAAAGCTGCTCGTTCAAGGTCGCCTTCGGGCCGGCCGATCATGTCCGGCGGACTGCATGCCAGGACGGGCGGAGTCGTCAAGGGCGAACTCGTCCGGTTGCACCGTTCTGGGTTTCGTGAAACGCAGACGCCACAATCGGCTCGCGGGCGGCTTGGGGAAAGCGGGGGCAACCATGGAGTATCGCAATCTCGGTCGAAGCGGCGTCAAGGTCTCGCCGATCTGCCTCGGCACGATGATGTTCGGCGGACCGACCGACGAGCCGACGGCGGCGCGGATCGTGGCGAGCGCCCGCGACGCAGGCATCAACTTCATCGACACCGCCGATCAGTACACCGACGGCCGTTCGGAGGAGATCACCGGCCGCGCCATCAAGGCGAAGCGGGATTGGTGGGTGCTCGCGACCAAGGTCGCCAACCCGACCGGCGAGGGGCCGAACGGCATGGGCCTGTCGCGCCAGTGGATCATGCGGGCCTGCGACGCGAGCCTGAGGCGCCTCGGCGCCGATCACGTCGACGTCTACTACCTGCACAAGGAAGACCACGGCACGCCCTTGGCCGAGACCGTGCACGCCATGGCCGACCTCATAAGGGCGGCCAAGATCCGCTACTTCGGGGTCTCGAATTTCCGCGCCTGGCGCGTCGCCGAGATCTGCCGCATCTGCGACGAGATCGGCATCGACCGGCCGGTCGTGTCGCAGCCCTACTACAACGCCATGAACCGGATGCCGGAGGTCGAGCACCTGCCGGCCTGCGGCCATTACGGCCTCGGCGTCGTGCCCTACTCGCCGCTCGCCCGCGGCGTGCTCACCGGCAAGTATTCGCCCGAGGTTCCGCCGCCGCAGGGCACCCGCGCCGGCCGTCAGGACCCGCGCATGATGCAGACCGAGTGGCGCACGGAATCGCTTCAGATCGCGCAGGAGATCAAGCGGCACGCGGAGGCGCGCGGCATCAAGCCGGGTCAGTTTGCAGTCGCCTGGGTGCTCAACAACCGCCTCGTCACCGGCGTCATCGCCGGCCCGCGCACCGAGGAGCAGTGGCAGGATTATCTCGGAGCGCTCGACTACCGCTTCACGGCCGAGGACGAGGCGCTGGTCGACCGCCTCGTGCCGACCGGCCACCCCTCGACGCCCGGTTACAACGACCCGGCCTATCCGATCGAGGGCCGCCTGGCGCGGACGAGCTAGCCGGGGAGGTGATTCAGTCCCGCGGCAGGTCCTCCTTCAGCATGTCGTTGTTAATGGCGAAGGCCGCCATGGCGCCCTCGCCGGCGGCGACGATCGCGAACTGCACCCGGCGCGAGGCATCGCCGGCGACGTAGAGCCCGGCGACTTCGGTGCGCTCGTTCGAACCGGTCTCGACCGTGCCCTTTTCGGTGAGAGCGCAGCCGAGCATGCGGATGAGATCCGAGCCCTCGCGTTCGCCGTAGTTCAGGAACAGCGCCTCGCGGGCGAGCGGCGCGGCGTCGTCGAGGCGGACGCGCTTCAACCCGCTCGCGTCGCCCTCGAGCCCGGCGACCTTCTCCTCGACGACGCGGATCGCCTGCGCGTCGAGGCGCGCTCGGTCGGCGTCGGAGATGTTCGCGGGACCGTCGGTGAGGAGGACGAGGTCGCGGCTCCACAGCGTCATCTCGAGCGCGAGGCCGACGCAGCGCTCGCCCGGGCCGTAGACCGCGATCG
>DAINQO010000101.1:0-11568 GCA_036742625.1 Microvirga sp.
TTCCCGGCCTTCATCGTCAACCGCATCCTCCTGCCGATGATCAACGAGGCGATCTACGTCCTCTACGAAGGGGTCGGCTCGGTCGACTCGATCGACACCGCGATGCGGCTCGGCGCCAACCATCCGATGGGGCCGCTGCAGCTCGCCGACTTCATCGGCCTCGACACCTGCCTGTCGGTCATGCAGGTGCTGCACGAGGGCTTGGCCGATTCGAAATACCGCCCCTGCCCGCTGCTGGTGAAATACGTCGAGGCCGGTTGGCTCGGCCGCAAGACCAAGCGCGGCTTCTACGATTACCGGGGCGAGCACCCGGTGCCGACGCGGTAGACGCCGCCGGGCTGGCTCAGTTCTGCTTGGCGCGGATCTGGCGCCGCGCGGCAGCGCCGGCGGCCTGCTTCTGCGCCGTCTCGCGCAGCTTGAGGAAATGCACCACCCGCTGCGAGGTCGCGCGCGAGAGCTGCTCGTAGGTCTCGAAGATGCGCTTCAGGCGGGCCGGCGTCGCCTCGGCCTTGTCGCGCAGGCGCACGAGGGCGCGGACCGTCGGCCAGACCCAGTCCTGCGACTTGCCGACGACGAGAAGAAGGTCGGGATCGCCGGCGCCGAGCAGCCGCTCGGCCGCCGTCAGCGATAGACCGACAAGGGCGGCGATCGCGCACACCGCCTCCTCGAACGCATTGGCGTCGGCGTATTCGCGCAGCTTCGCCTCGGCGAGAAGGCCGGCCTCCGAGAGCTCCTGCACGCGCCCGAGCGCCCGGCCGTAGTCGCGCCCGCCGAGGGCTGCCGCCTCGACGCGGGTCGCGCTGCGCTCGACTGCGGCGTCGAGGGTGGGCGGCGCCGGGTGTGGAAGCGTCTCGACAAGGCGGCGCCGCGCCGCCTCCTTGGCGATCAGCACGAGCTGGTGCATGTGGGTTTCGGGGATGTCCTCGCGCTGGCCGAGGAGCGTCTGCAGCGCCGCGTCGCCGCGCGCGCGGTCGATCAGTTTCGCGATCCCGGCTTCGGTAAAGCGCGAGCCGGGGTTGCCGGCGACCGCGTGCACCACGACCCGGTCGCCGCGGGAGACGAGCACGTCGGTGACGATCTCGCCGATCGAAGCCCGCTCGGAGATCGCCAGCATGTGGTCGCGCCCCTTGGCGACCGCGACCGCGACGAGGTCGTCGTCGGTGAGCCGGCCGCAGCGCGACAGGATCGGGCGCGCCACCATGATCTCGTCATGGGCGAGCGCCCGCACGACGCCGCGCGGCGCATTCGGCGCGTCGGCGAGGCGGCTTGCGAGCTCGGCCCGCGCCCGCGTCTCGATCGCCGACGCAAGCCGGGCGATCACGAGGTCGAAGAGCTCGACCTGCTCGTCGGTGAGCGCGACGGCGTCGCGCAGGAACAGATCGGTGACCTGGCGCAGCGACTCGAGGCGACGCTGCTGGGAGCCGCCGCTGATCGAGTCCTCGAGATCCGCGAGCGTCCGCGCCACGACCGGCGAGGTCTCCTGATCGCTTCGGAAGGCGGGGATGACGGTCACGGCGCACCGGCAGGGAAGGACCTCCGCGGCAGTGTTACGGAGAGGTTCTGACCAGAGCGTTAGTTTGATCGGAGAATCGCCTCGAAATTGAGCGATTTCTCTCAGGGCGCCGGCGCGGTGGGAGGGCCCCAGACTTTGCCGGAATGGGCGTAATCGCCTTGCAATCGCCCGCCGTTCTCGCTAGATAGCCCCCGTCAGCTCTGGTTGCGGCGTCAAGCTGCGGTTCGGGAGCGGGCCCCCCGGGGTCCGCTCTTTTTGTTTAAAGCATGATCCCGAAAAGTGGCTACCGGTTTTCGGAAAAGATCATGCTCAAACAAAGAGGTAGAGCGGGATGACGACTCGACGAGAAGTCATCGCGCTCTAGCGGACCGCCCGCGGCCGAGCCCGGAAGACGGAATGGCTGTCAGGCACGAACAACGCCTCATCACCGAGACCGGCGTCGCGGCGCGCGTCGCGAGCGCCGTCGAGCCCGTGGCCGAGGATCTCGGCTTCAGGCTCGTGCGGGTGAAGGTCACGCCCCAGAACGGCTGCACGGTCCAGGTCATGGCCGAGCGGCCGGACGGGACCATGTCGGTCGAGGACTGCGAGGCGTTGAGCCGCGCGCTGTCGCCGGTGCTCGATCTCGAGGATCCGGTGCCGCAGGCCTACCGGCTCGAAGTCTCCTCGCCCGGCATCGATCGCCCGCTCACCCGGGAAAGCGACTTCGAGCGCTGGGCCGGATACGAGGCGAAGGTCGAGATGGACGTGCCGCTCGATGGCCGCAAGCGCTTCCGCGGCTTCCTCCGCGGCGTCGCCGGTAAGGCGGCGCTCATCGAGCTGCCGGACGTCAAGGCCGGCGAGGAGAAGAACTTCCGGCTGCCGCTCGCCGACATCGGCGAGGCGCGGCTGGTGCTCACCGACGAGCTGATCCGCGAGGCGCTGAGACGGGGCTCGGCACCTTCCGCCGCAACCGGCGAGGGTGACAAGAAGCCGGCGTCTTCGCGTCCCGAACACAAACCCAATTCCGACGAGGAGTGACTCCCATGGCCGTCAGCGCCAACAGGCTCGAGCTTTTGCAGATCGCCGACGCGGTCGCCCGCGAGAAGGTGATCGATCGCCAGATCGTCGTCACCGCGATGGAGGATGCGATCGCCAAGGCGGCCCGCTCCCGCTACGGCGCCGAGACCGACGTCCACGCCGAGATCAACCCGAAGACCGGGGAGCTCAGGCTCGCCCGCCACCTCCTCGTCGTCGACGACAACGCGGTCGAGAACGACTCGCGCGAGATCCCGCTCACCGAGGCGCGCAAGCGCAACCCGGCGGCGCAGGTCGGCGATGCCATCGCCGAGACGCTGCCGCCCTTCGACTTCGGCCGCATCGCCGCGCAGTCGGCGAAGCAGGTCATCGTCCAGAAGGTGCGCGAGGCCGAGCGCGACCGCCAGTACGACGAGTACAAGGACCGCATCGGCGAGATCGTCAACGGCGTCGTCAAGCGCGTCGAGTACGGCAACGTCATCGTCGACCTCGGCCGCGGCGAGGGCATCATCCGTCGCGACGAGATGATCCCGCGCGAGACCTTCCGCCCCGGCGACCGGGTCCGCGCCTACCTCTTCGACGTCCGCCGCGAGGCGCGCGGGCCGCAGATCTTCCTGTCGCGCACCCACCCGCAGTTCATGGCGAAGCTGTTCACGCAGGAGGTGCCCGAGATCTACGACGGCATCGTCGAGGTGAAGGCCGTCGCCCGCGACCCCGGCTCGCGGGCGAAGATCGGCGTGATCTCGCGCGACTCGTCGATCGACCCGGTCGGCGCCTGCGTCGGCATGCGCGGCTCGCGCGTGCAGGCGGTCGTTGGCGAGCTCCAGGGCGAGAAGATCGACATCATCCCGTGGTCGGCCGACCAGGCGACCTTCATCGTCAACGCGCTGCAGCCTGCCGAGGTCGTCAAGGTCGTGCTCGACGAGGACGCCGACCGCATCGAGGTCGTGGTGCCGGACGACCAGCTCTCGCTCGCCATCGGCCGGCGCGGCCAGAACGTCCGGCTGGCCTCGCAGCTCACCGGCTGGGATATCGACATCCTGACCGAGGCCGAGGAATCGGAGCGCCGGCAGAAGGAGTTCGTCGCCCGCACCGAGCTGTTCATGCAGGCCCTCGACGTCGACGAGGTCGTGGCCCAGCTCCTCGCCTCGGAGGGCTTCCGCACCGTCGAGGAGGTCGCCTACGTGGATGCCGGCGAGGTCGCGTCCATCCAGGGCTTCGACGAGGACACGGCCCGCGAGATTCAGAACCGCGCGCAGGAGTACCTTGCCCGCATCGAGGCCGAGCAGGACGCTCGCCGGAAGGAGCTTGGAGTGGAAGACCAGTTGCGGGAAATCGACGGCATCACGACACCGATGCTGGTCGCGCTCGGCGAGAACGGCGTCAAGACGGTCGAGGATTTCGCCGACCTCGCGACCGACGACCTCGTCGGCTGGACCGACGGCAAAGGTCCGGACGCGGTCCGCAACAAGGGCTTCCTCGACGGCTTCGAGGTCTCCCGGGCCGACGCCGAGGGCATGATCGTCGCGGCCCGCGTCAAGCTCGGCTGGATCGAGCCGCCGGTGGAAGCACCGGAAGGCGAGACCGCGGCCGAGGCCGAGACCGAGGCGCATCCGGCTTAAGACGGGCATGGGCCGCAGCGAGCCGGAGCGCACCTGCATCGTCACCCGCGAGGCCGGTTCGCCCGAGGGGCTGATCCGCTTCGTCGTCGCGCCGGACGGGACGGTCGTCGCCGATCTGAGGCGCAAGCTTCCGGGCCGCGGCGCCTGGGTCACGGCGCGGGCGGACATCGTTCGCCAGGCGGTCAGGGCGCGCCTCTTCGGCAGGGCCTTCAAGGCCGAGGTCAAGGTGCCGCCGAGGCTCGCGGATGAGATCGACGCGGCGCTGCGCCAGGATCTGCGCCAGGGGCTCGCGCTTGCGAACAAGGCCGGCGCCGTCGTCGCGGGCTTTGCCAAGGTCGAGGCGGCGATCGCCGAGGGCAGGCTCGGCGCCCTCGTCCACGCCGCCGAAGCGGCCGAGGACGGGCGAAGAAAGCTCGCCGGGGCGTTGCGGAAAGGCTTCGGCGACGCGATATCGGCCGTTCCGGTGGTCACCGAGCTGACCGGAGAGGAATTGGATTTGGCATTAGGGCGGTCAAATGTGATACATGCTGCCGTCGCCGCGGGCCCTGGCGGCGACGGATTCATCTCGCGTTGGCGCCGGCTGCGGACCTATCGCGGCGCGGAAGCCGACCCGGCCGAGCTCCCTGCGGAGCCCGGTCAGGCCCGGAATACGGCCCTTAAGACGACACCAGATGCGGACGGCGGGTCCGCAGGAATATGAGTGGAATGAGCGATACGGATACCAAAGCCCCGGGCGAGAAGACGCTCCATCTCGCGACGCCGAAGCTGTCGCTGAAGCGGCCGTCCGAGCAGAACACGGTTCGGCAGAGCTTCTCGCATGGCCGCACGAAATCGGTCGTCGTCGAGACGAAGAAGCGCCGTGTCGGCCCGGCGGTCGGGAAGGACGCGCCGAATGCCGCCGCGGCCGCTGCCGCCGCGCCAGCGCGGCGTGCGCCCACTGCCGGCGCGGCTGCCCCGGCGCAGCCGCAGGCCGCCACGGCGCCGGCGGCGCGCCCGACCGGCATGGTGCTGCGCACGCTGTCCGATTCGGAGCGCGATGCGCGCGCCAACGCCCTCGCCGACGCCCGCGTCCGCGAGGAGGAGGATCGCCGTCACGCCGAGGAGGAATCGAAGCGCCGCGCCGAGCGCGAGGCCCGCGACGCCCGCGAGCGCGCCGCCGCCGAGGCCCGCAAGCGCGACGAGGAGGAGCGCCGCCACAAGGAGGACGAGCGCAAGCGCCGCGCCGAGGACGAGGCCCGGCGCCGCCTCGGCGAGGAGCCCTTGCCGGCCCGCGGCCCGCCCGGTCCGCGCCCGGCCCCGGGCGACGCGCGCCGGCCGCAGAGCCTGAATCACATGGCGCGCCCGGCCCCGTCCGCCGCCGATCCGGCCGCCGCCCGTCCGGCCGCAACCGGACTGCGGGCGCCCGGCCGCCCGGTCCAGGCCGAGGACGAGGCCGAGGGCAAGCGCATCATCCGCCGCCCCGGCATGCCGACCCGGATCATCACGCCGCCGAAGACGCCGCGGGCGCCGGGCGGCAACCGCAACCGCGGCCGGCTGACGATCGCGACCGCGACCGGCGGCGAGGACGAGCGCACGCGCTCGCTCGCCTCGTTCCGCCGCCGCATGCAGCGCCTGACCGGCAACCGCGCCGCCGAGCCGAAGGAGAAGCTCGCCCGCGAGGTCATTGTCCCGGAGACGATCACGATCCAGGAGCTCGCGAACCGCATGTCGGAGCGCGCCGTCGACGTGATCCGCCTCCTGATGAAGCAGGGCCAGCTGCTCAAGATCACCGACGCGATCGACGCCGATACCGCGCAGCTCGTCGCCGAGGAGCTCGGCCACACCGTGAAGCGGGTCGCCGAATCGGACGTCGAGGAGGGCCTCTTCGACACCCCGGACGTCGACGAGACCATCGAGCCGCGGCCGCCGGTCGTGACCATCATGGGCCATGTCGACCACGGCAAGACCTCGCTCCTCGACGCCGTCCGCAAGACCAACGTCGTCTCCGGCGAGGCCGGCGGCATCACCCAGCACATCGGCGCCTATCAGGTGACCTCGCCGCTCGGCGGCAAGATCACCTTCATCGACACGCCGGGCCACGCCGCCTTCACGGCGATGCGGGCGCGCGGCGCCAAGGTGACCGACATCGTCGTGCTGGTCGTCGCCGCCGACGACGGCGTCATGCCGCAGACGGTCGAGGCGATCTCGCACGCCAAGGCCGCCAAGGTCCCGCTGATCGTCGCGATCAACAAGATCGACAAGCCCGAGGCCGACCCGCAGCGGGTGCGGACCGAGCTCCTGAGCCACGAGGTGGTGGTCGAGTCGCTCGGCGGCGACACGCTCGAGTTCGAGGTCTCGGCGAAGACCGGCCAGGGCCTCGACACGCTGCTCGAGGGCCTGCAGCTCCAGGCCGAGATCCTCGACCTCAGGGCGAACCGCGCCCGCCCGGCCGAGGGCACGGTCATCGAGGCGAAGCTCGACCGCGGCCGCGGGCCGGTCGCGACCGTGCTCGTCCAGCGCGGCACGCTGCGCACCGGCGACATCGCCGTCGCCGGCGCCGAGTGGGGCCGCGTCCGGGCGCTCATCGACGACAAGGGCGCGATGTCGAAGGAGGCCGGGCCGTCGGTTCCGGTCGAGGTGCTCGGCTTCAACGGCACGCCGGAGGCGGGCGACCGTGTCGCCGTCGTCGAGTCGGAAGCCCGCGCCCGCGAGGTCACCGACTACCGCACCCGGCAGAAGCGCGAGCGCTCCGCCGCCCGCACCTCGGGCGCCCGCGGCTCGCTCGCCGACATGATGCGCGACCTCAAGGAGGGCGCCGGCCGCAAGGAGTTCGCGCTCGTCGTCAAGGCCGACGTGCAGGGCTCGCTCGAGGCGATCGTCGGCGCGCTCGAGAAGGTCGGCAACGAGGAGGTCCAGGCCCGGGTGATCCACTCCGGCGTCGGCGGCATCACCGAATCCGACATCACGCTCGCCGGCGCGTCAGGCGCCGCGGTCATCGGCTTCAATGTCCGCGCCCACAAGGAGGCGCGGGAAGCGGCCGAGCAGGCCGGCATCGAGATCCGCTACTACAACATCATCTACAACCTCGTCGACGACGTGAAGGCGGCGATGTCGGGCATGCTCGCCCCGACGCTGCGCGAGGAGCGGCTCGGCGAGGCCCAGGTGCTCGAGGTGTTCAACGTCTCGAAGGTCGGCAAGGTCGCCGGCTGCCGCGTCCTCGACGGGGTCGTCCAGCGCGGCGCCCACGTCCGGCTCATCCGCGACAACGTCGTCATCCACGAAGGCAAGCTGTCGCAGCTCAAGCGCTTCAAGGACGACGCCCGCGAGGTCACGGCCGGCCAGGAATGCGGCATGGCCTTCGAGAACTACCAGGACATGCGCCAGGGCGACGTCATCGAGTGCTACAACGTCACCGAGGTGCGGCGGACGCTGTAGCACCCGCCTCTCCCGGAGGGAGAGGCCGAGTCGGCGCGACAGCGCCGACCGGGTGAGGGGTTACGCCCTCACCGGTCAGACCGTAATCCCTCACCCGGTCGGCTTCGCCGACTCGACCTCTCCCTCGGGAGAGGTTGGCCCGCAGCATCCGGTCCGATCCCGGAGACGATCATGCCGAAGCGTTCCGAATCCCCCGCCGGCCCGAGCCAGCGCCAGCAGCGCGTCGCCGAGCTCGTGCGCCACGCGCTCGCCGAGGTGCTGGCGCGCGGCGACCTTCAGGACCCGGTGCTGACGGGACACGTCATCACCATTCCGGAGGTGCGCATGTCGCCGGACCTGCGCCTTGCCACCGCCTACGTGATGCCGCTCGGCGGCCGCGACGAGGCCGAGGTGCTGGCGGCGCTCGAGCGCAACAGGAAGCACCTGCGCCACGAGGTGGCGACACGCGTGAACCTCAAATTCGCGCCCGAGCTGCGCTTCCGGCGCGACGACAGCTTCGACGAGGCGGCGCGCGTCGAGGCGATCTTGAGGAGCGAGAAGGTGCAGCGGGATTTGGCGAAGCGAGGCAGTGGCGATGAACTGGACTGACGAACGGCTAGCCGCTCTTACGCCTGCGGCGCGGCATCAGGTATGGGCTAATGCGGTGGCAGCGGGCACCAAAGAAGGGCGTGAGCTAGCTCGACGGATCGAAGCATCGGGACTGTCGTTTCTCAACCCGAAAGGGCTTGAACTCGACTCTGAAATTGGACGGAAACTGTATCGAGTCATTTTCTCGCAGAAAGCTAAGGACGCGGGCGCGACAGCGAGCGAAGAGGGTCGGCCTGCACTAGCAGATATCGAGCCACTTATCGTGGCTGAGCTAGGGACGGCCTACACCAAGCAGAAGGAAGCAACCGTGCAGGCCGGCTACCTGATTGGCAACATGATGGAAAATAACGGCTTCCGGAAAACGGGCCTAAAGAAGAGGATGCCGCCGGGGTCCATTGCGAAAACCGCCGAATGCTACGTCCGACGGTCATGACTCACCCAGAAAGTAGACCAGTGCACCCCCCTGGCACAAGTAAGCAACCGAAAGCGCCTGCGCCGGATAAGCGCGAGCCGCGCCCGAAGAAGCGCGAGGTCAATGGCTGGCTCGTGCTCGACAAGGGCGTCGGCATGACCTCGACGCATGCGGTGGCGGTGGTGAAGCGGGCCTTCAACGCTAAGAAGGCGGGCCATGCCGGCACCCTCGATCCGCTCGCCTCCGGCATCCTGCCGATCGCGCTCGGCGAGGCGACGAAGACCGTGCCTTTCGTGATGAACGGGCGCAAATCCTATGTCTTCACCGTCGCCTGGGGGGTCGAGACCGACACCGACGACGCCGAGGGCCGCCCGATCCAGGCGACGCATCGCTTCCCCGAGCGCGCCGAGGTCGAGGCCCTGCTGCCGCGCTTCACCGGCGAGATCGAGCAGACGCCGCCGCGCTTCTCGGCGATCAAGATCCAGGGCGAGCGCGCCTACGACCTCGCCCGTGAGGGCGAGGCGGTCGAGCTGCAGCCGCGCACGGTCGAGATCGCGCGGCTCGCGGTGATGAAGCATTCCGGCGAGCGCAGCATCCTCGAGGCCGAATGCGGCAAGGGCACCTATGTCCGCGCGCTCGCCCGCGACCTCGGCCGCGCGCTCGGCTGCCTCGGGCATGTCGCGGCGCTGCGGCGGACGCGGGTCGGGCCGTTCAGCGAGGAGGATGCCGTCACCGTCGCCGAGCTCAACGACGCGGCCGGGCGCGGCGAGCCCCACGCCATGCTGCGCCCGGTCGACGCGGCGCTCGGCGAGCTTGCCTCGGTCGCGGTCTCCCGCGACATGGCCGGCCGGCTGATGCGCGGGCAATCGGTCATCCTGCGCGGCCGCGATGCTCCCATGGCGGGCAAGATCTTCGCCACCTGCGGCGGCATCCTCGTCGCCGTCGGCGACGTCGAGAAGGGCGAGCTCGTCCCGCACCGCGTGTTCAATCTGGGGGGCGGGTAATCACCTCTCCCGCTTGCGGGAGAGGTCGCGACGGCGTCAGCCGTCCGGGTGAGGGCCAACCGCAGGACTCTCTCTTCACCCCAACTCTCTCCCGCTTGCGGGAGAGAGTTTGCGCTACCGATCCGCTTTCTCGCCGCGGGCCTCGCGCTCGAGATACATGCGCGTGACCTTCTCGACGTTGTCCTCGATCCATTGCCGCATGCGCTCCTCTTCCTGGAGCGACTGGCGGAGCGCGGCCACGAACTGGATGTTGCCGGTCGCCTCGGCCATGGTGATGAGCGACTTGTAGGCCGCGATCTCGAAGGCCTCGAAGGCGTGGTTGGCGAAGGTGTCCTTCAGGATCTCGTCGGCCATCGGCACGTGCGCGACGGCCGCCATGTTCCCCATGATCTGCGTCGCCCAATCCTTGAGGAGCGAACGGTCCTCGCCGAGCGCATGCAGGATCTCGTCGATCCGCTCCTCCTGGCGGTTGGTCTCATCGAGGTGCATGCGGAGCTTCTGCGCGACCTCCGGATAGTTCGTCACCCGTTCGATCTGCCGCGACAGGATCTGCCGCGCCTCCTTCTCGAGCGCGTGGGCGTTCTTGACGCCGGTGATGAAGAGGGTCTGCAGCGCCTCTTTTCCGCTGGCGCCGATGTCGGCAAAGGAGGTGGAGACGGCCATGTTCATGCTCCCGTTCTGGTTATGGTGCCCGTCAACGGGAGGACGAGGCGGGGGGTTCCCCGGGGCAGGCTTGCCGGTGCCGACGGCCCACCCGAGGGTAGGGCCCTGATTTGATTTGAGTCATCCCGCTCGCGCCCGATGCGCACGGCGTCCCGAGATAAAGAAATGATATTGACATAGCTTAGAAACGGCGCACCATGTCGGCTGCAACTTTCGGTCGAAAGGGAGTGAATGCGATGAGCGCGATTTGCCCTTACAACCGTTCACGCCGCTGCCATGAATGGTTTTCCCGAACCTTCGCAGCGCCGATCATCCGCGGCAGTGGAACGTGGATGAAGGCGGCCTCGGTGTTGTTGGGTACTGCAGCGGTTGTCGGTGCGACACCCGCCAATGCAGCCCTAACATTCTGCAATAAATCCCCATCTAGCCTTGAAGTGGCGTACGCCTTTAGCGAGAACGATGCGCCGGGCACAAGCACTGGCGGTCACCGCGGTGTTGTCGCACGCGGATGGTTCAAAATTGCACGAGGTAGATGCACAAAGGTGGACGACTTAGATGCATCTAACTACTGGCTTTATGTCTATGCTGAGGGTACAAACGGAAAACTGGAAGGACCGACGAAGCTTTGTGTGAGGAACGCGGAATTTAAAATAGGTCAGCAGTTTAGATCCCCCTGCACGAATTATGAGCATTACCTGGCGGGATTTCGCTCATTTCAATCAACCGCCAAAAACTTTACTTTCACTATCAACTTCTAGATCTTCATTTGATGTGAGGTAATCGGCCGAATGGCCGAGGTTTGTTTGTCGCCACATTCCACTGGTTTTCCGGCGGCTTTCGTGTATAGACGCCTCGTCTCGCGCCGGGATTTCCCGGCGCGACGCATTTCTCGCGACCGCGCTGGACGACATCCCGGCCCGGCCGCTTTCGGAGGCCGACGGCCCGCGGGCCGGCCTCCTTCGCACGCCAACCAGAAAGGAAGCACGATGTCGATCACGGCGGAGCGCAAGACCGCGCTCATCAAGGAACATGGGCATCAGTCCGGCGACACCGGGTCGCCCGAGGTCCAGGTCGCAATCCTGACCGAACGCATCAACAACCTGACCGAGCACTTCAAGACCCACACCAAGGACAACCATTCCCGGCGTGGCCTCCTGAAGATGGTCTCCCAGCGCCGCTCGCTCCTCGACTACGTCAAGGGCAAGGACGAGCCGCGCTACCGCACGCTGATCGAGAAGCTCGGCATTCGCCGCTAGGCTCGATGGCTTTACCGCCCGGAGCCCGGCTTCGGGCGGCCCGTGACGGCCGCGGATGATCCCGGCCGGCAACCTCAGCGGA
>DAINQO010000102.1:0-11526 GCA_036742625.1 Microvirga sp.
GCGGTGCTTTTCGTGGTGCCGACCAGCCGGGCATCGAGAGTCGCCCAGACCTGGCTGGCGGTTCGGGATGCAAGCCGACGCAAGCTGGCGTTCGTTCCCATCGAGGACGCGGCGGCAATCGCCGCCATGGTGCCCGCCTACGAAGCCGGCGAGATTGCCGCGGGCCAGTTCGGCGGCTCTCCGATGCTGCCGGAGGAAAGCGTCACCACGCTGCAGGTTGCAACCTATCTCGTCGCCGACCGAAACGTTCCGAACGATGCCATAACGCAGCTCATTCGCTCGCTTCTTGAATACCGTCAGAAACTGAGCGCCGACGCGCCGATAGCAACCCTGATCAAAGCAGCGAGCACGGAAAAGGACGCGCTCTTCCCTGTCCACCCCGGCGCCAAGGTGTACTACGCCGGAGAAGAGACGTCGCTTATGGAGCGCTACGGCGACTGGCTGTTCTATGGGCCGATGCTCTTCGGCGCTCTCGGATCGGCTGGGATCACCCTGGCGCGCTTTCTCCGTCATGACGCTCCGGAGCGGCCGCTCTTGCCGCGGTTGATCACGATCCTGCCGGCAATCCGAGAGGCGCGTACCGTCTCGGATCTCGATCGACTCCGCACAGATATCGATGCGGCGGTAAAGGCACTCGCTGCCCGAGCACCCGAGGAGGAACGCACGGCGGTCACGGCGCTCACGCTGAACTACGTCAATCAGGTGCTGGCCGAGCGGCAGAACTTGCTGCTCGCCGGGTCGGACCGAATGGGCGAGACGATCCGATTGGAGGAGCCGGACAGCGACAGCGTGCCGACCCGGCTCCGGACGTCATAAGGCTTCTTGGCTGGCACGCGCGATCAAGCGGCTCTCAAAGCGCCGCGGCATCCTCCCGCCGGGGCTTGCCTTTTGGTGCCGCGATGGCAGCGACCGTTCCGTTTCGCAAACTCGCTCTCGGGTTCGTCGCATCGGTCGGAGCACTCACGAGCCTGATGTTGGTGCTCGCATCGATCGGCTACTAGGGCGCTTTCGCCGACGGAAGACTCAGCCGGCGGCCAGCTTGGCTCTGTTGGCGACGAATCGAAGTGAGCTCATGTCGGCGGTTCACGTGTCATGCCGGGCGCGCGCGCCCCGAAATATCCTCACGCCCAGCAGCGATATGATCGTGCCTGCTATGACGAGCAGCATCGCTTCGAGTCCGGTCATTCATCCCACCTTGCAGTTCTTGGGGGCCGAAAAGGCCCGGACGGGCACGACCGGCACTCAGGCATGCGCGTACGCGCGATGGTCCGGCGCACCTCGAGGCCGCTCGCGCATTTTCGAGCGGATCGAATCATCCCCCCGGTCCAAGTGCCTCCACCTTTGCGGCGAGACACCCCCCGACCAGCGCTCGAACGCCCGGGTGAAGGCGGCCGGCTCCGAAAAGTTGAGGGCAGCCGAGATCTGTGCGAGCGGCAGCTCCGTGTCGGATACGAGCTGCCGGGCAACTTCGAATCTGAGCTCGTCGAGCACGGTCCTGAATCCGGTGCCTGCCGCCTTGAGATAGCGATTGAGCGTGCGCCGGTGGACGGAGAACCGGCGCGAAGCGTCGTCGCAGGAGCAGCGGCCGGTGGCGAGACGCTTCCGCAGGCTGCGTTTCAGCTGATCGACCAGATCGGCGCGGGAAATCGCCTCAAGCTCGCAGACGGCTTTCTCGACGGCGCGTCTGCGCTCGGGGTCGGCCGAGCTCACCTTCAGGCCGAGGTGCCGGGCCGGAAAGACGAGAGCCGTCAGTTCCTGGTTGAACCGAATGGGCGCGCGGAAGAACGATCGCAACGCGGTGCCGTCGTCAGGCACGCGGCGGGCGAGGTGCACCTCCGAAGGGGCCCAGTCGCGGCCGCAGAGCTCGCGGAACGCGCTGACGATCGTCGCGAGCAGGGTTTCGACGATGATGCCGCCGCCGCGCCCCGCCGGCCCATATTGCAGGCAGCTCAGCACGACGGCATCGTCGGCCGTCTCCAAATGAACGAGCGTGCCGCGATCGAGGACTTGGAGATGATCCTCCAGGGCGCCGATGGCGTCCCCGAGCGTGTCGCACCGGCGCATGAGCGATCCAACGATGCCGAGCGACGCAAGGCTCGCGCGAGCCCCGAGAGCGACGCCGAGGTGAGGGCAGCGCGCCACCTCCGCGCAGCGGGCGAGAAGGTTCCCGAGCACGGCGACGCCGATGAAATCCTCCGGCTGCTCCAAAGCTCCGGGCGCGATGCCCGCCTCCGCGACGATCGCGCCACCGTCGCAGCCCTGCTCCTCCATGACGGCCTGCAGCGCGCTCATCGGGCCGATCCAGCGAAAGCCCGACGGAGCCGGCCGATTCGCCGGCCCCGATCTCTCTGCGCGACCATCGGTCACGACCGTATCGCTCATCGCGAGCTCCCACCGCTGGCAGGCTTGCCGACAGTGGTGAGGCTACGGTTCCGAAGACGGCACGCGCTATTGTCCTGAGGCGCATTGACCTTAGGGACAATGCGCCCGGGCACGAGCAGTCGATTTGTGATCAGGCTGGAGCGCGCAGCGCCATCCGGGATCCACGGCCAGGCCCCTGGCGCCAGGGATCCCGGATCGCCGCCGGCGCGGCTCGCGGGATGGCGTGACGGCGTTCGGCACTATATCGCCAGGCGATGGCGCTCACCTGCACCGATATCCTGACGCAGACGCCGCACGGGCTGTGCTGCCCGATGGGCGGCTTCCATATCGACCCTGTCCGCCCCGTCGCGCGGGCGCTGATCACGCACGGCCATTCGGACCACGCCCGGGCCGGCCACGGCGCGGTGCTCGCGACGCGCGAGACCTTGCGCATCATGGCGGCGCGTTACGGCGCCGACTTCGCCGGATCGAGCGAGGCGGCCGCGCTCGGCGAGGAGCGGCGCATCGGCGACGTCACCGTCCGCTTCGTGCCGGCCGGCCACGTGCTCGGCTCGGCCCAGATCGTCATCGAGGCCGGCGGCTGCCGGATCGTCGTCTCGGGCGACTACAAGCGCGAGGCCGACCCGACCTGCCGCCCGTTCGAGCTCGTGCCCTGCGACGTGTTCATCACCGAGGCGACGTTCGGCCTGCCGGTGTTCCGCCACCCGCCGGCGCGCGACGAGATCGCAAAGCTCCTCGAGTCGGTGGCGCTGTTCCCGGAGCGCGCCCACCTCGTCGGCGTCTACGCGCTCGGCAAGGCGCAGCGCGTCATGGCGCTGATCCGCGCCGCCGGGCACGACGCCCCGATCTACCTGCACGGCGCGCTCGAGCCGCTGACCGCGCTCTACAAGAGCGAAGGCATCGACCTCGGCGACACGCCGAAGGCAACGGCGGCGAAGAAGAGCGAGCTTGCCGGCAGGATCGTGCTGGCGCCGCCCTCGGCGACGCAGGACCTGTGGTCGCGGCGGCTTCCGGATCCCGTGACGGCCTTTGCCTCGGGCTGGATGCGGGTGCGGGCGCGGGCCCGCCAGAAGGGCGTCGAGCTGCCGCTCGTCATCTCCGACCACGCCGATTGGGACGACCTCTGCGGCACCATCACCGAGACCGGCGCCGGCGAGGTCTGGGTCACGCACGGCCAGGAGGACGCGCTCGTGCATTGGTGCCGGACGCGAGGGCTCGCGGCGCGGCCGCTGCATATGCTCGGCTACGGCGACGAGGAGGAGGGCGGCGCGGCCGAGGCGGCGCGCTTGCCTGCCGGGCCGGACGAAACCACAGTCGCGGCGGGCCACACAGGAGACAGCTCATGAATCGCACAGCATGGATGATCGCGGCGGGCCTCGCGCTCGGCGCGGCGGGCGCCGCATCGGCCGTCGAGCTCGACCCCAAGATCGTCGCCTTCAAGCTGCCGGACCAGATCGCCTGGGTCGAGAACGCACGGGCCGGCAATCGCACCGCCGTCCTGCAGGGCGATCCGACGAAATCCGGGCCCTATGCCATGCTGCTCACCTGGCTGCCGGGCAATATAAGCCGCCCGCATTTCCATCCAACGACCGCTTCTTCATCGTCGTGTCGGGGAAGTGGTGGGTCGGCTCGGGACCGAATTTCGACCCCGAGGCGACGGTGCCGATCCCGGCCGGCAGTCACGTGATCCACTACGCCAAGGGCGTGCATTTCGACGGCGCCAAGGACGAGCCGGCGACGATCCTCGTCTGGGGCGAAGGCCCGGCGACGTCGACGCCGTTCAAGCCGGCTTCGCCGAACTGACGCGATGGCGGTCGGCGCCGACGTCGTCGCATCGGCCGCGAACGGGCCGCACGGGCGCGCATGAACCGCTTCGCCGCCCTTCTCGATCGTCTCGCCTACGAGCCGCGGCGCAATGCCAAGCTGCGGCTGATGGCCGATTACTTTCGCCACACGCCGGACCCGGAGCGCGGCTGGGCGCTTGCGGCGATGACGGGCGTGCTCTCCTTCCGCTATGCCAAGCCCGGCCTGATCCGCGGCCTCGCCGAGGAGCGCATGGACGGGACGCTGTTCTACCTCTCGTGGGACTACGTCGGCGACCTCTCCGAGACCGTGGCGCTGATGTGGCCTGCGCCCTCTCCCCATCGGGGAGAGGGTCGGGGTGAGGGGAGTGTGCTCGATCCGGAGAGAGCGGCGCCCCCTCACCCTAGCCCTCTCCCCGCCGGGGAGAGGGGACTTCTCGGCCATAACAACCCGCCGCCGCATGTGCCGGCGCTGTCGGAGGTCGTGCACGGGCTCGCCACCGCCTCGAAATCCGACCTGCCGGCGCTCGTCGCCTCATGGCTCGACGTGCTCGACGAGACGGCGCGCTGGGCGCTCCTCAAGCTCATCACCGGCGAGCTGCGCATCGGCGTCTCGGCGCGGCTGGCGAAGACCGCGGTCGCGAGCCTCGGCGACATCCCGGCGGACGAGGTCGAGCATGTCTGGCATGGGCTCGAGCCACCTTACCGTGAGCTGTTCGCCTGGGTCGAGGGCCGAGCGCCGCGGCCGGAATCCGGCGACCCGGCGCCGTTCCGGCCGCCGATGCTCTCGCACCCGCTCGAGGAGGAGGACTTCGCCAAGCTCGATGCCGCCGACTTCATGGCCGAGTGGAAATGGGACGGCATCCGCCTCCAGGCCGCCTGCGGCCGGCGCCCGGACGGGCGGCTCCTGCGCCGCATCTATTCTCGCACCGGTGAGGACGTGTCCGGCGCCTTCCCGGACCTCGTCGAGGCGCTCGACTTCGAGGGCGCGCTCGACGGCGAGCTCCTGATCCTGCGCCAGGGCCGCGTGCAGAGCTTCAACGTGCTGCAGCAGCGCCTCAACCGGAAGAGCGTCACCCAAAAGCTCCTCGCCGACTATCCGGCGCATCTGCGCGTCTACGATCTTCTCGCCGAGGGCGAGGAGGATGTGCGCGCGCTGCCGTTCGCCGAGCGCCGCCGCCGCCTCGAGGCGCTCGTCGCGCGCCTCGACAATCCGCGCATCGACCTGTCGCCGCTCGTGCCGTTCGCCACCTGGGACGAGCTCGCCGCGGCGCGCGCCGACCCGGCCTCGGTCGGCGCCGGCGAGGATGCCGAGGCGATCGAGGGCTGCATGCTGAAGCGCGCCGACTCGCCTTACGTGCCCGGCCGCCCGAAGGGGCTGTGGTTCAAATGGAAGCGCGACCCCTACCTCGTCGACGCGGTGCTGATGTACGCGGCGCGCGGCTCGGGCAAGCGCTCCTCGTTCTATTCGGACTACACCTTCGGGGTCTGGCGCGACGGCGCGGAGGGCGAGGAGCTGGTGCCGGTCGGGAAGGCCTATTTCGGCTTCACCGACGAGGAGCTGCGCCGGCTCGACCGCTACGTCCGCAACCACACCATGAACCGCTTCGGCCCGGTCCGCGAGGTCGCGTATGACCGCGACAAGGGCCTCGTGCTGGAGGTCGCCTTCGAGGGCCTGCAGCGCTCGAACCGGCACAAGAGCGGCGTCGCGATGCGCTTCCCGCGCGTTCACCGCATCCGCTGGGACAAGCCGCCGCGCGAAGCCGACCGCATCGAGGCGCTGGAGAAGATCCTCGCCCGCGGCGAAGCCGAGATCCATCCGCTCAAGGGGCAGGCGTCATGAGCCGGGCGAAGATCGGCAAGGCCGAGACGCTCACGGCCGGCGCCGCCGCAAGGCAGGCGCTCGGCCGCCTCGCCGTCGAGACCGCGGGGGCGGGCTTCACCGAGATCACGGCCGAGGTCGCCCGCTGGGTCGAGGGCACCGGCATCCGCGACGGGCTCCTCACCGCGTTCTGCCGCCACACCTCGGCGTCGCTGACGATCCAGGAGAACGCCGATCCGGACGTGCAGACCGACCTTCTGACCGCGCTCGACCGGCTCGCGCCGCGCGGCGCGGGTTACGTGCACGACACCGAGGGGCCGGACGACATGCCGGCCCACATCCGCGCCATGCTGACCGGCGCCGCGGCGGCGATCCCGGTGCTCGGCGGCAAGCTCGCGCTCGGCACCTGGCAGGGGCTCTATCTCGTCGAGCACCGCGACCGTCCGCACCGGCGCGAGGTCGTGCTCCACGTCGTCGGAGGCTGAGGAAGGCGGTTCATTTGCCGGCGAGCGAGAACAGCAGCGCCAGGACGCCCATGACGACGGCGAGCGTCGCCGACCAGCGCGCGAAGGTGAGATAGGTCTCCTGCATCACGGCCGAGCAGGCGCGCTGGGCGAAAGCTTCCGGCGGCCGCTGCTCCTTCGGCAGGTAGAGCCACATCTCCGTCTTGCGATGATTCTTGGTGCGCGCCTCATAGGCCTTCAGCATCAGGATCGCCGCCATCAGCAAGGTCAGCATGCCGCCGGCCTGGAAGGCGGCCCGCGGCTCGAAGGACAGCCCGATCATGACGCAGAAGATGGCGAGCGAGCCGAAGCCGCAGGCGCGCAGCACCGTCTCGAAGCCGATGCGGCGCATGTGCTCCATGCCGTGCCTCGCTGAAGGGAAACCCGACGCGGCGCCGCAACGGCCGCGGACCGCTAACGCCGCGAACATAGAAGCGGTTTCCGCGCCCGAGGAGGGACCCGCGCGGAACTGTGATCAGAGGCGGACGGCGAAGAAGTTGCCGATCGCCGGCAGCGTCAGGATCGCGGTGGCCGCGAGCCACAGCCACAACGACGCGTCGGTGGAGTCCTTCTTCGCGCCGGCGAGGCGCTCGTAGAGCGCCGCCGGGATACCGCCGATGATGATGGTCGCGGTCGAGACCATCAGCGAGGCGAACATCAGCGTCAGCGGCACGCTGCCGAACAGGAGCGCCGGCGCCAGGATCTGCATGTGGATGAGCGCGAACAGCAGCAGCGTC
The DNA here is from genome assembly GCA_036742625.1 of Microvirga sp. Lineage (GTDB taxonomy): Bacteria > Pseudomonadota > Alphaproteobacteria > Rhizobiales > Beijerinckiaceae > JAJKJG01. The sequence continues at coordinate 7,247 of DAINQO010000102.1, forward strand.
GAGTTGAACAGCCCGTTGATCATCCCGAAGAACGCGATGCCGACGAAGTAGAAGGTGCGGTTCATGGCCGGCTCAGTTGATCCGCGGCACGGCGCCGAGCACCAGGAACAGATAGAGCAGCCCGACCCGCAGCCAGAACAGCCACACCACTCCGAACAGCCACAGGACGACCGGCGCCGCGGCCCTCGGCGTCGCAAGCGACACGAGCGCGACCACCGGGTCGGTGAGCCGGCAGAAGAAGCGCCAGATGTAGTTCTGCGAGTCCGGCCCGACGATCAGCCCGAGAAGCGCCCGGCCGAGCAGCGTGTACATCAGCGCCGCGAGGACGAAATTCGGGAGATGATAGTACCACAGGGCCAGGATCGGATACGAAGCGCCCACCGCCATGCTCTCGCCGCTAGGACTAAGACGACCGCGCGACCATAATGGCCGCGGACTCCGGCCCGCAAACGAAACGGGGTCCCGAAGGACCCCGCTCCACCGACCTCGCGAACCCGCGCCTAGATCGTCTTCTCTTCAAGCACCGTCCGGCCGCGCGGCTTGCGGATCTCGTCGACATAGGCCTGCATTTCCTTGGACGGCTCCTTGCCCATGAGGCTGACGACGTAGATCACGAGAAAACCGAGCGGCATGCCCAGGAGCCCGCAGTTGATGTTGTTGAGGTTGAACCAGCCGACCTTGTTGGCGAGCGGGTGGGCGAGCGTCGGGAAGCTCTCCATCGCGTTCGGCAAGGCCATCACGGCGCGAAGGTCGGCGATCACCGGCGCACCGGTGATCGGGTTCAACAGCGAGGTCATGCCGGCATACCTGACGCCGAAGCCCGGGAAGTAGCGGGTGACGACGAGGTAGAACAGGCACAGGCCGAAGCCGGCGATGATTCCGGCGATCGCTCCCATGGCGGTCGTACGCTTCCACCAGACGCCCATGATCAGCGCCGGGAAGTTGCCTGCCATGGCGAGCGAGAACGCCCACCCGACCATCGCCAGGATGTCGGAGGGCCTTGTCGACGCCGTCCAGGCGGCAGCCACCGCGACGAAGAACAAGAGCACGCGGGCGACGAGCAGACGGCGGACCGTCGGCGCGTTCGGGTCGAGCATCTTGTAATAGACGTCGTGGGAGAGCGCGTTGGCGATCGCGAGCAGGAGCCCGTCGGCGGTCGACAGCGCGGCGGCGAGACCGCCGGCGGCGACGAGGCCCGAGATCACGTAGGGAAGCCCGGCGATCTCCGGCGTCGAGAGCACGATCACGTCCGTGTTGATGACGAAATCCTGAAGCCGCACGACCCCGGGATGGCCGGCGATCGCCTTGCAGGCGTCGATGATGGCCTGCACGCTGGCGGCGTTCTTGCCGCAGATCTGGATCAGGCCGAGCTCGCCCCAGGTGAACATCCAGGGCCGGATGCTGCCGAGGTCCCTGCCGATGATGTTCGTGTACACCTCGAGCTTCGAGAACGCCGCGTAGGCCGGCGCCGAGAAGTAGAGCAGGAAGATGAACAGAAGCGACCAAGCGACCGACTGGCGCGCTTCGCGCACCGACGGGGTCGTGAAGTAGCGCATCAGGATGTGCGGCAGCGAAGCCGTGCCGACCATCATGCAGAAGATGATGCCGAAGAAGTTCAGCGGGCTGTAGTTGATGAAGGGCTGGATGTGCGGCTTGAGGGCCGCCGCCGTGGCAAGCCCGGTCTGCAGCATCTGCTGCTCGCGGGCGGTGATGTCCTGGATTGCGCGCCCGTAGGTCAGCTCGGGGATCGGGATGCCGTATTTCTGGGTCGACAGGATGATGATCGGCACCAGGTAGGCGACGATCAGCACGATGTATTGGGCGATCTGGGTCCAGGTGACCGCGCGCATGCCGCCGAGCATCGAGCAGACCAGGATGCCGGCAAGGCCGACATAGACCGCGACGGTGAAGTCCATGCCGAGGAAGCGCGAGGCGATGAGGCCGGTGCCGTAGACCTGCGCGGTCACATAGGTGAACGAGCAGCAGACGAGCACGATGACGGCGAGCATGCGGGCGAAGTTGCCGCCGTACCGGAACGACATGAAGTCGGGCACGGTGTAGGCGCCGAACTTGCGCAGGTAGGGGCCGATCAGGATCGACACCAGCACGAAGCCGCCGGTCCAGCCGAGCACCCAGGCGAGGCCGTCATAGCCGAGGAGGAAGAGCGTGCCGGCCATGCCGACGAAGGACGCCGCCGACATCCAGTCGGCGCCGGTCGCCATGCCGTTGTAGAACGCCGGCACGCGGCGGCCGGCGACGTAGTATTCGGAGACCTGCGCCGTCCGCGACGCGATGCCGATGACGGCATAGACCGCGAGCGTGAAGAACACGAACAGGTAGCCGAGGATCCGGTTCGGCACCCCGACCTGCTCGAGGACGGCGAGGAGGATGATGAAGGCGAGGAATCCGCCCGTGTACATGCCGTACATGCGGCCGAGATTCTTGATGAAGTCGGACGGTCCGGCGGTTTGCGCTTCGGTAGCCATGGCTCGGCTCCCTCTCAATCGTCTTCGGCGACGCCGAACTCGCGATCGATCCGATCCTGCTGCTTTGCGAACATGAACAGCTGGACCACGAACACGATCAGCGACCCCTGCGCGGCCATGTAGAAGCCGAGCGGGAAGCCGAGCACCGGGATGACGATCTTGTTGAGCGGAACCACGAACATGTGGACCACGTAGCCGAAGACGAACCAGACCCCGAGATGCATCAGCATCAGGTTGGTGGTCTTCCGCCAATGGGCTTCGTCGTTGCTTTGCATGGCGTATCCTCCCGATGAGCCGCGGCCGCCGCACGCCTGTTTTGCGCGACGCGGTTCATGTCGTCAGGAAGGACTGCGCGTCGGCAGTTGGCCGCCCTTGGTCTTCAGGCTTGTCCGTCTGCGCGCCGATCCCCCCGACCAAAGGCTAGCATTGCACGAAGAAATATCTCTCTTAGACTTTTGGCGTAGAGCATACGACTTCGGCGAAGGTGACATTTTTTCGAAGGTGCAAAGCGTATGGGCCTGCTCGACATGTTCCGCCCTCGCCCGCCGATCCGCGATATACCGGCGCTCGCCGCCTTCATCGATGAGAACGCCGCCTTCCTGACGCAGAAGGGAATCTACGAGTACTCGCGCGCCCGGGCCGGGCACTACGCCAAGGTCCTGTTCTCCGAATCCGGCTTCAAGGAAGCTGTGGAAAACGCCCGCTGGCGCGCCTATCCGCTCGGTCTCGCCATGGTGGCGGAACTCGTCGAGGGCGTGCTTCGCAGCCACGGCGGGGCTAAGCGGCAAGCCGTTCTCGACACGCTCGCTGCGATGGTGCTGGCGGTGTTCGACCGCTACGCCGTCCCGGCAGCCTTGAGCAGCGCCGACTGGCGCGATTGCCGCAACGAGCTCGAGCGTCGCCTCGGCCTCATCGGCATCCATGCGGTGAAACCCGCGAAAGACATCCCGATGCCGTTCGCCGAGGCGTATTTCGGGCTCATGCCGATCGATCGAAAGCTCCGCGCCAGCGAGTTCCCGACGATCCGGAACTACCTCAGGGTGACGCTCTGCAATATCCACGAGGAGTTTTCGAAGCGCGCCGACGTGCCGGGCCTCGCCGCGATGCTGTCCTCGCCCCGGAGCTGAGGGCGCACGGCGGATGATGGCCGCGGCCGGGCCGCCGGCCGGCCCGAACCCTTACCGATTTCTTCGAATGCTGCTAAACCAGCGGCAACAAGCTGCGGCGATAAGAACAACAGGGGCTGGGTAACGTGGAAGGAAGCGCCATCCGCGTCGTCGTGGCGGACGATCATCCGTTGTTCCGCGGCGCGTTGCGCCAGGCCTTGGCCTCGCTCCTGCCCGGCGCCCACGTCATCGAGGCGAACGGGCTCGACGACCTCACCGCGACGCTCGCCCGGGAAGGCGACATCGACCTCGTCCTGCTCGATCTCACGATGCCGGGGGTGCAGGGCTTTTCCGGCCTCATCTACCTGCGCGCCCAGCACCCCGACGTGCCGGTGGTGATCGTGTCGGCGAACGAGGACCCGGTGGTGATCCGGCGCGCGATCGAGTTCGGCGCCGCCGGCTTCATCCCGAAATCGCTCGAGAGCGACCGCATCGGCAAGGCGATCCAGGCGGTGCTCGCCGGCGATGCCTGGATCCCGCCCGACATCGAGCTCAACGCCTCCGAGGACAAGGAGACGGCCGAGATGATGCGGCGGCTCGCGACCCTCACGCCGCAGCAGGTGCGGGTGCTGATGATGCTGTCCGAGGGGCTCCTCAACAAGCAGATCGCCTACGAGCTCGGCGTCTC
>DAINQO010000103.1:0-11354 GCA_036742625.1 Microvirga sp.
GGGGAACCGATCGCGCCCCGCGCTCCCCCTCGGGTCACCCGAGGGCAAGCCTGGACGACGCGCCGCCATGCCTCGGGCCGCTCCGGCCGCGAGAACAATGGCGCACGCCCTCTCGCTTCCGCTCGCGCGGATTTCAATCGCCTCGCGCGCGTCGCCGGGGCATAGTCGGAGCGGGAGGAAACGCCATGAAAGCCATCGTCGCTCTGTCAGCCCTTTGCCTCGCGACCGCCGTCGAAGCCGGCGAGATTCCGAAATTCCAGGTCGACGCCGCCTGGCCGAAGCCGCTCCCGAACGGCTGGATCATGGGCCAGGCCGCCGGCGTCGCCGTCGACGCGCAGGACCACATCTGGGTCGTGCAGCGGCCGAAGACGCTGACCGACGACGAGAAGGCCGCGACCTTCAACCCGCCGCGCACGAAGTGCTGCAAGCCCGCCCCGTCGGTGCTCGAGTTCGACGCCGAGGGCAATCTCGTCCAGGCCTGGGGCGGCCCGGGCCAGGGCTACGACTGGCCCCAGAACGAGCACGGCATCCACATCGACCACAAGGGCTTCGTCTGGCTCGCGGCGAACGGCGAGCAGGACGGCCACATCCTCAAGTTCACCCGCGACGGCAAGTTCGTGCTGCAGATCGGCAAGCCCGGCCCGCAGACGAACAGCACCGACACGACGCGGCTCGGGCGCCCGGCCCACATGGTCGTCGATCCGGCGACGAACGAGGTCTACGTCGCCGACGGCTACTACAACCACCGGGTCATCGTCTTCGACGCCGACACCGGCGCCTACAAGCGCCATTGGGGCGCCTACGGCAAGCCGCCGACCGACGACAAGCTGCCGCCCTACTCCCCGTCGGCCGCGCCGGCGCAGCAGTTCTCGAACCCGGTGCATTGCGTGCGCATTGCGCAGGATGGGCTCGTCTACGTCTGCGACCGGGCGAACGATCGCATCCAGGTGTTCCGCAAGGACGGCAGCTTCGTGAAGGAGTTCTTCGTCGAGAAGAACACGCTCGCCAACGGCTCGACCTGGGACCTGGAGCTCTTTCCCGACCAGGGCGAGACCTACATCATGAACGCCGACGGCGCGAACAACGAGGTCAGGACGCTCGTGCGCGACACCGGCGAGGTGGTCGGCGCCTTCGGCCGCAACGGCCGCCAGGCGGGCGACTTCCACTGGGTGCACAACATCGCCATCGATTCGAAGGGGACGATCTACACGACCGAGGTCGACACCGGGAAGCGGGCGCAGAAATTCGTGCTTCGCGGCGACATGGTGCTGCGGAAGCGGACGCCGCAATAGAGCATGATCCCGAAAAGTGGCTACCGGTTTTCGGAAAAGATCATGCTCAAACAAACAGATAGAGCGGGATGACGACTCGAAGAGAAGTCATCGCGCTCTAGGCGGCGTCGCTCAGGCGGCGCGCTGCGCCGCCCCGGGCTCCGGCGCCATCCAGACGAGCCCGGCGGCGATGAGCGAGAACACCGCGCTCGCCGCGATCGCCGGCGCGTAGGAGTGGGTGTGGTCGAAGGCGTAGCCGGCGAAGGTCGGGCCGATGAGGGTGCCGACCGCAACCCCGGTATAGGCCATGCCGATGATGCCGCTCGCGTTCCGCGGCCCGAAGTAATCGACGAGGAGCGCCGGCGCGAGCGCGACGAAGCCGCCATAGAAGGTGCCGTAGATGAGCGCGAAGGCGGCGACCTCCCAGACCTCGTTGGCGGTGTACCAGAACCCCATCATGACCGCGACGCCGAAATACATGCCGCCGAGCGAGCGCCGCCGCCCGAGCCGGTCCGCGACGCCGCCGAGGCAGAAGCGTCCGAGCGTGCTGCCGACGCCGACGAGCGTGAACAGCGTCACCGCCGTCGCGTAGGGGATGCCCTGGTCCTGCGCATAGGGCACGAGGTGCACGAACGGGATGAACAGCCCGATCGAGATGAAGAAGCAGGCGGCAAACAGCAGCCGGAAGGCGCGCGTACGCAGGGTCTCGCGCAGCGACATGCCCTCGAGCGTCGGGCAGGGGACGGCGTCGAGCGCGACGCCGCCGTCGGGCAGGAGCCCGTGACGCTGCGGCGAGGCGTCGACGAAAAGCGCCGCCAGGCCGCCGCCGACGATCGCGAATACGCCGAGCGCGATGAAGGCGCCGCGCCAGCCGACGCCGTTGATCAGCCATTCCGCGACCTTCGGCATCACCAGGGTGCCGAAGCCGATGCCCGAGACGGCAACGCCCGAGGCGAAGCCGCGCCGGCGCACGAACCAGCGCTGCACCGCGCCGATCGCCGGCACATAGGCGAAGCCGACGCCGATGCCGACGCCGACGCCGTAGCCGAGATAGACCTGCCACAACGCCTCGGCCTGGCTCGCGACGATCAGCCCGGCGCCGATGATGACGAGGCCGGCGAGCGTCATGCCGCGCGGGCCGACCCGGTCGGCAAGCGGACCGCTAACGGCGCCGAGAAGGAAATAGATGAAGACGGCGATCGAGAAGATCCAGGACAGCGCCGCCCGGGAGGCGTCGAAGGCGTTCTGCAGCGGCGTGAAGAAGGTCGAGAAGCAGTAGGTGCAGCCGAAGGCCGCGAACATGACGCCGAACGCGCCCGCGACGACGCTCCACCCCCGTCGAGCCGACCGCCGGTGCTCAGCGGCTATGCCCGGTCCATGCATGCTCGGCTCGCAATCGTGATCGATGAGGCGCGCAATCAATCCAACATGAGGCGATTGGTACCGGCAATTCGCCGCCCGCGCCAGTGGAAAGCCGGCCGCCCTGCATCCGGCGGCGACGATTGCCTCCGGTCACGAATGCGGCGGCAGGCCGCGCGCCAGCTTCTCGAGCAGGCCCCAGAAGAAATCCTGCCCGGGGTAGCCCTCGATGCGGCCGATCTCGCGGCCTTTGTCGGCGACGACGAAGGTCGGGGTGAAGAGCACCGGGCGAAGGAGCGCGACGGCGGGCGCCGGGTCGCGGTCGAGATCGACGGTGCGCAGCGGCAGCAGCCGGCCGAGGTCGCTCTTCGGATAGGCGGGCCCGATCGCCTCGTCCCAGGCCTGGCACCAGGGACAGCCCGCCCGCCGGTACATGAGAAGCTCCGCGGCTTGCGCCTCGACGGCAAGGCCGAGCAGCAAGAGCGTGCTGAGGAGGAGGCGTTTCAGCAAAGGGTCACACCGGCGCTTTCGGCAACGCTTGCGCTCATATAAGAGAAATCCGACAGCTTTCGAGTGGCGCAGCCTCCATGATCTCACGACGCACGCTTCTCGCGCGGAGCGCCGGTCTCGCCGCCAGCCTCGTCGCCGCCCGCGCCGACGCCGCGCCGATGCTGACCGACGACGGGCTCTACAGCGAGCCCTGGTTCCTGGAGAGCTTTCTCATTCTCTCCGAGGACCTCGAGGCGGCTGCCGCGAGAGGCAAGCGTTTCGCGGTGATGTGGGAGCTCAAGGGCTGCCCGTTCTGCCGCGACACGCACCTCGTGAACTTCGCCGATCCGACGATCGCCGGCTTCATCAAGGATCGTTTCGAGATCCTGCAGCTCAACATCGTCGGCGGCCGCGAGGTCTTGGATTTCGACGGCGAGCGGCTATCGGAGAAGCGCATGGCCGCAAAGTACCGGGTCCGCGGCACGCCGACCGTGCAGTTTTTCCCCGACGCCGGCGCCGGCCTCGAAAGCCGCGCCCCGGCGGAGCGCGAGGTGTTCCGGATGCAAGGCTACCTGCAGCCGAAGGACTTCCGGACCATGTTCGCCTTCGTCGCCGACAAGGGCTACGAGCGCGGCACGTTGCGCGACTACCTCAAGGCCGCCGGTTAGAGCGCGATGACTTCCCGTCGAGTCGTCATCGCGCTCTACCTCTTTGTTTGAGCATGATCTTTTCCGAAAACCGGTAGCCACTTTTCGGGATCATGCTTTAGCGCGCTACTTGTTCACCGGCGATTGCGGATCCATCAGCAGCGCGACGAGATCCTTGATCTGCTCCGGCGTCAGCACCTTGTTGGCGCCGAAGCGCGGCATGTTCGAGCAGGCGAAGGTCGCTTGCGCGTCGTAGATCTTCTCGTAGGTCGCCTTCACCGCCTCGGGCGTGAAGTCGCGCAGCTTGCCGTAACCGACGAGCGGGGGGCCGAGCGTTCCGTATGAGATCTCTTTCGGGGCCATCTGGTGGCAGGCGTAGCAGTTGCCGCCGCTCGCCGCGCCGGGCGGATCGCTGAACTGCCCGCCGCGCCCGTTCTGGGCGGCGCGCTCGCCCTTCTGCCAATCGCCGATCAGCTTGCCGTCGGCCGGATAGACGATCGCGGCCCTCTCGCGGGCCATGATCTTCTCGGCCTCGGCCGGCGGGGGCGCATTGTTGAGCTGCGTGCAGATCCGCTGCGTTTCGTCCTGCACGACCCGCGACTGCCAGTCGGGCGGCGCCTTGCTCCAGGTCGCTCGGACATAGGATTCGACGACCGAAGCGTCGACCTTGGGAGAGGGCTGCGCGAGAGCAGGTGCGGCGGCGAGCGCGAAGGTGGCGAGGAGAAATGCGCCTTTCATGGCCGTGTCCTCCGTCAGCGCTTGATCGAGGGCACGTCGAGGATCGCGCCCTCGGCCTGCTTGGCGAGATAGACGGTGAGCGCGGTCAGGCCGTCGGAGGCGTAATCCGGCGCCGGCATGCGCATCTGCCGATAGCAGTCCCACAGCCGGTGCTGCATGGTCCGCAGCGCCGCCTGGGATACCCGGTAGGTCGGCCACGAGCCCATCGTCTCCTTGGCCGCCTTGGTCGGCCGGGAGAGGTCCGGCAAGGCCTGGAGGCGGATACGCTTGCCGTCCTCGGCGTGGCAGGTCGCGCAGGAGAAATCCATGATCGCGGAGCGCCGGAAGAACATCGCCTCGCCGACCGCGTAGGCCTCCTGCTCCTTGGGGTGCGCGAGCGCGAGCTCGATCGGCCGCCCCGAGGATTTGTTGGCGACGAAGGCGACGAGATCCTCCATGTCGGAATCGCGCCCCGGGGCCGAGAAGCGGCGGGCAACGACGTCCTTGGTGTCGAGCTTCTGCACCGTCTCCATGCACCACAGCAGCCGCTGCTCGAGATCCATGACCTTGCCGGCGTCAGTGAAAAAGCGCGGCAGCCTGGCAAAGGCGCCCTCGAGCTTGCCCGGACCCTCGCCGAGATCGCAGCTCTCGAGCGAGACGTTGCTGGCGCCGCGCTTGCGGTTCCACAGCTCCTCGCCGCGGTCGACGGCGAGGTATCCGGGGTTCGAGAACGGATCGCTCAGCATCTGGCGATACTTCTCGAGCGCCTTTTCCGTCTCCTCATCCGACTGTGCCAAGGCGGAAGCGCCGAGCGCGCCGATGATCGCGACCGCCGCGATCAGGAGACGCCCGACGAGCGTCCGCGGATGGAATTGCATCGCTGTCCTCCCGGCCCGGCGCTGTCGCCGTCTCGATTCTTGATTTTCCGCCGACGCATCGGCGCCGGGCGAGCTTACATGCCGGCCGGGTTCTGTGAAGGCTATTCGGCGATGATCTTGTAGCGCTCGCCGGGCTTTGCCCGCGCGCCGCGCTCGAGCCCGTTCAGCACCAGGAAGCGCTCGACCGCCCGGTTCGCGACGAGCATGCGCCCGGCAAGGCTCTCGACCGTGTCGTCCTGGCCGGCGGTCACGAGCTGGAGCCGCAGCGGACGCACGCCCCGTGTCTCCTCGGCGGTGAGCGGACGGATCGAGTCGAGCGACGCCCTGAAAGCGCGCTCGAGCGCCTCCGGCTGGCCGCGGGAGGCGAGGACCAGCCGATAGGTGGTCGCGCCGACCCGGATCGCCGCGAGGCGGAAGAGCCACTCCTTGCCCCTGGCGGTCGCGACCGCGGCCGGCAGGCCGTTGACCGTCAGCGCCTGGACGCTGCCGGTCTCGACGCTGTCGTTCCAGGCCGACTGCAGCACCGCCTCGAGGGTCTGCCCTTCGGCCGCCTCGATGGCGTCGAAGAGAAGCCGGCGACTGCCGTCGGGGGAAGCGCCGAGGACCGCCTTCGAGGTGTTCTCAAGCCCGACGCCTTCCGGCGCCTCGAAGGCGACGCCGAGGCGCGGATGCACGAAACGGCGGCCGCGGATGAGCCCGTCGGCGGGGTTGTCGCCATAGGAGAGCCCGTCGACGACGGCAAGATAGCGTCCGCGGTCCTCGGCCCCGACGCCCGGCGCTCCGACCCGCCGTGCCGCCTGGGTCGCGAGCGCGATGCGCTCCGGCGTGCCCGGGTGGCTCGAGAGCATGTCGGCCGCGGGCTTCCGGCCGCCGTCCGCGGCCGCAAGCGCGAGCTCGCCGTTGCGCCCGAGCGAGTTGAGGAACCGGCTTGCCGCATGCGGGTCATAGCCGGCTTTGGCGAGAGTGCGGATTCCCACCTGGTCGGCCTCGAGCTCCTGGGCTCGTGAGAAGCCGGCGATGCGGACGCGCGACTGGTCGAGCAGCGTCGCGCCGGCGGCGGGGTCGTTCAAGACGTCGCTCACCACCCGGCTCACGAGCTGCGAGCGCAGCGCGAGCTCGCTACGGGCGTTTGCGTGCCGCAGCGTCACATGGGCGATCTCGTGCGCAAGCACGGCGGCGATCTCGGAGGTGTCGTTCGCGAGCGCGAGGAGCCCGCGGGTGACGTAGAGCCGGCCCGAGGGCAGCGCGAAGGCGTTGACGGCGGGCGAATCCAGGATGGTGATCTCGTAGCGCTCGTCCGGCCGCTCGGTCGCGGCGACGAGACGGGCCGTGACCTCGCCGAGGAGCCGCTTCGCGTCCGGCGCACGGTATTCGCCGCCGAAGGCCGCAACGAGGCGGGCATGCTCGCGCTCGTTGGCGCGCTCGTCGCCGGCGAGCCGCGGCGCGCCGGCCGGCAGCGGCGTCGTCGGCTGCAGGAGCGAGCTCGTCTGGTCCGCCGCGCACGCCCCGAGGACGAGCGCGAACGCGGCGGCGGCCGACACGCGTCTGAAGCTTGCGATGGTGGCGTTGGTCATGGCCGCCGCGGTGATTCGCCGTCGAGGATTTCGAGCATTTCAGGCGCCATGATGGTGATCGCCGGACCCCGCCACTCCTCGACCATGCCCCGGGCCCGCACCCGGCGGCCTCGCAGATGGGCTGCGGTGACGCCGCGGTCGCGCATGGTCTGCCAGGTTCGTTTCGGAATTGTGATGGTCAGGTCGGTGTTCCAATCGGCTCCGAAATTGAGGTAGGTGCGCTGCTGCCGCTCGCCGACCGAGCGTACCCGGCCCTCGATGAGGGCGAATTGGCCGACGAGCCCCTTCAGCCGTTCGAGATCGTCCGCAGCCACCGGCTTATAGCGCTCGAGGCGCCAGAGACCAAGGCCCCAGTCCCGCGCCCGACCCTCGGCGGCGAGAAGCCCGCCCTGGCACAGCCGGTCGGCCTCGCCGGCGTCGACGAGGGCGAGGCCGGCAGCGACAAGCGCCCGGTTGAGGTCGACCGGCCCGGCGTCCGTGGTTGCGGTCACGACGGCGGCAAGCCTCCCCCAGCGGTCGGGCGCGCTCGCCGTCGCGCCGACCGCGAGCGGAGCGTCCCCGAACGACGCGAGGAGCGCATGGGCGGCCTTGGCCTGCGGCTCGTCGTCGGGCAGGCGCAAGCCCGAAAGCTTGACGGTCTGACCGGAGGCGAGCCGTATTTCGCCGGGCTCGGTCACCGACGCGATCCGATCCTCGACGCGTCGCGTCTCGCAGGCCGGAGCGGCCGCGGGCGCCGCCGGCCGGTCCTGTGCCGAACCCGGAGCTGCCGCAAAGCCGCCCGCGATCGCCGCAGCCACAAGCCCTCGCCTCATCCCGCCGGCCTCGCAAGGTTTACGCCTGAGGCCCATATGATACTGATCTGGATCGGCCCGTCATGGGCCGTCAAACCGGCCTCGCCGTCACGCGGGCTGGCGCGACGCGGGTCCCGTAGCTCAGCAGGACAGAGCAGCGGTTTCCTAAACCGTTGGTCGGAGGTTCGAGTCCTCCCGGGACCGCCAACTATGTGCCTGAACGTGTTCATTGTTTTTCCCTGCTCGGTGGCCGTCGGCCATAAGGTTTGACACCTTCACGCACCCGGTTTGACAACCTTTGTGCTCCGTCTGTTCAGCTCGGCCTCGAAGCTTCTTACGACTCCGCGCATCTTCGGGGCGAGGTCCGCACCCTTCGCGTAGTGACGAGCCATCTCGATTGTTTTCTGGCCGAGTGCATCGGCGATGGTCCGCTCGTCGTGCCCCGCCTCGCGCAAAATGACCGCCACCGTATGCCGCAGGCCATAAAGCGTCAGCCCACGCCCAATCCGGCCCTCGGCCTCAAGGCGCAACCGAATGGGCCGCCACGAGGCGCGGAACCCGCTGTCCGTCCATGGTAAGCCTTCCGAATTGGCGCAAAGCGTCGTGGCGTTATGGCGAGGCGCCGCGTCCAGGATGGCCGAAAGCGGAGCCGGCACGGGCCAGAACACAGGCTCTCCCGTCTTTGCCCGCTTCGTCGCGATCTCGCCGGGTCGATGGAAGTTGCGCGGCAACGTTAGGACGTCCTTTGGGCCGAGGCCCGTGAACATCATCAAGGCGAGTGCGGGCAACATGTGAGCCGGCATGGCCCCGACCACGGCCTCTCGCTCTTCGTCGCTCCACGGCCTATTGGCATCCGGCACCCCCTTTTTCCGCCTGATATCCTTGATGCCAGCAGCGACATTGGACGTGATAAATCCGCGCTCCGACCCCCACGAAAACAGTCCCGAAAGTCGAGCCTTCACGTCATTGCCAAACTTGCGGCCCTTGCTTGCGGCGGCCTTGTCGCGGATGCGGACCACGAGGGGTCTATCGAAGCGGGCCAGGGGGGTGTCGGCAATCGGTTTCAGGTAGTCGAAGACCTTCTGGTAGTCCGAGCGAGTGCGCGCTGCGAGGTCTGTGAAGGCCGGGTGTGCGCGGTATGCCGCAATGACAAGCCCGAGCGTACCAGGCTTTTGCTGTGCGACCTTCGTGCGTGCCGCAATGCGTGCGCATTCGGCGAAGAACTCGGCCGAGCCCAACGGAGCTTTCATCAGATCAACGGCGATGCGCGTCTTACGGTGATAGCAGCGCGGCTTTCCGTGACGGTCTTTGAAGATCTGGAAGCCGCTCACCCGCACCCTACTCATCCGAGCCTCCGCACGATGGCATCGACGTCATTCTCGATCGGCTTGAAGGTGTCTAACCAGCGATCCAGGTCTTGTACGTCGTACCGGAGATCCCCGTTCGCGAAACGCACAGGGATCACCGGACACTCGATATCGAAGCGCTTCAAAGAGCGCCCACAATGGTGTGCGCTCTCATATTTTGTGAGCATCCGCTTGGGCACGATCGTGACCTGAAGAGTGGCGCTTGACATCATCCCTCCTTGCGCGCCCGCCCTTTACTCTGGGCATATAATTGCTTTCTGCTTGCCGGTCTGTCGCTATAAGAGGGCATGGGGAGGATTTCAAAATAAGGTTTGGTTCTATTCTGAAGCAATTGCTGAACAAGATTTGAGATATCCACGACGATGTACATGAAGTAGCGCGGAGGTCCCTTCCCGGCTTGCTGTCTCCGGGAGGCCGCCGCGGCTGTGAATTCCTCAAGGCTGTTGGTGGTGTGCATTTGATAGGCATCCGCTTCTGCCTCGGCATAGATAAGGTATCGCGGGTCAACGCTTGCGCTACCGGAATGGAAGGCCAGGTTCCCCGTCAAAGGCGGCTCAATCGCTTCTAAGCCGCGCTCGCGAGCAGCTTGCTCAAGCAGGCTCTTGATCCAGAGCAAGGCAGACGCAGTTTCTTCGATCTCTACTGACCTGTTCGGGTACGCGTCCGCGACTAGTCGCTTCAGAACCGGAAGAACTACCATCCGCCCGAGCTGTCTGGCGAACGACGGCGGAATTTTTCGGATGCTCAGAACTCGCATCGTGAGCAGCTGGATCACATCGTCTGTGGTGATGCGCGTCCAGCTATCGCTCGCCCAGGTTTCGATGAGTCCCCGGCGGCGCCAATCCCGTTGCGTAACCGGTGACACACCGGTGATTTTATGAACCTCGCTGGGCGTGAAGGTTGTCATTCTAAGGTGAAGCTCTTCCATAACCGTGGCATGTACCACGGTGCGTTCCGTTATGCCACGAGTCGAAGAGCGTGGCAAGTGCCACGCTTTGTGTCAGGACGCGCCTCCACGCGTACACCCGCCAGACTCGACCCTGCTTGTCTGCGCCAGGACAAAGTTGCTTCAGGGGGCCGGGGCCGGATCACTTGAGGGCGCCGGACTCGCCGCGCTCGGCGCTGGGCGAGCGATCTTCACCCCCGGGAGTGAGCCTAGGCTAAAATGGCGAGCTCGCAATGGCACGCGAGTGAACGCGTCCTCCGCCGCATCAGGACACGCGTGATCAACTCTCCGCCGTAGGTCCGCTTCGAGATCGCCTCCCGGTCAGCCGAGCGCCATGCCTTGAGCACCTGGGGAACTAGGCTGAACGTCGTGCATGTGCCCGCGACAAAGCCCAGAGCAGTGAGCGTCCAGCCTTCCATACGCAAGTTCCTCCGCGAGCACCTTCAACTCAGGTTTCTGCGGGAGGGTTCCGATCGCGAACTCGGTCAGCGACCTCTATCGAGCCAATCGAAGGCGTTTCAAGCGAAGATGGGGGTGAGACCACAGCAACCTCGTTGCTCGCCTAACCGGGGTGGCCCACGGCGCTTTCGCCCGGCAAGCTCAACGCCTACATGCACGACATGTGTGGACGCGTCATTCAGGATCAGCTCGGGCTCAAAATCATCGATGCTCTCGACCCGCGGGATAACCGGGTGACTGGAGATCCGTTCGGCAATGTGCCGCCGCGAAGCCGAGTCGAGGCCGGGCCGGCGCGAGTCAAAGCCCGCCGCCAAGCCCGCAAAGAAAAAGGGTTAGGGCGTCACGCTGGACTTGAGAACCGCCCGCCTTTTAGTTCGCTGATTCGAGTTAAACAAAAGGCCCCGTCAGCCGTTCCTGGGAACTAACGGGGCCTTTGCCGGCAATCGCGAGGGGGCACAACGCAACTAGCTGGCGGGGTCTAACCCGCTGCCAGAGGTTTGGTTCCGAACGAAACAATCAGCGAGCGTTATCGGACGGCGGCAGCGGCTGGGGATCAACCTGGTCCACGGCGAGCGACACCGTCGCCGTAACGACGCGCTGGCCATGCTCGTTGCGGACCTCGACCGTGATAGACCGCGCAACGCCCTTGGGGAGCAGACCAGACAGATAACCAGCCGCACGCCGAGGCGGTTTCGACAGCGCTGAATGACCCGCTCGGACGTTCAAGGGAGAATAATGCAATCCATTGTGGTGCTGAAGCTGTTCTCGTTCGGCAAGCTAGTCGAGTCGCTGCTTTCGATCCTGCGCTGGCCGATCCTGCTGCTCGGCGTCCTATTCGGGCTCGCCTGCCTTTATC
>DAINQO010000104.1:0-11348 GCA_036742625.1 Microvirga sp.
GTCCGAACGTGCTGATAGCACCGCCAGCCGTGAGCCAGAGCGAATCGCCCGCCGCGAGGCTGACACCGCTGGTACGGCGGTCGGAGACGACGAATGCGGCCATGATACCCTCCGTGTCCGAGGCGGGAGCTGCCGGAACGAAAACTATCCCGCCCGCAAATCCGCGATCAACTTGGTTTTCCTCACCTGCCTCTGCGGCAGCTTCACGTCAGCTTGCCAGCCGGGGGCCGAGCTGGCCGATCGCGACGGGTCGGCTTGACAAGGCTTCGCCGCACTGCGCTACATGAACGAGATGGGGGCAGCGATCCCCCCATGAGGCGACATGCCGAAGCATCGCGTCCCGCTCTCCTGCAAGGACGCACGCTCATGGCCTCGCCCGCTTCCAACCGCTATTCCGTCGCCCCGCTCTTCTGCCGTCCGTGGACGCTCAACGGCATCCCGCCTCGGCTGATCGAGAGCCATTACGAGCACAACTACGGCGGCGCCGTCGCCCGCCTGAATGCGCTCGCGCAGGAACTCGCGGCGCTCGATCCGGCGTCGACGCCGCCTGACGTGATTAGCCGTCTCAAGCGCGACGAGCTCGCCGCGCTCAATTCGACGCTGCTGCACGAGCTTTACTTCGCAAGCCTCGGCGGCGACGGCAGAGCCGTCCCGGAGACGATGGCGGCGGCGATGGTGCGGGATTTCGGATCCGTCGACCGCTGGCGCCGGGAGTTCGCGGCACTGGCCCAGAGCCTCGCCGGCGGCTCCGGATGGGTGCTTCTCAGCTACGTCCCGCGCGATCGCCGCCTCGTCAACCATGCCGGATCGGATCACGGCCAGACCATCGCGGGCGGGATCCCGATCCTCGCGCTCGACATGTACGAGCATGCCTATCACCTGGAGTTCGGCGCCAACGCGACCGCCTACGTCGCCGCCTTCATGCGCAACATCGATTGGAGCGCCGTGACGGCGAGATACGACGACGCGGCGAAGGTCGCGCCGCCGCGGCCTCTCGAGCAGAAGCAGTTTGCCGACCTGCCGGCGGTGACGGTCGAGGACGTCAAGGCAATGCTCGCCTCCGGGACCCCGGTCCAGATCATCGACACGCGTCCGCGGCACTACAGCAGCCGGGCGCAGGAGATCATGGAGGGAGCGGTCTGGCGCGACCCCGAGCGCCTCGACGAATGGATCGGCGAACTCTCGAAGAGCGCGCCCGTCGTTACGTTCTGCGTGTACGGATTCCACATCGGCTGCGAGACCGCCGCGACCTTGCGCAAGGCCGGTTTCGACGCCCGCTACATGGCCGGGGGCCACTTCGGGTGGAAAGCCGCCCAAGGCCCGACGCGGCTCTTCGACGCCGCGTTGCCCGTTGCTGGGGCGACAGCAGGGAATGGCCAGAGAGAGGCCGCCGAGACCTAGGCGGCCATGAGCGATCTTCTGATCCTGTCCCGGAGCGATCTTCGGGCGTTGATGCGCTTCGACGACTACGTCGAAGCCGTCGCGGAGGCCTTTCGCTTGCTCGCGCGGGGCGGGTGCCAATCGCCGATCCCGACCGAAATCCCGGCGCAGCACGGCACCTTCCATATCAAAGCCGGCGCGCTGCCGCGCGGAGCCGGCTACGTGGCGGTGAAGATCAACGGCAACTTCCCTTTGAACAAAGCCCGCCACGGGCTGCCGACGATCCAGGGCGCGGTCTATCTCGCGGACGCGAGCAACGGGCGCGCCTTGGCTTTGCTCGATTCGGCGGAGATCACGCTTCAGCGCACCGGCGCCGCGACGGCAGTCGCGGCCCGCTACCTCGCCCGCAAGGACGCGACAACAGCGACGATCTGCGGCTGCGGCGAGCAGGGCCGCATCCAGCTCACGGCGTTGCTGCATGCCTGCAATCTTCGGACCGCCTTCGCCTGGGACGGCGATGCGGAGGCGGCGCGCGCCTTCGCCCGCCGGATGAGCGCTGAGACAGGCATCGCGATTCAAGCCGTCGACGATCTCGGCGCGGCGACCCGCGCCAGCGACGCCATCGTGACCTGCACGACCGCGCGCGAGCCGTTCCTCGGCCAGGAACACGTCCGTCCGGGCACCTTCGTCGCCGCCGTCGGGGCGGACAACCCGGCAAAGAGCGAGCTCAAGCCTGAGCTCATGGCGAACGCCACCGTGGTGGTCGACGTGCTCGAGCAGGCGTCGTTCATGGGCGATCTCCACCACGCCATTGCGGCCGGTACGATGTCGACCGCAGACGTCCATGCGGAGCTCGGCGCCCTCGTGACGGGCGACAAGCCGGGGCGCCGGGAAGCCCAGGAGATCACGATCTTCGACAGCACCGGGACCGGCATTCAGGACGTCGCTGCCGCGTCGCGCGCCTATGAGCTGGCACGGGATCGCGGCGTCGGCCTGGCATGTGCATTGGAATAGGTACGGTGCCTTTCTCCCTGGCGCCGGCCCGCCTCGCGCACCTCGTGGCGAACGGCCTTGGCGATCGCTTCCGGCGCGAGGCGCGTTAACCGCGCCTGCGACCGCCCGACGTCCGGCGTGGCCAAGTCCGCCGGCGGCGTCTACGATGGGCGGGGAGCACCCCACCGGAGACCTGACATGCGCACCGCCCTCGCCCTCGTGCTTTTTGCGTTCATGAGCGCCACGCCCGCTTCGGCCCAGAAGCTCGACGTCGCGACGATCAAATGCGAGGACTTCGTCAAGAGCCCGAAGGATACGATCGGCAATCTCTTGATGTGGCTGAGCGGCTATTACACCGGCGAGGACGACGACGCGGTGATCGATTTCGACAAGATGGCGACCGACGGGCAGAAGCTCGGCGCCTATTGCGCCCAGAACCCGACGATCAGCCTGTTGACCGCGGCCGAGAAGATCATGTCGAAGGAATAGCCCTCACGACGCCGACGGGCGGCGGCTTTCGATCAGCCGCCGGACTGCGGCGACGAGGGAACGCGGAGCGAGCCGGCGCAGGAGCGCGCCGGTCGTCGCCCTGAGCCTGCGCCAGCCGTTGCGGGCCCGCGCCAAGAAGGCGACGAGCGCCGGCCACCAGACGGTGCCCTTCAGATAGAGATGCACGCGGTCGCGGATGCGGATGACGGCGTAGTACGCCTTCGCGAACCAGCCGATCGAGAGGAGCTTGTCGCGGCTGATCGCGAAGAGCCGCTCGGCGAGCCCGACGCCGACGACCTTGGCGACGACGAAGGCCGCCGTGCCCTGGCCGACATGGCCGAGCCCGATGAGATAGAGCGCATAGAGCTTGATCGGCCAGATGACCGCCATCGGGATCAGGAACAGGGCGAGCGTCGGATAGGGCGGCAGGCTGGCGATGAGCGCCTCGAGGCGGCGGAAGGGCTTGAGCCCGGCAAGCCAGGCCGCCGCCGGCTTCACGATCGAGCGGAACAGGTCGTCGACGAGGACGAGGAGCGTCGCGAGCACGACGAGCGGCAGCGTCAGGACCCGGCGCGCGAGGCTCGGGGGACGGGCCTGCGGGCTCGGGTTTGTGGCCGGGTCGAGGGTCATCGGCATCGACCCTCGCCAGCGATGGCGGCTTTTGCGTGGTGCCGGCCGGAACGCACGCGCACCGCTGCCGTTGAGGCGGTGTGCCGCCGCGCGGCTTCTCGTGTCGGCGGCGGTTCGGAGGACCGCTCATGCCGGCGCGGGACGGTCAGGCGACGATCGAGGCGATCGCTGCGCTCGCCGAGGAGATCGCCCGCGCGAGCCCGGAAAGCGCCGACAAGGCGATGCGGATCCTCGATCTCCTCAAGGGGCTCGGCGAGGACCCGGACCTGCCGGCCATCGCGGACGCGATCGACGCCGGCACCGCCGGCAGCCTCTCGGACACCGAGGTCCGCAGCGCCTCGCTCGAGGTCGGGCGAGCGATCCGGGAGAAGCCCTAGCCTCACGCCGACTTGTGCGGCGCGGCGCAAGGAACCTCGGCTGTGGCGTAAACGTTCGTGCCTACGCAGCATCCGGGCGCAATCTCGGGAGGAAGCCAGGGGCAGGCCGCTGCACTGCCCGCATCCAGGAGTTCATGATGAAGAAGGTCCTGTTGCTTGCCTCGGCCGCGATGCTGCTCGCCGCCGCCCCGGCGTTCGCCCAGCAATCGTCGACGGGCCAAAGCTCCGGCGGCCCGGCGGTGTCCCGCGGCGGGCCGGGTAGCGCGCCGATGGCAGCCGACCCCATGAAGCCGACGAAAAAGAAGGCGATGAAGAAGAAGTCGAAGAAGATGTGACGGCGCGGGCCGATCGCCCGCATCCCCTTGCCTGCCGAACACCCGCCGACCTCGTCGGCGGGTTTTTTGCGTTTGCGCGTCCGGCCCGCCTGCGGAACCGCCATTGCCTGAGCGGCATTGGTCCGAAACGATCATCGACAAGCGTTCCAGGAGGCAAGGATGGCGTCGCGCGGCATAGAGCGCAGTCGCGCCGAGAAGCAGGCGCTGAAGCAGCACACCAAGAAGGCCGAGCGGCAGCGTATTCAGGGCGAGGGCCACCGCCGCGATTTCGTCAACGAGATCGAGTTCAACCACGCCGCGGCCGGCGGCCATGCCGACGACCCGATCCCGACGCGCCCGAACTCCCGCAGCGCCCTCGCCGATCAGCGCCGCGGCGCCGAGAAGGGCACCGGCGTCATGTCGATCTCGAAGAAGATCGATGCCGCGATCAAGGTCGCCGGCGTGCGCCCGTCGCGGCATCATCGCGCCGATGCGGTCGAGCGGTTGCCGGCGGGCCCCGAGACGGTCTTACGGCGCGCGAAGTCGAACGCCGAGATCGCCGACAGTGTCCCGACGACCGCAAGACGCCGGCCGACGCCGCCCGCCGCCAAGACGGACGGCGCCGGAGCGATCGAGCCTCGCAACATGGACAAGCGCACCGGCGGCGCCCGGCAACGCGTGCCGGCGCCGGGCAATGTCGTCTCGGTGCCGAAAGGCGAGCTGATCTCCGGCATTCCGGAATCGAAGAAGAGCGGCGTGCGCTCGACCGCCTCCACCGGCGGCGCGAAGCCGCCGAAGCGTCCGGCCCGTGCCGGCAAGGGTCTCGGCGCTGCCCGTTCGAAGGGCGCCGACGTCGGTCTCGAGGATTAGGTCCCCGGCGCACGGCTTCAGTCGGACGCGCTCCCGTCGATCGCTCCGGCGAGCGCCAGGAGCTCGCCCGCAAGCCTTCGCGCCGCAGCCGCGTCAAGCCGCAGCGACGGCTCGAGGAGTCCGCCGGACCGGACCTCGAGCAGGATGCCTTCCGGACCACGGTGCGAGACGCTCCACGCGCCGCGCCCCGCGCTTCCCGGCTCGCGGTGGAGCGCGCTGAACGCGGGAAAGCCGCGGCCTTGGCCGGGCGAGAGGCGCAGGGGATGATGTTGCATGGCGAGTCCTCGGTGCCGCTCCGATGGCCGCATAGCGCCACGATGTTTCCAGGGTGTTTCGTGCGGGCTCATGGCCGGCCGCGGAACCGCCAAGCTCGGCCGCCGTTTCCCCTTCGTCCTCCCAAATCCACCAGGTGCAGCCATGGCCAAGAAGAAGGCGTCCAAGGGCAAGTCGGCGAAGATGCCGAAGAAGATCGGCGGCACGAAAGTGCCGAAGGAGGTGCGCAGCGCCGGCGACATGCTCGCCTCCCTCGTAACCTCGCCGATGGCCCGCGAGCTCGTCGCCGATGCTCTGATCGCGGTCGCCGGAGTGCTGGCGGGCAACAAGAAGACCCGCGAAGCCGTCGCCGGGGCCGGCGCTGCGGCCGCGTCGGGCGCCAAGGAGCTCGGCCAGACCGCGACCGGCGCCGTTGCCGAAGTCGTCGCCGGCGCCGCCCGCCGCATCCTGCCCTCGGCCATGTCGGGCGAGAACGACGACCGGCAGGGCAAACGCGCCGGAGAGGATGCCGCCATTCCGGGCAACGGCCGCAAGAAGCGCAAGGATACGCCGGACCAGCGCCGCGACCACTGACACTCCCAGGGCGCCGGTCGGAAAGCCGGCTCCGCGGCGCCGTTTCCGCGGGCCGGCCGCCTCCCGGCCGCGGAAGCATTCACCGTCTCGCCGGAAAAACGTCGCGCCGCGCCGCGCGCGTTGTTAGACACGCCCGGGAATCCGGGTGGAGCATGACCGCAGCCGCCGCGAGCGACGCGTTGATCGCGCTCTTCGAGCGCGAAGGTTACGCGCGCCTCGAGCCGCCCGTGCTGCAACCCGCCGACATCTTCATCGACCTCTCCGGCGAGGATATCCGGCGCCGGATGTTCGTGACGCAGGACGCGGCCGGCCGCGAGCTCTGCCTTCGCCCCGAATACACCATCCCGGTCTGCCGCTGGCATCTCGACCGCGTCGGCGCGGCGCCTGCGAGCTACAGCTATCTCGGCCCGGTGTTCCGGCTGCGCACTGGCGAGACCGGCGAGTTCCTGCATGCCGGCATCGAGTCGATCGGCCGCCGCGACGCTGCCGCGGCAGATGCCGAGGTCGTGGCGCTGGCGCTCGATGGCCTCGCGGCGCTCGGCGCCCCGCCGCTGGCCGTGAAGCTCGGCGACATGGGCCTCCTCGAGACGCTCCTCGAGGCGCTCGCGGTCGGCGCGGCGGCAAAGCGCCGGGTCATGCGCGCCATCGTGTCCGGTCGCCGTCTCGAAGGCCTCGCCGAGCCCGGCGGACAGGGCATCGGCGAGCATGCCGGCCTCCTCGCCGCGATCGAGGGCCAGGCACCGCAGGCGGCGCGGGCCTTCGTCGAGGACATCCTCGCCATCGCCGGGATTTCGACGGTCGGCGGCCGCAGCGCCGGCGAGATCGCGGAGCGCTTTCTCGCCCGGGCCGCGAACCGCTCGGGCACCCTGCCCGACGAGACCTGCGCCGTACTCGCCCGCTACCTTGCCATCGCCGGCGACCCGGACGCTGCGGCGGCGGCGATCCGGTCGCTCGCCCGCGACGCCGGGCTCGACATCGAGCGAGCGATCGACGGGCTTGAGGAGCGCACCGGGTTCATGGCGGTGCGCGGCCTCGACATCGCGAGCTTCCGCTTCGCGGCCGACTTCGCGCGCAGCCTCGACTACTACACCGGCTTCATCTTCGAAGCCGCGGATCCGCGGCGCCCGGACGGCAAGCCGGTCGTCGGCGGCGGCCGCTATGACCGCCTGCTGCAACACCTCGGCGCGACCGAACCGGTCCCGGCCGTCGGCTGCTCGATCTGGATCGAGCGTATCGGATCGGCGCCATGAGCGGCGGGCCGCTCATCCTTGCGGTGCCCTCGAAGGGCCGCCTGCAGGAGAACGCCGCGGCGTTCTTCGCGCGGGCGGGGCTCGTCCTGTCGCAAGGCCGCGGCGTCCGCGAATACCGTGGCGCCATCTCGGGCGTGCCGGACGTCGAGGTGCTGTTCCTCTCCGCCTCCGAGATCGTGTCGAAGCTCGCGGCCGGCGGCGCCCATCTCGGCGTCACCGGCGAGGACCTCGTCCGCGAGGGCATCGCCGATGCCGCGGAGCGCGTCGAGCTTCTGACGCCGCTCGGCTTCGGCCAGGCGAACGTCGTCGTCTGCGTGCCGCAAGCCTGGATCGACGTGCGCACGATGGCCGACCTCGAGGAGGTCGCGGCCGATCTGCGCGCCCGGCACGCCTTGAAGATGCGGGTCGCGACGAAATACGTGAACCTGACCCGCCGCTTCTTCGCCGAGCGCGGCGTCGCCGACTACCGCATCGTCGAGAGCCTCGGGGCGACCGAAGGGGCGCCGGCGGCGGGCGCTGCCGAGATCATCGTCGACATCACGACCACGGGAGCGACTCTTGCCGCGAATGCCCTGAAGGTGCTCGACGACGGGGTGATCCTGCGCTCCGAGGCGAACCTCGTCGCCTCGATCGGCGCCGAATGGGGCGGCCGCGCGCGATCCGCGGCCAGAACCCTGTTGACCCGCATCGCCGCCGAGGAGGAGGCCCGCACGACGCGCGAGATCCGCGCCGCCATGGACCCCGACCGGCCGCTGAACCTCCAGGATTTCGCCCGCCTCGCGACCCTGCCCTATGGCGCGGCGCGCGGGGTCGAGCTCGTGCTCCGCTGTCCGAAGGAGCGTGTTTTCGAGGTCGTCGAGGCGCTCGTCGCCGCAGGCGCCCGCGACGTCACGGTCGGCGCCGTCGACTACGTCTTCCGGCCCGGCAATCCGCTTCCCGACCGGCTGTTCGCGCGGCTGCCCTGAAACGGGCAAGAGCGGTGCATCGAGGCTCGCGATGCCGTTGATCGGCGCGCGCCGCGCCCTTATGGTCCGCGCGATTTCGCGAGGAGGATAGGTCCCGCCATGAGAGTCTTCGGGATCGGTTTGTTGCTGGTCGCCGCCGCCGCGGGCGCAGCCGAGGCCCAGAGCCGCCGCCGCGGCGACGACGGGCAGAAGGGCACGCCGGGCTACGAGCGCCCGCCGCCGAAGCAGGACAAGACCTTTCCGACCAAGGTCTCCTGGACGGCGGTGTCGCTCAACGGCAAGGCGTTCTCGGGCGAGCGGCCGACCTTCATCCTCGACGAGCAGTTCCGCATGCGCGGCTTCGGCGGCTGCAACACCTTCGCGGCGACGGCCTATCCGCTGCGGCAGCAGAAATTCGCGGTCGGACCGTTCGCGCTGCCGACGCCGCGCAAGAGCTGCGAAAAGGCGATCACCGATCAGGAGAACAACTTCTTGATCGCGCTTCGCACCTCGATCGAGTGGGATTTCGTGCTCGGCACCCTCGTCGTCAAGACCCAGAACGGCGAGCTGAAGTTCGAGCGCTCGATCTAAGCCCGCGGCCTATTCGGCCGCGGCCGGCGCCCGCGCGTCGGTCGGGGCGAAAAGGCCGCCGGCGGCGGGCCGCATGTCGATGCGCCGGTCGTGGAAGCCGACGAGCGTCGAACGGTGCCCGATCGAGACGACCGTCGTATCCGGCAGACGCTCCATCAGCATGCGGTAGATCGCTTCCTCGGTCGGCTCGTCGAGCGCCGCCGTCGCCTCGTCGAGGAACAGCCAATCCGGCTTCGCCAGGAGCGCGCGCGCCACCGCGACCCGCTGCTGCTCGCCCATCGACAGGGTCTGGGCCCAGGCCCGCTCCTCGTCGAGGCGATCGACGAAGGCGCCCATCCCGGCGGCGCGCAAGGCCTCGGCGACGGCGCCACGATCGTAGGCGTCGGGGCTCGAGGGATAGACGACGGCGTTGATCAGCGTTCCCATCGGGATGTAGGGCCGCTGCGGCAGGAGCATCATGCGGGCCCCGGCGGGCGTCAGGATGGCGCCCTCGCCGAACGGCCAGATGCCGGCGATGGCGCGAAACAGCGTCGACTTGCCCGATCCCGAGGGCCCGGTCACGAGCGCGCTCTCGCCGGGGCGGAAGGCGAGCCCGGAGGCGGCGACGATGCCGCGCCCGTCCGGCAGCGCGAGGGCAAGGTCGCGCACCTCGACCGTGTCGCGCGCGTGCTCGGCGAGCCGGATGCCGGCCTCGCGCCCGAGCGCGCGCCCGGCCGCGATCGCCTGGTCGAAGGTCGAAAGGCGGTCCACGACCGCCTTGTAGTCGGCAAGAGTGACGTAGCGGTCGACGAAGAAGGACAGCGCCGCCTCGACGCGCGCGAAGGCGCCGGCCGTCTGGGTCAGCGTGCCGAGCTGAACCTTGCCGAGGAAGTAGAACGGCGCCGCGACGACATAGGGGATGACGACGCTGAGCTGGCCGTAGAACGAGGTGAAGATCATGAGCAGCTTGCGCCGGTTCACGATGCGCCAGAAGTTCTCGACCAGCGTGCCGAAACGGCCGAGCAGCAGACGGCGCTCCGTCGGCTCGCCCTCGAGCAGCGCGACCTGCTCAGCGTATTCGCGCAGGCGCGCGAGCGAGAAGCGGAAATCCGCCTCGTAGCGCTGCTGGTTGAAGAACAGCGGGATCAGCGGCCGGCCGATGAGATGCGTCACGCCGGTGCCGAACACCGCGTAGACGAGCGCGAACCAGAACAGGAGGCCGGGCACGACGATGTTCGTCCCGGGAAAGGCGAAATCCGACGAGATGCCCCAGAGGATGATCGAGAACGACACCAGGGTCGAAATCTGGCTGAGCAGCTGGATCGAGAAGGAATAGGTGGTGTCGGTGAACTGCTTGATGTCCTCGGCGATTCGCTGGTCGGGGTTGTCGGCGGCGGCGCCGCGCAGGCCCATGCGGTAGTGCGTCCCCTCGCCGAGCCACTCGCCGATGTACTGCCCGGTCAGCCAGCGCCGCCAGCGGATCAGGAAAGCTGACTGGACGAGATACTCGATGACGTTGCTGGCGATGAGGACGAAGGCCCAGAACAGGAAGACGGTGAAGAGCAGCGACCAGAAGGCCGCCTCGTCCTTGTTCTGGATGGCGTTGAACCAGTCCCGGCTGAAGAAGTTCAGGCGCACGCTGATGCCGACCTGGGCCTGGTTGACGAGGACGAGAAACACCACCGCGGCCTTGGCGAGGCGCCGCTCGTGGCCGCTCCAGGCGACAAGCGAACCGACGCGGGCGGTGGTCGAAGCCTCGGTGTCGAAATAGCGGTCGGCGATTCCGGTGATGGTGCGGATCACCGGGATGTAGGACACCGCGACGACGAGAATGCCGAAGATCGCGACCGTCACCGGCAAGCTCGCCGGCGGCAAGAGGCCGGCGAGAAAGCCCGGCCACCAGCCGATGCCACTGACGAGCACCATGGCGCCGAAGACGACGTATTCGAGGACGAAGACGGTGAGGAAAACGCGCAGGAAGCTCGAGATCCGCCGCGCCTGCCACATCGCCCCCGCGAGAACCAATCCCGTGCTGGCAAGCCCGACCGTTCCCGGGAGCCCCGCGAGCTCGCCGACCGCGAAGGCTATGGCGGCAAACACCGCGGCGAGGATCGCAAGGATCCGCAACCTGTCCTGTTCGGCGATCAAGAGGGTCTCCGTTCGGCGGGAGCAAGGGCCCGGCCAGGGCCGGCGGCTTGCCCGAATCGAAGGTCCATAAACGAGTTCCGCCGCGACGCAACCGGGCCGCGGGAGGCCGGGGCCAGAGCGTCATCCCGGCCCGGTTGCGGCCGCGTTCACGGGGATGTGTCCGAGGAGCGGTCCGTGCCGGACCTCAACCGCCCCGAACTTTTTGCGCGGACGCCTCTTGCATTTTGTCGACACACCGTCGTTACCTACAACCCTCTGACGCGGGATTGGCGATAACGTCCCGCACAGTGGGAGGAAACCGATGACAAAAGCCAAGACATCGGCCGGGGACAGCACCTCGCGCCGCAAGTTCCTGAGCGGGGCGGCCGTTGCGGCCGCCGCGACCGTTGCCGCGCCGAGCGTCGTCAACGCCCAGGGCCCGGTCAGCATGCGCTGGCAGAGCACCTGGCCGTCGAAGGACATCTTCCACGAATACGCGCTGGACTTCGCCAAGAAGGTCAACGACATGACCGGCGGCGACCTCAAGATCGAGGTGCT
>DAINQO010000105.1:0-11145 GCA_036742625.1 Microvirga sp.
CTGCTCGAACAGCGGCACGGCGCAGACCTCCTCGACGATCTTCTTCTGCGCCGTCGCCCAGAGCTCCTTCTGCTTGGCGAGATCCGGCTCGGTGCGGGCCGCCTCGATCTCCTTGTCGGCGACGTCGCAGTGCGAGAAGTTCGTCACCGCGGTCGGCGTGCCGACGATCGAGCGCGAGTGGAAGAACTGCGTCAGATAGACGTCGGCGACGGGGAAGCGCGCGGCCGTGTAGTAGGTCGCGCCGCTGAGGTCCTTGCGGATGTTGGCGTGGAAGGTCTGGTGGTCGACGACCTCGAGCTGCAGGTCGAGCCCGGCCTGCTTGAGCTGACTCTGCAGGATCTGCGCCGTGTTCAGCATCGACGGCAGGGTCGACTGCACCGATTTCACGACGACGGGGCCGGTGAACCCGGCCTCCTTGAGGAGCGCCTTCGCCTTGTTGACGTCGTGCGGCAGCATCGGCGGCTGCGACGTGCCGAGATAGCCGGTCGGCACGACCGAGACCGGCGGGTCTGCGGTGAGGTCGCCCTTGAAGCTCACGATCTGCTTCTGGTTGATCGCATGGGCGATCGCCTGGCGCACGCGCTTGTCGTCGAGCGGCTTCATCTTGGTGTTGAGGTGCAGGAGGCCGAGCTCGGCCGGCCGCAGCACCGTGACCTCGACGCCCTTCTCCTTCTTCATGCGCTCGACCCATTTCTGGTCCTGGCGCCCGTAGACGATGTCGAGCTCGCCCGAGGAGAAGGCGAGGTCGCGCGCCGAATCCGCCGGGAGCAGCCGGTAGACGATACGGTCGATCTTCGGCGCGCCGCGGAAATACCCCTTGTGGGCCGTGAAGGTCACGCTCTCGTTCGGCTTGTAAGCCTCGAACTGGAAGGGACCCGTGCCGATCGGATTGAGGCGGAAGTTCTCGCCGAACTTCTCCACCGCCTTGCGGCTGAGGACGAAGCCGCCGTGGTAGTTGGTGACGAGCCCGAGGAAGGCCGGCACCGCCTGCTTCAGCTTGATCCGGACCGTATAGGGATCGACCGCCTCGACGGATTCGATCGGGGCGTAGTCGGCGTAGAACGAGGACGATTTCTGATCGCCGGCGCGCTTGAGCGAGAACACCACGTCGTCGGCGGTCAGCTCGCCGAAATCGCCGTGGAACTTGACGCCCTTGCGCAGATGAAAGGTCCAGTCGGTCTTGTCGGGCGAGCTTTCCCAGCGCTCGGCGAGGTCGGGCTCGAGCCCCTCGAGGCTCGCCGAGCCGGGCTTGAAGCGCACGAGGCCGTTGAACACCCAGGCGGTCAGCGGCTTGTCCTGCGTGGTCGTGGCGCGGTGCGGGTCGAGCTGGTTCACGTCCGCCGCCGACATGCCGACGTTCAGCGTCGTCTCGGCTCTTGCCGCACCGGCGAGCGCGAAAGCCGCCGCGGCGGCGAGAAGAAATGGTCTCATCCTGGTGTTCCCCTTGCTGGCTCTTGTTCGAACAGGGTGCCTGTTGGCCGCCATCGTAACGCTTCGCGCGCAGCGGCCAAGCAACTTCTCGGAGATCAATGCTCGACACCCCCGGTCCGCTCGCCCGGCGTACCCGTCCAGCCCGCGAAGCGGCCGATCCGGAAGGGTTCGAGCGGCGAGGAGGAGCGGCCTTCGACGACGAGCTCGGCGATGATCTCGCCGATGACGGGTCCGAGCTGGAAGCCATGCCCCGAGAAGCCGAAGGCGTGGATGAGGTCCGGCGTCGTCGCGGAGTGGCCGATCACCGGGATGTCGTCCGGCATCTCGCCGTCGATGCCGGTCCAGGTGCGGATCACATGTGCCCCTTTGAGGGCCGGGACGAGGTCGAGGGTCCTCGCCATTCCGCCGAGCGACTGCGCTGTGACGGGGCGCGAGCGGGTCAGCTCCGCGTCGCCCCAGCCGCGGCCGCCGCCGAAGATGACGTTGCCGCGGGCGACCTGGCGTACATAGACGTCGCCGCCGCAGACGCCGATCGAGCGGCTGACGAAGAAGGGGATGGGCTCGCTCACGAGCATGTTCGGCACCAGCGGCGCGAGCGGTACGACCTCGCCGAAGAGGGCGGCGATGCGGCCGGCGCCGATCCCGGCGCAGTTGACGAGGACGCGGCTCGTCACGACGAGATTTTCGGTGCGGGCCTCGAAACCGGCCGCCGTCCGCTCGGCGGCAATCACCGCCGCGTGCTCGCGCACGTCGGCTCCGCGCCGTCGCGCGAGCCGCGCATAAGCCGGCCCGACGAGGCGCGGGTTCGCCTGCCCGTCCGTGGGAGAGAGCGAGGCTCCGACCACCTTCTCGCCGAGCCAGGGCAGCTCGGCCCGGGCCGCGTTCGCGCCGAGGAGCTGCAGCCGCAGCCCGTATTCCGCGGCGTCGCGGGCATAGCGCTCGAGTTCGGCCATGTCGGCCTCGGAGCGGGCGAGCTTGATATGCCCGGTCGCCTCGAACTCGACATCCTCGCCGACGGTCTCGCGCATCCGATCCCACAGCGGGCGCGCCCGGCGCGCCAGCGGCAGCTCGGCGAGATGGCGACCCTGCTGGCGCACGCCGCCGAAGTTCACGCCGCTCGCGCCGGCGCCGCAAAGGCCCTTCTCCAGCAGCACGACCGTGAGCCCCGCCTGCCGCAGCGCGGCCGCGGCGGCGCAGCGGGCGATGCCGCCGCCGACGATCGCGACGTCGGCGCGCAGACGCTCGGTCACGGGGCGCCGCCGAGGATCGGGATCGGCTTCACCGGGGGTTGGCCGCGCAGGCGGCCGACGCTCTCGATGTCGATGCCGCAGGCGCGGGCGAGGAGCTCGGCGGCGGCGTGGCCGCAGACCCGCCCCTGGCAACGTCCCATGCCGATGCGGGTCAGCGCCTTGAGGCGGTTCATCTCGCGAACTTCCTTTGTCAGCGCTGCGTCCCTCAGCGCGCCGACCGAAATGCCCTCGCAGCGGCAGAGCATCTCTTCGTCGGCCACATCCTCGAGGAGGTGGGCCGGATACGGATAGGCGCCCTCGAGCGCGTTCCGGAAACGCGCCTGCCGGGCAAGCCGGCGATCGAGCCCCGCCGTCTCGGCGGCGTCGATCGCGCGGCCGAGGTCCTCGAGCACCGCAAGCGCCGCGCGCCGGCCCTGCAGCTCCGCCCGATCGGCTCCGCCGATGCCGGCGCCGTCGCCCGCCAGATAAATGCCGGGCACGGACGAGCGCCCCTCTGGCGTGCGCTCCGGCGCCCATTGGCGCGTCAGCGAATCGAAGGCGAAGGCGCAGCCGGCAAGATCGGCGAGCTGCGTTTCGCTGAGAAGGCCGAATGAAACGCCGATCGCGTCGCAATCGACGCGGTGCTCGGTCCCCGAGGCGTCGCGATAGACGAGCGCCTCGACCTGCGTCCGGCCCTCGGCCCGGATGGCGCCGACGCCGTATCGGACCTTCGGTCCGCGCAGACGGTTGCGGGCCGTGTACCACAGGCCCTTCACGAGCGTTGCCGGCTCCGCCAGCATCCCGGGCAGCTGCGTGATCTTTGCAGCGAAAGGCGTCGCATCGAGCACGGCGACGATCCGCGCGCCGGCCTTCGCATATTGATGCGCGACGAGCGGCAGCAGCGGCCCGGCGCCGACCAGCGCGACGCGACGGCCGATGGACATGCCCTGCGCCTTGAGGGCGATCTGGGCGCCGCCGAGCGTGAACACGCCGGGCAGCGTCCAGCCCGGGAAGGGGAGCGCCCGATCCATCGCCCCGGTCGCCAGGATCAGCCGGTCGAAGCGCTGCTCGCCGTAGCCATCCGGCCCGAGGAGATCGAGCCGGCTCTGGAAGACGTTCCAGACGAGCGTCTGCGGCCGGTAATCGACCCGGTCGGCGAGATCCGGCAGCACGCGGTGGATCGCGGCGGCCTTCGCCGCCTCGAGCCCGTACAGCTCGGCCGCGGCGCGTCCTGCGCCCCTCGGCGGCTGGCGGTAGATCTGGCCTCCCGGCCGCTCGCCCTCGTCGAACAGGATCGGCCTCACGCCGCCGCGGGCAAGCGTCTCGGCGGCGCGCACGCCAGCCGGCCCGGCGCCGACGATCGCGACGACCGGCTCAGTCACGGCCGTCGTCCTCGATCATCACCGCCATGCCCGGCTCGACCGGCGTCGAGCAGGCGCGCAGGCGCCGCCCGTCGGCGAGCCGCACCCAGCAATCCTGGCAGGCCGCCATCAGGCAGAAGCCGGCGCGATGCCCTTCGCCGAACTCGAACCGCCGGAGCGCCGGGCGATGCAGCAGGATCGCGGTGAGGAGAAGGTCGCCCTCCTGCGCCTCGACCGGCTCGCCGTCGATCGTGAACGGCACCGCGGCGCCCGTCCGGGCGAACAACCGCTGGAACAGCCCCGCCACGCATCCTCCTTTTGCTTCGATCGCGGTTGACCGTGCGCCTCGGCATCGTACTTACCCAGCCGGCACAGCACACTCCCCCGATCGACGCCAGAGACCAAGCGATGAGAATCGAGCGCGCCAACATCTACCTCGTGACCGCCGGCAAGCTCCACCCGGTGATCGTCGAGCTCGTGACCGACGAGGGCGTGACCGGGATCGGCGAGGCGGCGATCGCCTACGGGGTCGGCGGGACGGCGGCTGCCGGGATGGTCAAGGATCTCGCCGAGCGCATGATCGTCGGCCGCGACCCGTCGCGCATCGAGGCGCTGTGGTCGGAGATGTACGACCATTCCTTCTGGGCGAAGGGCGGCGGCGCCATCGTCTTCGCCGGCATCAGCGCCATCGAGACGGCGCTGTGGGACATCAAGGGCAAGGCGCTCGGCGCACCCGTCTACGAGCTCCTCGGCGGCCGGATGCGCGACAAGGTGCGGGTCTACGCCAACGGCTGGTACGGCGCCGCGCGCACGCCGGGCGAGCTCGCGGCGGCGGCGGAGCGCCCGCTGCGCGACGGTTACGACGCGTTGAAATGCTATCCACTCGCCGAGTGGGACGGCGGCGGGCTGCGCCACGTGACGCATCGGCAGGTCGACCGCGGCTTCGCGAACCTTGCTTTCGACAAGGTCAAGGCGCTGCGCGAAGCGGTCGGGCCGAAGGTCGAGATCATGCTCGATCTCTCCGGCGGGCTAACCACCGACGAGACGATCCGGCTCTGCCGCCGCGTCGAGGAGCTCGACATCACCTGGATCGAGGAGCCGGCCGATCCGTTCGACATCGGCGCGCTGAAGAAGATCGCCGAGCACGTGACGATCCCGGTCGCCGTCGGCGAGCGCATCTACACGCGCCACGGCTTTCGCAAGATCCTCGAGCCGCACGCCGCCGACATCGTGCAGCCGGACGTCGGCAACACCGGCGGCATCATGGAGGTGAAGAAGATCGCCGCCATGGCCGAGGCCTACAACATGCGCGTCGCGCCGCATAACTGCGGCAGCGCGCTCTCGACCGCCGCGTCGCTGCAGATCGCGGCCTGCATCCCGAACTTCATGACGCAGGAGATCTACCCCTACTTCCCCGAGCGTCCGGGCTATGTGCAGGTGCTCGAGGATTCGCCGGAGGACCGGATCAAGGACGGCTTCGTGGATTTGCCGAGCGCGCCGGGGCTCGGCGTCACGCTCGCTGCGAGGCGGCTCGAGCCGTTCCTGTGGGCGCAGATCACATCGGCTTGAAGGCGCGATCGAGCTCGACCTCGATCAGCATCGGCGCCTCGCCGGCAACCGCGGTTGCAAGGAGATCGGTTGCCTCGGCAACCGTTGCGGCGCGCTCGGCTGCGACGCCCATCGAGCGCGCGAGGGCGACGAAGTCGATCGGCGGATCGGTCAGCTCCATGCCGACATAGAGGTCGGTCTGGGCCGCATGGCCACGCAGCGCGTGCAGGCGCTGCTTGAGGATGCGGTAGGAGCGGTTGTTGAGGATCACGAAGGCGACGGCGATGCCGTGATGCGCCGCGGTCCACAGCGCCTGGCAGGTATACATGGCGCTGCCGTCGCCGATCAGCGCGACGACGGGGCGATCCGGCAGCGCGAGCTTGACCCCGATCGCCGCCGGCAGGCCCCAGCCGATGCCGCCGCCGCGCAGGCCGAAGAAGCTCTGCGGATCGTCGGAGCGGATGAGCTGGCGCATGCCGCCGCCTGAAGACAGCGCTTCCTCGACGACGACCGCATCGCGCGGCAGCATGGCGCCGATCGCCGCCATGAGCGCGAGCGGCTGGATCGGTGTGCGGCCATGGTCCGCCCGGCCTCTCTCAGCGAGCGCCTCGCGCTCGGCAAGGTTGCGGCGGCTGGCGGCATCGAGCCGCTCGCGGGCGCGCGCCCGCGCGCCGCTCGACATGCGCTCGCGCACGAGCGCCGTCAGCTCCGGCAGCGTCGCTTTCGGGCTGCCGAGGATCGCGACCTCGGCCGGATAGTTCTTGCCGAGCTCCCACGGATCGGTGTCCAGGTGGACGATCGAAAGCCCTTCCGGCACCGGATCGACATCGGACGGCAGCGACAGGGTGAAGAGATCGCCGCCGACCGAGAAGAGCACGTCGTGCTCCGCGAGGATGGCGCGGATCGCCGGCGCGAGCCGCGCCATGGCGCCGCGGAACAGCGGATGCGTGGACGGAAACGAGGCGGTGTTGGCGATGCCCTCGAGATAGACCGGCGCGCCGACGAGCTCCGCAAGCTCGACGAGCTCCGAATGCGCGCGGCTCTGCGCCACCGCGTCGCCGGCCATGATGAGCGGGCGCTCGGCCTTCGCGAGGAGCGTCGCCGCCGCCTCGAGCGCGGCGCGGTCGCCGCGGATCTGGGGCGCAACGCGGGTCGGGGCGCCGAGATCGATCTCCTCCTCGGCGTTCAGCACGTCGGCCGGGAGCGACAGGAACACGGGGCCGGTCGGTGGCGCGAGCGCCGTCTTCGCGGCGCGGTGGATCATGCGCGGCAGATCGGCAAGGCGGTGCACCTCGGCCGACCATTTCACCAGCGGGCGAGCGAGCGTCGGCAGGTCGGCCCACAGGATCGGCTCGGTGACGTTGAAGCCTTGGTCGTGCTGGCCGGCGGTGACGAGAACGGGCGCGGCGCTCTTCTGGGCGTCGTAGAGCATGCCCATGGCGTTGCCGAGCCCGGGCGCGACATGGAGGTTCACCACCGCGAGCTTGCCGGACGCCTGCGCGTAGCCGTCCGCCATCGCCATCGCGGCCGCCTCCTGCAGGGCGAGCACGTAGCGGATGTCGCGGTCGACCGCGAAGGCATCCATCAGCGGCAGCTCGGTGGTGCCGGGATTGCCGAACAGGACCTCGACCCCCTCCTGCTTCAGGAGCTCGAGGAAGGCGCGCTTTCCGGAGATGCGGGGCATGGGCTCGCGGCGGCTCAATAGGATTTCGGCAGGCCGAGCACCCGCTCGGCGATGAAGTTCAGGATCATGTGCGGGCTGACCGGAGCGATGCGCGGAATGAGGCTTTCGCGGAAGTAGCGCTCGACCGCGTACTCCTTCGAATAGCCCATGCCGCCATGGGTCAGGACCGCCTGCTCGCAGGTCGTGAACGCGGCCTCGGCGGCGAGGTATTTGGCCGCGTTCGCCTCGGCGCCGCACTCCGCGCCGCGGTCGTAGAGGCTTGCCGCCTTGAACACCATAAGGTCTGCGGCCTCGAGCTCGGCCCAGCATTTCGCGAGCGGATGCTGGATGGCCTGGTTCTGGCCGATCGGGCGGCCGAAGACGACCCGCTCGCGGGCGTACAGCGCCGCACGCCCGAGCGCCGCGCGGCCGATGCCGACCGCCTCCGCCGCGACCAGGATGCGCTCGGGATTCATGCCGTGCAGGATCGAGCGGAAGCCGTCGCCCTCGGCGCCGATGCGGTCCGCCTCGGGCACCTCGAGCCCGTCGATGAAGACCATGTTCGAATCGACGGCGTGGCGTCCCATCTTGTCGATCGCACGCACCTCGACACGGGTGCGGTCGAGATCGGTATAGAACAGCGTCAGGCCGTCGGTCCGGCGCTTCACCGCCTCGAGCGGCGTCGTGCGGGCAAGCAGGAGCATCTTGTTCGCGACCTGCGCGGTCGAGATCCAGATCTTCCTGCCGGTGACGACGTAGCGCCCGCCGCGCTTCTCAGCCTTGGTCTTGAGCGCCGGAGTGTTGAGGCCGGCGTCTGGTTCGGTGACGGCAAAGCACGCCTTGTCCTCGCCGCGCGCGATCGGCGGTAGCATCCGGCGCTTCTGCTCCTCGGTGCCGAACACGACGACCGGGTTCAGACCGAAGATGTTCATGTGGATCGCCGAGGCACCGCTCATCGCCGCGCCGGATTGCGCAACCGCCTGCATCATGATCGCGGCTTCGGTGATGCCGAGGCCGGCGCCGCCGTATTCCTCGGGCAGCGCGACGCCGAGCCAGCCGCCCTCCGCGATCACCTGATGGAACGCGTGCGGAAACTCGCCGTCGCTGTCGCGTGCGAGCCAATACCGGTCGTCGAAGCGGGCGCAGAGCTGCGCGACGGCGTCGCGCAGCTGGAGCTGATCCGGGGAGAAGGAAAAATCCACGTCCACCTCGCACCCTCGGCCGAGGAACCGAGGTAGAGCATGGCCGGGCGCGGCTTGCCAAATCAGGCGGTGCGGCGTCCTCGTACGGCGCTCGCCTCGCGCCGCGGGCGAAGCGCTTCGCCGAGCATCACCAGGATCGGGCCGCCGCAGGCCGACGATGCCACCGCATTGGCGAGGGTCGCGGCCGTGGCGCGGATCACTTGCTCGCCGGGACGCGTCGCATTGATGACCGCGACCGCTGCTGTGTCCGGTGCGAGGCCGCGCTCGATCCCGGTCGCGAGCAGCCGTTCGAGCGTTCGCCGGGGCATGTAGATGGCGGTCGTCGCCGACGGGTCGGCGAGGGCCGACCAGTTCACGTCGGCCGGCAGCGCACCGCCGTGATCGTGGCCGGCCATCACCTGCAGCCGGCGCGCGAGCGCGCGGTGGGTGAGCGGCGCCGCGAGGCGTGCCGCTGCCCCCTGCACGGCGCTGATCCCGGGCACCACCTCGACCGGCACCCCGGCCTTGACGCAGGCCTCGATCTCTTCGCCGGCGCGGCCGAAGATCAGCGGGTCGCCGCCTTTCAGCCGGACCACGCGCTTGCCCTCGCGCGCGAGCCTGACCATAAGCGCGTTGATCTCATCCTGGCGGCAGGACGGCCCATGGCCGGTCTTGCCGACGAGCATCGTGCGAGCCTCGCGGCGGGCGTAGTCGAGGATCTCGGGCGCGACGAGGTCGTCATAGAGGATGATGTCGGCCGTGCGCAGCGCCCGCACCGCCTTCAGCGTCAGAAGCTCGGGATCGCCCGGTCCGGCGCCGACGAGCGCGACCGAGCCGCGCTCGCCGCCGCTCGTGGCGTCGGGGCCGGCAAGAAGGTCGGCGAGATCCGCCGGGCCAGGGTCACGGTCGGGGTGTGCGAGCGCCCGGTCGGAAAACCGCTCCCAGAAATCGCGCCGCGCGCGAAAGCTCGCGAGCCGGGCTGACGCGGCGTCGCGCCACTCCTTGGCGGCAGCGGCCCAGCGCGCGAAGCCCTGCGGCAGCAGCGCCTCGATCCGCGAGCGGATCGCCTGCCCGAACACCGGCGCGGCGCCGTCGGTCGAGATGCCGACGACGAGCGGCGAGCGGTTCACAATCGCCCCGAACTGGACGTCGCAGAGATGCGGGCGGTCGACCGCGTTGACGATGGCGCCGGCGGCGCGCGCGGCGGCGACGAAGGCGGCGCATTCCGGCTCGTCCTCGAGTGCTGCGATCGCGAAGGCCGCGCCATCGAGGTCCTCGGCGCGCCAGGCGCGCTCGCGGATTGCGATCGAACCCTCGGCCGCCTCGGCCGGCGCGCGCCGCATGTCATCGGATGGCTCCGGCGCGAACACCTCGACGGCGGCGCCGGCGGCGGCGAGGAGCTTCGCCTTCCAGGCCGCGCCCGCATTGCCGCCGGCGACGACCGCCCGCTTGCCGGCAAGGCGCAGGAAGATCGGCAGGACCGCGAGCGGCGCGATGCCGGGATTGGTGTCAACCGGCGTGCGGGGCGAGTTCACGGGCGATGATCCTCTTCATTTCCGGCACGCAAGAGCCGCAGTTCGTGCCGGCCCGCAGAAGCTGCCCGATCGCCTCGGGCGATGTCGCCGCCTCGGTCAGCACGGCCTCGCGGATTCTCGCGAGCCCGACGCCGAAGCAGGCGCACACCAGCGGCCCGGCATCGGGCTCGCCGCTGCGGGTCTGACCCGACAGGACGAGCCGCGCCGAGCCGTCGCCAGCCTCCGCGAAGAGCGCCTTCGCCGCGTCCCAATGCGGCCTCGCCTCGGCCGGGCCGGCGAAAAGGACGCCTTGCAGGCTCCCGCCGGCGACCGCGGCGCAGCGATAGATCCCGGCGGCGTCATCGGCGTATTCGGCGAGCGCCGCGCCGGAGAACAGGGCCGGCGCCCACTCGGCGCTATCGCGTGCCGCACGCGTCGTCGCGAACAGCGTGCCGAACCCGCCGCCGACCGCGGCCCGCGCCCACCACAGGCCCTCGGGCACGGCAGACGAGGGCAGCAGCCCGCGCGACAGCACGAAGCCGCGCGTCCTTGCGGGCTCCGGCGCGATCGCGGCCGGCGTCGCTTTCGCGTCCGGCTGGCCGGAGAACGGATCGACGATCGGATGGACGAGGGCCCCGACACGGCCATGCGATGCGTTGTGGCCACTCCAGTGAATCGGCGCGAAGAGCGACCCGGGTCGCTGTCCCTCCTCGACCGCGACCTCGAGCAGCGCCGCGCCGTGGGCGGTGGAGACCCGCGCGAGGTCGCCGTGCCGCAGGTTCAGTCGCGCCGCGTCGGCGGGGTTCACCTCGACGAAGGGGGCTGGCCGGTGCGCGGCGAGCCGGGGGCTCTTCCCGGTGCGCGTCATGGTGTGCCACTGATCCCGCACCCGGCCGGTATTGAGGGTGAAGGGGAAACCCTCGGACTTGGCGCCTGCAGGTGCTGCTGCCGGCGCGACGAAGCGGGCCCGGCCGTCCGGAGTGAAGAAGCGGCCTGCGGCGAAGAAGCGAGCACGCCCCTGGCGCGACCCCGCCGGCACCGGCCATTGCACGGGCTCCAGCGACTCGTACTCAGCCTCGCCGAGCTCGGCGAGGCCGCCGATGTCGAAATCGCGGCCGCCATCGTTCTCGAAAGCCGACAGTGCGGCATGCTCCCAGAAGATATCGGCGGCGGAGCGATAGGCGAAGGCGTCGCCGAAGCCCATGCGCTTCGCGACCT
>DAINQO010000106.1:0-11113 GCA_036742625.1 Microvirga sp.
GCATCCGGCAGGGCGAAGGGCTCCGTCGAGCCGAGCGGGAACTCGGTGACCACCGGAGCCTTGGGGCTGTCCTTGCCGCGGATCTCGACGACGAGCGTCGAGCCCTTGAGATTGGCCGGCCGCGGCAGCGCCCGGGCGGGATCGTCGCTCCAGTCGGAAACCGTCTCTTCGCCACCGCTGCCGCGCAGCACATAGCGGAACTGCAGCGCGTCCGCGGGGGCCAGCCCCCAGACGGTCGGCAGGATGTCGAGCGTCGACGCGGCTTGCTGCCCGAAATTCGTCTGCTCCTGAAGCTGAAGCACGACATAGCGCGAGCGCGAGGAAACCTCCTTGTCAACGCCGCGGCCGGTGGCGAAGGCCCATTCCGGACCATAAGCCGAGCCGTAGCTTCCGATCAGGGTCAGCCCCGGCGAGCGCTTGTCCGGGATGCGGATCGGGACGTAGTTGTAGACCGGCAATTTCTGGAAGGAGAAGATGTTGAGGTCGCCTGGGTCCGGCAAATGCGGCGAGGCGACCGAATATCTGCCCTCCTTGTAGGGCGCCATCAAATACCAATACGCAACCTCCCAATGGGTCGCCATGAGGCGCGCGCCCCCGTTCGCCTTGATGGCCTCGACGATCGTCGCATCGACCGCGGGCGGGTTGACCGGCCAGCTCGTCGCCACGCGCGCGGTGCCAAGGTTGCGGCTGACGTTGAAGCGCAGGACATTCGCGTCGAGCACAAGATGCGTCGCCGCGACGAAGCCGAGGAGAGCCAGACGGATGGCGTCGAAGCGCCGGCTGCCCTTGGGCCAGAAGAACACGAGCCCGGGGCTTGCGACGATGAAGGCGTAGATCAGATAGACCGAGAAGCCCTCGATGTAGCGGGTCATCAGCGAGTATGTGACGAACCAGGCGACGAACGCCGATCCGAGCGCGATCCCGACCGCGATGCGCCGCCGGAGCGCAACGCCGAATGCGACGATCCCGATGAGATACACGAAGCCGATGTCGACGGAGTTCTCGCCGAGGTACCAGCCCGTGCTCTGCGAAGGGCCGACGAAGCGATAGGACACCGACATGTAGTCGGGACCCTGGTTGACCCAGGTGAAGAGCCCGGCCGTCGCCTGGTTGAAGGCGGTGTGAAAGGCGAGCCGGGCCTGGATGTCGCGAGTGGGGTTCAGATCGGGAAGGGGGCTCGCGGCCGCCTGCACCACGTGAAGCACGAGGTTCTGGAGCCCAGCCAGGAGCTTGAAGGGCTTGTTCAGCACCAGATCCGAAAAGCTCGTATCCATCAAGGCGCCAGAGGCGCGCCAATTGGGAACGACGAAAGCCGCCGCCAGAACCGCGCAGAGCGCCAGCGTCGAGGCGGTCAGGACGGCGCGGCGCGACGTCGGCCATGACAGCTGCCAGCGGTCGCCCGAAGCGAGCCGCCACGCGAGCCATGCGGCTGCCGCCACGATGAAGGGCCAGTAGAACACGGCGTGAAGCTTCGTGCCGATGCTCAAGGCCGCGGCGATCAACGCCAGGCACAGATCCGCGACGGCTCCGCCGCGGTGGAAGCGGATCGCGAACTGCACCGCGATCAAGAGCGGAAAGGCGGCGAGGATCTCGTCGTTCGTCGACGTCGCCTGCACGACCACGCCGGGGGTCAGCGCGGCGAGCCAGGCGGTGCCGGCCGCGACGGTCCGACAGGCGCCGAGGTCGCGCGCAATGCGGAAGACCGTCAGCCCGATGATCGTCCAGGCCACGAAAGGCACGAGGCTGAAGAGCCGGTTCGTCCAGCGATAGAGCGCGATCGGGTACTGAAGGAGAGCGCCGTTGAAGGGATAGAAGATCGACCTCGCGTCGATGCCGGTGCCGAAGTGGGCGAGACTGCCGGCGTCGCGGTACCAATAGATCCGCGACAGCCGATACGTCACCGTGTCGGGATTGTTCGGCAGATAGGCGAGGGCGATGATCAGGTTGCCGAGGAGGACGCCGGCGCCGGTGACGACGAAGAACGCGAGGAGCAGGCGAGCGAGCCGCGGTCGACCCTCGAGGAACGAGACGAGCGGCTTCCCGGGCGTCGCGGGCATGAGACCGGCGCCGGCAAGCAGCAGCGCAGAGCCGACGGCGATGACCGTCGAGACCGCCGCGAAAAGGACAGGCTGACCGAGCGCCGAGCCGAACGAGAGGATGATCGCCGTCAGGACGAGATTGGTCCAGCCGGCGAGGATCGCGGCGTTGAGCTTGGTGATCCAGTCGAGCGGGCTCGAGCGAAGCGCGGCAAGCGTGAGGATGAGCAGCGCCGCGGCGTGGCAGATGCCGAGATAGGGAAGCATCGCAAAGGGTTCAGGATGAGATCAGGCGGGCCGGCGAACGCTTGAGCGCGGCGCGGCTGCCGAGGCGGGCGGACGCTACTTCAGCGCCCGGCGGGGTTCAAGAGGTGAAACCGAGCGGCCGCCCGGGTCGCCAAGCGTCAGCGGCGCTGGAGAAAGCCTTCGAACGGTGCATCCGGGCCGAAATTCTTCCATGCCGTCGCGCAGGCGACAGCCTTGTCGGTCTTGAAACTTGACGCAACCTTCTCGATCTCCTCCTTGAGGCTTTGCGATCGCGGCAGGGTGTAGATATCGCGGAAGCCGAGCCCGTGATGGGCGAGCAGCCGGCGCAATCGGCTCTCGTCGATCCGGTAGGGACAGTTGAGCTCGGCGACGCTCAGCTGGACCGCGATGAGGATCGCGAATTCGCCGCCGCCGGCTCCCTTCGAGACGTCCGCGTCGTAGCAGGCGAGCCGCTTCTCCGGATCTTCGATCAGGCGGCAGCCGGGGCTCTGAGCCGCGGCCCCGCCGAGGCTCGCGGCTGCGATAAGCACCACGGCGCCCGAGCGGGCGCCGAGCGCAAGCGGCCTTAGATGCCGTCTCATCGCGTCGCTGGCGGCCATGATCCTTAGGCCGCAACGAGACCCGCGAAGAACACGAACCAGAGCGCCGGGCATAGGAAGGCACCGAAGGCGATCCGGCTCGTCCGGTGCATCGCGTCGCCGCGCAAATGCGCGACGAGCGCATAGAGTAGCGCCGTCGCCGAGGCGATGGCGAAGCACAGCGCGATATGGTCGAACGGCAGCCAGGCGCCGACCGCGGCGGCGAGCTTGACGTCGCCGAAGCCGATGCCCTCGTTGCCGGTCAATCTGGCGTAGCCGAAGCGCACCGCGCCAAGCGCGCCCGCCGTCGCCGCGGCGCGGGCGAGCGCGCCGAGGATTGCCGGCCAGGGGCTCAAAGGCTCCAGGACCACCGCCGCCAGCACGCCGCAGGCCAATGCCGAGAAGGTGATCGTATCCGGCAGGATGCAGGTCCGGGCGTCGACGTCGGCGCCGGCGATCATCAAGGCGCCGAGCGCGATCGAGATTACGGCAAGCGGCCAGGCCAGCGAGCCGACCGACACGGCCGCGAGCGCGAGCGTGCCGACGACGACCAGAGTCCAGCTCGGTCGAAGGTCGTCGGCGAGATCGTCCGGATAGGCCTCGTCCTGCCCGATCACCATTTCGTCGTGATCGTCGCTGGGCCGGGCTCGGGGGGCCGCTGCGTGCGCATCATGTTGAGCCGCTCGCGAAATTCCTCGGACACCATCCGGGCGTCGAGGCTGTTCCGGATCAGCTGCGGCCTGATGAAGATGATGAGCTCGGTGCGCTGCTTGTTGCCCGAGGTGGTGCCGAAGAGGTCGCCCAGGAACTTGATGTCGCGAAGCCCCGGTATCCCCGACCTGCCCTGATCCTCGCGCTCGCTGATCAGCCCGCCGAGGAGGACGGTCTGCCCGCTCATGACCGAGATCGTCGAGCGCACGCGCCTTTGCGAGATCGTCGGCGTCAGCGACGCGCCCGGATTGGCGACGTTCGAGATTTCCTGCTCGATGTCGAGATCGATCGAGCCGTTGGCGTGGACGCGCGGCAGGACCTTCAGGATCACGCCGGTGCTGCGGAACTCGACGTTGTTCACGATCGGCGCCGTCGGGCTGTCGATCAGCGTCGCGGTCCGCGTCGTGACCGGGATCTCGTCGCCGACCTGGAGGACCGCCGGCTGGTTGTCGACGACGACAAGCGAGGGCGAGGAGAGCACCTTGACGTTGGTGAAGCTCGACAGCGCGTCGAGCACGACCCGGGGCTGCGCCTCGCTGCCGAGGAGGAGATTGAAGCCGGGCAGCGCCCGCGAGATGAGCGGCGCGTCCAGGAGCGCGGCCGAGCCTTTGTTGGCGTTGAGCCCGACATCCTTGCTCGTGAAGTAGAACCGCACGCCGTATTGGAGCGCGTCGGTGAGGCTGATCTCGGCGATTGTCGCGTCGATCGCGACCTGCAGCTGCGGCCGGTCGATGCTGTAGAGCGCCCGCTCGATCGTGCGGTAGTCCTCCTGATTCGAGTAGATGACGATCGAGTTGTTCGCGGCATCGGCGGTGATGCGGATGTTCTGGAACACCCCTTGCGGGCCGCCCCCGCCGCCGCCGGCGAGCCCGCCGCCGAAGGGGTCGCCGCCCGGCGGCTTCCGGTCGGAGAAGGTGTCGAAAGACGCGGCGACCGCTCCCCCGCCTCCTCCCCCGCCTCCGCTCCCGCGACCCGAGGAGCCGCCTTGGGCGCGCTGATCGCCGCCGCCACCGCCCGCTCCGGCGCCGGACAGGCCGCCGCCGCTGCCGCCGGCCCCGCGCTCCGAACCGGCGCCGGTGCCGCCGGCGGCGTCCAGCCGGCCTTTCACGCCTCGCGATCCGGGCGCGAGATTGTCGAACGGCGAATCGCCGCCGCCCGAGCGCTGCGACACGAAGATGTCGTTCAGCACCTGCGCGACCTTCGTCGCGTTGCCGAATTTCACCCGGTAGATGCGCAGCGTCGTGCCCGAGGTGTCGGAGCGGTCGAGGCGCTGCACCCACTCGGTGGCGCGCTGCAGGAATTGCGGGTTCTTCGTCACCGCCATCACGGCGTTCATGCGCGAGATCGGCTGGAAGCGAATCACACCCTGACCCTGCCCGCCCTCGTTCGATTCGAAAATCCGCTCGAGCTCGTGGATCATCGTCTCCGGCGCGGTCGCCTTGAGCGGGTAGACGCCGACCGACTGGTTGCGGAGCCACTCGACGTCGAAGGAGGCGACGACGTCGAGCGCCGCCCGGCGCTCTGGTCCGGTGCCCTGGATGAGGAGGAGGTTTCGCGCCGTATCGACCCGGATCGCACCGGGCTTCGAGAGGAAGTTCTCGGCCATCTTGCTGACCGTCGCCGCGGAGGCGTAGCGCAGCGGCACGATCGACACGCCGTAGCCGGCCTGGCCGGCCCCGAAGCTCGCGCCGCCGCTGCCGCCGGCCTCGGCGACCGGCACGATCTTGACGAGGTTCCCCTCCCGGACGAGGGCCGCGTTCGACATCCGCAGGATGCTCTCGAAGACCGGCAGGACGTCCTTGCGCGGGATCGGGCCCGACGAAGCGAGCGTCACGGCGCCTTGGATGCGGGGATCGACCAAGTAGTTGAGTTCGAGCACGTCGCCGAGCAAGGATTTCGCGACGCTGTGGACGTCGGCATCCTCGAAATTGATGTCGACGCTGCTTCCCCGCGGGATCGCGCCGATGCTCGCGACCGCGACGCGGGGCGATGCCGGGTCTCGGCCCGGCTCGCTCGACGGCTGGTACTGGGACGGCTCGGCACCGGGGAAGAGCAGGGGTTGGGCGGAACCCTGGGTGACGCTACCCTCGGCGGTCGACCGGTCTAGGCTGGCGCGCGCCGAGGTCGGCGTAGCGCACCGCGTCGACCGGGTCGGAGCGCGGCGCAGTGACCGTGTTCTGCATGCAGCCCGCCACGGCGAGAACGCCGGCAAGCGCCGCCAGAACGCGGATCGCGCCAAGTTTTCCAGCTCGCCCCGCGCGCTGCACAGCTGCACGCCCCCCTTATTATCGTTACCCAAGCCTT
Source organism: Microvirga sp. (assembly GCA_036742625.1). Classification (GTDB taxonomy): domain Bacteria; phylum Pseudomonadota; class Alphaproteobacteria; order Rhizobiales; family Beijerinckiaceae; genus JAJKJG01. Next base: position 5,897 of record DAINQO010000106.1, read on the forward strand.
AACACGTGGCCAAAATGAGGACAACGCGGCCGGCCCCGGGGGGCTCGCTCCGGCCCGGCATTGCCTCCGCAGCGCCCCTGGGACAGTGTGGCGCGACATTCCAGGCGGGGAAGGGCCCGGTCGAGCCGATGCTGCACAGCGATTTTCTGGCCCATTTGGCCGAGCGGGGCGCCCTGCGCGACCCGCAGGCGCTCGATGCCGGCCTGCGCGACAGGCGCCCCGAGACGCGCGGCGAATTCGACTGGGTCGGCCTGACCAAGCTGACGCAGTCGGGCTTTGCCGAGGAGCTCCGCCTGCCGCGGGCGCCGGCGCGTCGGGGCCGGCGCGGATCGTTGCGGCGCCGGCCGCGGCCTTCATCGACGCGCCGACGCACGGCCAGGCCGGGGCCCAGCTGCAGAGCTATTTCGCCCGCCTCGCGACGGAGCAGAACGCGACGGTGGCGCTGTCGGGCGTCGAGGCGGCGACGCGCGAAGCGCCGGACGACGTGCTCGTCCAGGCGACCCTGGAAATCTCGCTCGATGCCCTCCAGGCCCTGCTCTACCAGCTCGAGACCGGAACGCCCTACCTGACGGTCGGCTCGTTGTCGGTCCGGCCGGCGAGCCCGGCCGCGCAGCGGAGCACGCCGGACGGCCCATTGCGGGTTTCGCTGACCTTGCGCGGCCAGTGGCGGCGAGCCGGCGCATGACGAGCATCGCGTCATCGGCGCTGCGGGCGCTCTCCGCCCTGTGCCTCGCCCTGTGGTTTGCTCCGGCGGCGGTCGCGCAGGCCCCGGGCGAGCGCGCCGCCGAGCTCTCGAACCCGCTCGGCGGGCTGACCCTTCAGGCGCTGTCGGCGACGCGCGAGCGCCCGCTGTTCGCGCCGACCCGCCGGCCGCCTGCGCCGCCGCCGCCCCCGCCCGCCGAGCCGGAGGCGCCGCCGCCCGCCGAGGTCGTCGAGGCGCCGCCGGTCGAAGCCCCCCCGCCGCCGCCGCCGGAGCCGCCGGCGGTCACGCTCTTCGGCGTCGTCGCGGAGGCAGAGGGCGCCCGCGCCATCGTCCGCGGCCCGGCGAACGAAAACCTCAGGCTGCGCGTCGGCGACAAGATCGGCGACTGGGCCGTGACGCGGATCGAGCCGCGCCGGCTGGTGCTGTCGCTCGGCGACCGCTCGGAGACGTTCTCCCTGTTCACCAAGGGCGCCGACAAGCAGCCGAAATAGGCCCTACGCGGTCACGCCGCGAGCCGGTCGAGCCGGAACAGGCTCAGGTCGAAGCCGGAGGGGCTGCCGGTCGCGAAATCGGCCAGCACCTCGCCCATGACGCTCGCGAACTTGTAGCCGTGGCCGGAGCAGGGCGAGGCGACGACGACCTGCGGCGCGTCCGGCAGCGTGTCGAGGACGAAGTGCTCGTCGGGGGTGTTCGTGAACAGGCAGCAGCGAAGCGACAGCACCGGCCCGTCGGTGTCGGGGAAGTAGGCGCGGATCGCCTCCCGCAGGATCGTCTCGTCCCGCTCCGTCGGCTCGCGCGAGAGGGCGTCGGCTTGGCCGGTCTCGCGCTCGTGGTGATAGACCCCGATCTTGAACCCCGGGACGCCCCATTCCGGAAAGACGTAGAGCGGTCCGGGGTCCGTATCGACGAGGCCGACAGGGAAACGCCCGAGCCGGAAGTGCGCGGGGATGCGGGGCCGGAACCAGCCCAGCGCCTGCCGCTCCGGAACCGCCTGGCCGGCGAGCGCCGGCACGAAGTCGGCGATCCAGGCTCCGGTCGAGAGCACGAGCCGCTCCGCCTCGTAGGAACCGCGCGGCGTCTTGACGCTCACGGTCCCGGCGCCCGTGATTTCCCAGGAAAGGATCGGCTCGCGGGCGCGGATGTCGGCGCCTGCCGCCATGGCAAGCGACGCGTGCGCCACGATCGCCCGCTCGGATGCCACGAAGCCGCCGTCCGGCTGCACGACGGCCGCGAAATGCGCCGGCATGCGCCATCCGGGAAAACGGGCGGCGAGCTCCGCCGCGGTCAGCACCTCATGGGCAAGGCCGTGCTCGCGGCAGGAGGCAAGCGCGCCCTGCACGATGCGCCCGTGCTCAGGGCCGGCATCGACGCCGCCGGTCACGAACAGGAGCCGCTCGCCCGCGGCGGCCTCGAGCTCCCGCCACACCTCGTAGGCGCGCCGGAGCAGCGGCACGTAGGACGGGTGCTCCATGTAGGCGAGGCGGATGATGCGGTTGATGCCATGCGAGGAGCCCATCGCATGCGGGATGTCGAAACGCTCGAGCCCGAGCACGCGCTTGCCGCGCCGCGCAAGCTGCCAGCAGGCCGCCGAACCCATGCCGCCGACCCCGGCGACGATCACGTCGTAGGCAGCGCTCGTCATAACCGCTCCACGATTGGGCCCTATGGACCGCCCTTTCCGGCCCGGCTCTCTATCGAAGGGGAAAGCCGTTGAACATCGATCGCGAATTCGAGCGGCTCGCCGAGTACTGGTCGCCGCGGGTCGTCGCCAGCGCAAACGGGCAGTTCGTGAAGATCGCCAAGGTCAAGGGCGAGTTCGTCTGGCACAGCCACGCCGACGAGGACGAGTTCTTCCTCGTCCGCAAGGGCGTTTTCATCATCCGCTATCGGGACGGAGCCGACGTCGTGCTGAAGGAGGGCGACTTCCACGTGGTTTCGCGCGGCGTCGAGCACATGACGGCGGCGCCCGAGGAATGCTGGGTGATCTTCGTCGAGCCGGCGGCGACGCGGCATACGGGCGACGTCGTCAGCGAGCAGACGAAATCCATCGAGAGTCAGCTCGGCGAGCTGCATCCCTGGGGGGCGTGACCGCTCAGCCTCCCGTCACGCTCATGTGACGGGAGACCGCCGGGCGGTTGCGGCGGTCGATGATGAAGTCGTGGCCCTTGGGCTTGCGCGAGATCGCCTCCTCGATCGCCTGCTCAAGGGTCTCGTTCGCCTCCGAGAGCCGCAAGGGGGTGCGAAGGTCGGCGGCGTCCTCCTGGCCGAGGCACATGTAGAGCCGGCCGGTGCAGGTGAGGCGGACGCGGTTGCAGCTCTCGCAGAAATTATGCGTCAGCGGTGTGATGAAGCCGAGCTTGCCGCCGGTCTCCTTGACCCGGACGTAGCGCGCCGGCCCGCCGCTGCGCTCGTCGAGGTCCTCGAGGGTGTAGCGCTCCGCGAGCCGCGCCCGCACGACCGACAGCGGCAGGAACTGGTCGACGCGTTGCGTCTCGATCTCGCCGAGCGGCATGACCTCGATCAGCGTCATGTCCATGCCGCGGCCATGCGCCCACTCGAGGAGGCGCGGGATCTCGTCGTCGTTGAGATCCTTCAGCGCGACGGCGTTGATCTTGACCCGCAGGCCGGCGGCCCGCGCCGCGTCGATGCCCTCCATGACCTTGCCGAAATCGCCCCAGCGGGTGATGCGGCGGAACTTCTCGGGGTCGAGCGTGTCGAGGGAGACGTTGATGCGCTTGACGCCGTGCGCCGCGAGCTCGCCGGCAAAGCGCGCGAGCTGCGAGCCGTTCGTCGTCAGCGTCAGCTCGTCGAGGGCGCCGGAGGCGAGGTGCCGCGACAGCCCGGCGAAGAGCGTCATGATATTGCGCCGCACGAGCGGCTCGCCGCCGGTGAGGCGCAGCTTGCGCACCCCGCGCTCGATGAAGACGCTGCAGACGCGGTCGAGCTCCTCGAGCGTCAGGAGGTCGCGCTTCGGCAGGAAGGTCATGTCCTCGGACATGCAGTAGAAGCAGCGGAAATCGCAGCGGTCGGTCACCGAGACGCGCAGATAGGTGATCGCGCGCCGGAACGGATCGACGAGCGGCGCGCGGGGCGCGAGGACGGTCGGGACGGGCTGACCCCACATGAAGGCGTTCGCTTCCCTTAAGCTTTCGGATTAAGCCGCTAATGTAGGCCCTCAGGCGGCGACGTCAAAGCCATGCGCCGCTTTCACACGCCGATGTGAGGCTTTGGCATGGACCCGAAGCTGGATCCGAAGCTCGACCCGAAGCGCTGGCCGACCGAGATCCGGCTCGCCAAGGACAAGCGCAGCCTGCGCGTCGCCTTCGACGACGGCTCGGCTTTCGAGCTTGCGGCCGAGTACCTGCGGGTGACGAGCCCCTCGGCCGAGGTGCAGGGGCACAGCCCGGCCGAGCGCAAGACGGTGCCGGGCAAGCGCGACGTCCAGATCATCGGCGTCGAGCCGGTCGGGAACTACGCGGTGAAGCTCGTCTTCGACGACATGCATTCGACCGGCATCTTCGGCTGGGACTATCTCCACGCGCTCGGCGCCGGGCACGACGAGCGCTGGGCCGACTACCTCGCCGACCTTGGCGCCAAGGGCCTGTCGCGGGAGCCGGCCGGGCGCAAGCCGTAAGCGCCCAACGGCGAAGAGCGCCACGGATCGCGAGGGCGGCCTTCAGCTTCCGACAGGGCGCTTCGCCAGCGTCAGGCCGATCCCGAGCGCGATCATCGCGGCTCCCGACGCCTTGCGAAGGCGGCGAATGAGCGATGGGCGTGCGGCGGCGCCATCCCGGATGCCGCCGGCCGCGAAGGCGACGACGATGTCGGCAAGCGTGTTGAGCGCAACCGACACGAAGCCGAGCACGACGAATTGCAGCGCGACGTCGCCCCGGGCCGGGTCGACGAACTGCGGGATGAAGGCGAGGAAGAAGGCTGCCGTCTTCGGATTCAGCGCCTCGACCAGCATGCCTTCGCGAAACGCCCGCCGCGGTCCGACCGCCGCCGCGGCCGGTCCGCCATTCAGGCCGGCCGGTTGCCGGCGGGCCGACTGGACCGTGCGGAAGCCGAGCCAGATCAGATAGGCGGCGCCGATCAGCTTCAGCGCCGTGAAGAGCTCCGCGCTCGCGAGGACGACGGCGGAAACGCCGAAGCTGCCGGCAAGGACGTGGACCATGCCGCGGAGCCCGGTGCCGAAGCTCGAGGCGACGCCTTCCGCCCGGCCGCCGGCAAGCGTGCGCGCGGCGACGTAGAAGAGGCCGGGCCCCGGCGTGACGGCGAGCACGAGCGCCGCGGCGACGTACAGGGCGAGCTGGGTCAGGTCCGGCATGACGAAGGGCGCTTATCGCAATCGCCGCGCCGGTGCCAATTTTCGAAAGGCCCGCACTCCGCGGAGGCGTTTCTTGACGCCCCCTGCTGGCGCACTTAGGTAGGGCCGACCGGGCGCGTAGCTCAGCGGGAGAGCATTCGCTTCACACGCGAAGGGTCACAGGTTCAATCCCTGTCGCGCCCACCAT
>DAINQO010000107.1:0-11095 GCA_036742625.1 Microvirga sp.
GAGATCGCGTCCGTGATGGCGGTGATCGAGGCGGCCTTCGCCGGCCGGATCGGCCTGCCGAAAACCGCGGCCGCCGCGACGGCCGAACGGAAAAGCTGACATGAAACCGCTCGTCCGCGTGGCGCTCGGCGCCGCCCTTTGCGTTGTTGCGGCGTCCGCCGCGCTCGCGCAGCCGCCGCAGGCGCACATCCCGGCCGCACCGGCCGTCACGGTTGTCCGCGCCGCCGAGCGCGATCTCGTCGAGCGCGCGATCGTCACCGGCACGCTGGTTCCGCGCGAGGAGATCCTGGTCGCGCCCGAGGTCGAGGGCTACCGCATCGCCGACGTGCTGGTCGAGGAAGGCAGCGTCGTGAAGCAGGGGCAGGTGCTGGCCCGGCTCTCCCGCGACGTGCTCGAGACGCAGCTCGCCCAGAACGCCGCGACGCGCACCCGCGCCGAGGCGGCGATCGCGCAGGCTCGCAGCACCATCGTCCAGGCCGAGGCCGCGCAGGTCGAGGCAAGTCAGGCGCTCGAGCGCGCCCGCGCCCTGATGCGCGGCGGCAACACCACCGAGGCGTCGCTCGAGCAGCGCGTGTCGGTGGCGCGCGCCGCCGAGGGCCGCCTTTCGGCGGCGCGCGACGGCCTGCGCATGGCCGAGGCCGAGCGCGCCTCGGCACAAGCGCAGCAGCGCGAGATCGAGTGGCGGCTGTCGCGCACCGAGATCCGCGCCCCGGCGCCGGGCATCGTGGCGCGCAAGAACGCCCGTGTCGGCGCGACCGCGTCAGCCGCCGGCGAGTCGCTGTTCCGCATCATCATGAACGGCGAGATCGAGCTCGAGGGCGAAGTCACCGAGGTCCAGATGCCGCGCCTCAGGGAGGGCGCCGAAGCGCAGGTGACGATCGACGGTCAGCGCTTCATCGCCGGGCGCATCCGCAACATCTTCCCGGAGGTCGACCGCGCGACGAGGCTCGGCAAGGTGCGCATCGCGCTGCCGAAGGACGAGAGCCTGCGCATCGGCTCCTTCGCCCGCGGCACCGTCGAGGTCGCGCGCCGCACCGGCGTCGCCGTGCCGACCGCCTCGGTGCTCTACGGCGCCGACGGGGCGACGGTGCTTGCCGTCGTCGGCGACAGGGTCGAGGTGCGCCGCGTCGCGACCGGCCTCAATGCCGAGGGGTTCGTCGAGGTTACGGAAGGGCTCAAGGCCGGCGAGGCGATCGTCGCACGCGCCGGCAGCTTCCTTCGCGACGGCGACGTGGTGCGGGCGGTCGCGGTCGAGGCCGCGATGCCGAAGCGCACCGTCGCGACAACGGCGGAGACGCGCTGATGCGCCTCAACATCTCCGCCTGGGCGATCCGGAAGCCGATTCCGTCGATCGTCCTGTTCATCGTCCTTCTGGTCCTCGGGATCTTCAGCTTCCGCCAGCTGCCGATCACGCGCTTCCCGAACATCGACATTCCGATCGTCTCGATCACCGTGGCGCAGGCGGGCGCGGCGCCCTCCGAGCTGCAGAACCAGGTCACGAAGCGCGTCGAGGACACGGTCTCCGGGATCAACGGCGTCAAGCACATCATCTCGACGATCTCGGAAGGGCTGTCGACGACGACGATCGAGTTCCGCCTCGAGACGAACCAGGACCGCGCCGTCAACGACGTCAAGGACGCGATCGCCAAGATCCGGCAGGACCTGCCGCGCACCATCGACGAGCCGATCGTGCAGCGGATCGAGATCGCCGGCCTGCCGATCGTGACCTACGCGGCCGCGAACCCGGCGCTGACGCCCGAAGAGCTGTCCTGGTTCGTCGACGATGTCGTCGCCCGCCAGCTCCAGAGCGTGCGCGGCGTCGGCGGCGTCGACCGGGTCGGCGGCGTCGATCGCGAGATCCGCGTGACGCTGAAGCCCGATCGGCTGCTCGCGCTCGGCGTCACGGCCGCCGAGATCAACCGGCAGCTCCGCGCGACGAGCGTCGATCTCGCCGGCGGCCGCGGCGAGCTCGGCGGGCAGGAGCAGTCGATCCGCACCCTTGCCGGCGCCTCGCGGCTCGAGACGCTCGCCGCGACGAACGTCATGCTTCCCGGCGGGCGGCGGGTCAGGCTCGACGAGATCGCGATGCTGACGGACAGCTCCGCCGAGCCGCGCACCTTCGCCCGCTTCAACGGCGAGCCGGTTGTCGCCTTCTCGGTGTCGCGCGCCAAGGGCGCGAGCGATGCCTCGGTCGGCGAGGCGGTCGAGAAAAAGATTGGCGAGCTGCGCCAGTCCCATCCGAGCACGCGCTTCGACGTCATCGACAGCACGGTGCCGTACACGGTCGGCAATTACGAATCGGCGATGCACACGCTGATCGAGGGGGCGCTGCTCGCGGTGCTCGTCGTGTTCCTGTTCCTGAAGGACTGGCGCGCGACCCTCATTTCGGCGGTCGCCATCCCGCTCTCGGTGCTTCCGACCTTCTGGGCCATGGACGCGCTCGGCTTCTCGCTCAACCTCGTCAGCCTCCTCGCCATCACGCTCGTCACCGGCATCCTGGTCGACGACGCCATCGTCGAGATCGAGAACATCGTCCGCCACATCAAGATGGGGAAGTCGCCCTACCGCGCCTCGCTCGAGGCCGCGGACGAGATCGGGCTCGCGGTCATCGCCATCACCTTCACGATCATCGCGGTGTTCGCGCCGGTGAGCTTCATGGGCGGCATCGCCGGCCAGTACTTCAAGCAGTTCGGCATCACGGTCGCGGCGGCGGTGCTGTTCTCGCTTCTCGTCGCGCGGCTGATCACGCCGATGCTCGCCGCCTATTTCATGCGCGACAAGGTGCACGAGGAGCCGAAGGACGGCGTCGTCATGCGCGCCTACACCGGGCTCGTCGGCTGGTCGGTGCGGCACAAATATCTGACTTTCCTGCTCGGCATCGCGTTCTTCGCGGGCTCGATCTACTCGACGAAGCTCCTCCCCAACGGCTTCCTGCCGGCGGGCGACGAGGGCCGCTCGCTCTTCGTCGCCGAGCTGCCGCCCGGATCGCGCCTCGACGACACCAAGGCGGTGACCGACCGGCTTGCGGCGCGCCTGCGCGAGATGCCGGAAGTGCGCTCGGTCTTCGTCAACGGCGGCGTGCAGCTGCCGGGCAAGAAGGAAGTGCGCCTCGCGACCTTCACGGTCGCCTATGTGCCGAAGTCCGAGCGCGAGCTTCGGCAGCGCCAGCTCGAGGAGCGCATCACCGGCATGTTCCGCGACGTGCCGGACATCCGCTTCGTCACGCTCAACGCCAACGGCCTGCGGGCGCTGCAGCTGATCGTCAGCGGGCCCGACCAGAACCTCGTCATCGAGACGGCGGCGAAGCTGCAGCGCGAGATGGGGACGATCGCCCACCTCTCGAACCCGCTGTCCACGGCGCCGCTGAACCGCCCCGAGATCCGCATCCGGCCAAAGCCCGCGGTTGCGGCGGAGCTCGCCGTTTCGACCGACGTCATCGCCGAGACGGTGCGGGTCGGAACCATCGGCGACATCGGCGCGAACCTCGCCAAGTTCGATGCCGGCGACCGGCAGGTGCCGATCCGGGTGCAGCTGCCCGAGAGCGTGCGCGGCGACCGTCAGCTGCTCGAGCTTCTCAAGGTGCCGGCGAAGAACGGCGCCGCGGTGCCGCTCTCGGCCGTCGCCGACGTCGAGCTCGGGCAGGGGCCGACCTCGATCGACCGCTATGACCGCGCCCTGCGCGTCGCACTCGAGGCGGATCTGAACGGCACCGACGCGCTCGGCGAGGTCCTGGCCGAGATCTTCGCGCTGCCGACGGCGAAGAACCTGCCGGCCGGCGTCACCATCAAGCAGACCGGCGACGCCGAGGTCATGACCGAGGTGTTCGAGAGCTTCGGCAAGGCGATGGGAGCCGGCATCATGATGGTGCTCGGCGTGCTCATCCTGCTGTTCGCGAACTTCTTCCAGCCGTTCACGATCCTGCTCTCGCTGCCGCTGTCGATCGGCGGCGCGATCCTCGCGCTCGTCGTGACCCAGAAGGCGATCAGCCTGCCGGTCGTGATCGGCTTCCTGATGCTGATGGGCATCGTCACGAAGAACGCCATCCTCCTCGTCGACTTCGCCGTCGAGGAGATCGCCAAGGGCGTCGAGCGCAACGCCGCGATCGTCGACGCCGGCCGCAAGCGCGCGCGGCCGATCGTGATGACGACGATCGCCATGGCGGCCGGCATGATCCCGAGCGCCATGGCCTTCGGCGAGGGCGGCGAGTTCCGCTCGCCGATGGCGATCGCGGTGATCGGCGGGCTTCTCGTCTCGACGATGCTGTCGCTCGTCTTCGTGCCGGCGTTCTTCGTCCTGATGGACGACCTGTCGCGGCTGATGTCCTGGGCTTTCGGGCGCTTCGTCGGCCCCTCCGACGAGCCGGAGGACGAGCCCGAGCTGCCCACGGCGGTGCCGGGCGTGCGCCTCGGCAACCATGTCGTTCCCTATCCGGCCCGCCCGACCCGGATCGCCGCCGAGTAGGGCGGCCCGGCCGCGGGGGGGAGCCGCGGCCGGGCGGCTGGTTCTACTTCAGCTGGTTCGCGACGCTCGTGAAGGTGGTGTCGAGCTTGCCGCCGAGCGTGGTCATGGCGCCGATCGCGGCGACGGCGATGAGGGCCGCGATGAGGCCATACTCGATGGCGGTCGCGCCGGACTGGTCCTGGACGAAACGCTGGAAAAGGGTCTTCACGGTCAACCTCCTGGGGATGTGATCGGCTGCCGGCCTTCGAGGTCGACCGGAACGGCTGCACCGTACGCAAGAAAGGTAGCGATCGGCCTTAACGGATTGCCTCCAAGTTTCCGGTATCGGCACCGCCGCCCGGGGCGGTTAATGTCGGCTTGTCGGCTTTTGTCGACAAAGCGCAAAAATGGGAGGCGGGCGTGAGCCGAGCCAAGACCGAAGCCCTGATCGCCTACGCCCGGCGCGCCGCGGTGATCCCGGTGGTGACGATCGACGACGCCCGTCACGGCATCCCGCTGGCGCGCACGCTCGTTCCGGCCGGGCTGCCGGTCGTCGAGGTGACCCTGCGCACGCCGGCGGCGCTCGACGCCATCGCGGCGATCGCCAAAGCCGTGCCCGAGGCGGTCGTCGGCGCCGGCACGATCCTCGCCGCGAGCCAGATCGCCGAGGTCATCGAGGCCGGGGCGAAGTTCATCGTCTCGCCCGGCACCCCGGTGCGGCTCGGCGAGGCGCTCGCCGAGGCCGCGATACCGGTGCTGCCCGGCTGCGCCACCGTCTCGGAGGCGATGACCCTGTCCGATCTCGGCTTCGAGATCCTGAAGTTTTTCCCGGCCGTCCCGTCCGGCGGCACCGCCTGGCTGAAGTCGGTGATAGGTCCGCTGCCGCAGGCGCGCTTCTGCCCGACCGGCGGCCTCGACACGAAGAACGCCGCCGAGTTCCTGGCGCTTGCGAACGTGATCTGCGTCGGCGGCGCCTGGATGGCCCCCCAGGCGGCGATCGCCGCCGGCGATTTCGCAACCATCGCGGCGCTCGCCCGGGAGACGGCGGCGATCCGGCGGCCGGGATAGCCGCCGGACGAACCAACGCGCGATGTCCTCGTTGACCCTCGACCGGCGGGCGGCGACGAGGAGCGAGAGTCCGATGATCGATGCGAAGCGCGTGCTCGACGCCCTTGTCGGCGCGAGCAGCAGGCCCGGCACGGGCGGAACGCCGGGCGCGGCAGCGGGCGCCTCGGTCGGACAGCTCGCCGCGACGGCCAAGGACTTCATCGCCAGGCACCCGGGTCTCGCCGAGGCGGCGCTGATGAGCATCGCCGGGCTGCTGCTGCGCTCGCCCAAGGGCCGGGGGATCGCGCGCGGCATCGCCGCGCTCGGCGGGCTCGCGGTCGTCGGCGGGCTCGCCTACCAGGCATTCCGGAATCACGCGGCCACAGGCAACCCCGGCGCGGGCGCCGATGCGGCGGCCTCCCCAGCGAAGATCGCGGCGCTCGCCGGCGCCGCGGCCTTCGACCCGGGGCAGGCGAGCGAGGACGACGCGCTGCTTTTCGCGCGCGCCATGGTGGCGGCGGCGGCCGCCGACGGACGCATGGACGAAGCGGAGCGAGCCCGGATCGCGGCCGCCCTGCTGCAGGCCGGCATCGATGCCGAAGCAGCCCGCTGGCTCGAGCGCGAGCTCGCCGATCCGGCGAGCGTCGACGAGCTCGCCGAGGCGGTCGAGACGCCGGAGAAGGCGGCGCAGGTCTACGCCGCGGCGCGGGTCGCGATCGACCCCGACACCATGCAGGAGCGCGAGTTCCTGCGGCAGCTCGCCGAGGCGCTCGATCTCGACCCGCAGCTCAGGGCTCATATCGACGAAGCGGCCGGAGGCGCGAAGGCCTGAGGCCGGCGCAGCCTGACGCGTGCAGCCTGGGGCTAAGCCCCTCCATAACGGGCTACCAGATTCACCCGTTTCGGCTTCTCGCTCCTCCCTCCCCCCGCACGGCGAAGCCGAGTGGCGGGGAGGGGTAAGGGGGTGGGGGCGGCCGGGCGAGGCGAGCGGGCGACGAGAACGACGCGGCGGTTGGGCCAGGGCAGCCATCGACGGCCGCGCCTTACCGCCGACGAAGCGCCTCGGGGAAGCGCCCCCCACCCCGCTCGGGCTTTGCCCGAGTCGGCCCTCCCCGCCACTCGCTTTGCGAGCGGGGGAAGGGAGGAGGTGCGCGCCCGCCGACCCTCAATGTGTGCACGCCGTAGCCCGTCCGCGCGAGACTGCCTTTGCGAAGGCTGGAGTCGGCGGGCCTGCCGGCATGGGCATCTCCAAATGCGATGCACAGCCACAGCCCGGACACTCTTTCCGTCATGCCCGGGCTCGGCCCGGCCATCCACGCCTTCCGTGCCCAGGCGCAGTTGCGCCGGAGAAGACACGCATGAGTGTGCCCGCCTCCCAGCGCTTCATCCGAAGACGCACCGCCCGGCGCCAGCAAAGTCGTGGATGCCCGGGCCAAGCCCGGGCATGACGAGGGGGTGACGGTGGTCGGCTGAAGCGCGCCCGTAGGAGACCTCTGCGAGAAGTTTGGCGCCGCTTCGCGGCGGCTTCTTGCGCTGGGTCCCGGGTCGCATTCCGCTTTCGCTGCATGCGCGCGGGAAAGCAGTGGAGGGAATTGCGCTTGATCTCCCAACCGCCTTTTCCCGGACGCCTGCAACGCACCCCGGACTTGATCCGGGGGAGTGGAAGGCGATCCGGGACCCAGCGCAAGACTTAGCGCAGCGCCGCTTGTTCTTGCTTTTGCAAGGCTCTCCATAGGGCAACCAGATTCACGGGCGAGGCTCCTTGGCGACGCGCAGGATTCTTCGACGACCCTTGCAACGGTGCTTCGCATGGGCTACTGACTGAACAGTCAGTCATGACTGGCGAGGCGGCGGATGAACGGACCGCGACAGAAACGCAAGCGCGCAGCCCCAGTGGGCGCGCGCGCGCCGTCGACGGCGCCCCGGCGCGTCCGCAGCGATGCCGAGCGTCAGGCCAAGGAGCGGGCGATCCTCGACGCCGCGCTCGACGTCTTCGCCGAGAGCGGCTTCGCGCCGGCGCGGCTCGAGGAGGTGGCGGCGCGGGCGGGCGTCGCCAAGGGCACCATCTACCTGTACTTCCCCTCGAAGCAGGCGCTGTTCGAGGCGCTGATCCGCACCGGCATCGGCGCCTCGATCGAAGCGGCGGGCGCCGAGGCTGTGGCGCTCGACCTCCCGTTCGAAGCCGTCGTGCGTGGCCTCTTTACCCGCATGCGCCAGCAGATCCTGGCGACCCGGCGCAAGGAGATCCTCCGCCTCGTCATCGCCGAATCGGGGCGCTTCCCGGAGCTCGCCGAGTTCTATTACCGCGAGGTCGTGGCGCGCGGCATGGCGCTGCTGCGCGCCGCCGCCGAGCGGGCGGTCCTGCGCGGCGAGCTGTCCTCCGACGAGCTCGCCCGCTTTCCCCAGCTCGTCGTCGCGCCGGGCCTCGTCGCCTTCCTCTGGGCGACGCTGTTCGAGCGCTTCGAGAAGCTCGATGCCGAGGCGATGCTCGAGGCGCATCTCGCGCTTCTGCTGCGCCCCCCGAAGGCGAAGCCATGAAGGCGGCTCGCATCGCCGCGATCCTCGCCATCCTCGTCGCGGCGGGCGGCGGCGCCTATTGGTGGATGAGCGCCGACGAGGATGGCCCGAAGGGATTCCAGGGCTATGTCGAGGGCAACCTCGTCTACATGGCGCCCGAAGAGGGCGGGCGCATCGAGACCATGGCGGTCGAGGCCGGCGACGAGGCCAGGGAGGGCGACCTCCTGTTCGGGCTCGAATCGTCGATGCAGATCGCGCAGAAGAACGAGGCCGAGGCGCGGCTGCGCCAGGCCGAAGCGCAGCTCGCGAACCTGAAAGCCGCGATGCAGCGGCCGGAGCAGATCGCCGTGCTGCGCGCCCAGGAGGAGCGGGCGAAGGCGCAAGCCCAATTCTCGCGGAACGAGCATGAGCGTCAGCAGACCCTGTTCCAGCGCGGCATCGCCGCAAAGGCGCAGCTCGACAACGCCAAGGCGGCGCTCGACCGCGACCAGGCCGGCCTCGAGGAGGCGCAGCGCGCGATCCTCGCCGCACAGCTCGCCGGCCGCTCCGGCGAGATCAACGCCGCCGAAGCGGCGCTGCGCGCCGCCGAAGCGGCGGTGGCGCAGGCCGAGACGCGGCTCGCCCGGCGCCGCGTCTCCGCGCCGGCGAACGCCAAGGTGCAGGACGTGTTCTTCCGGGCCGGCGAGGTCGTGAACGCCGGCCAGCCGGTGCTCTCGGTGCTGCCGCCGCAGAACCTGCGCCTGCGCTTCTATGTGCCCGAGCCCGTGCTTGCGACCTTCGCGCTCGGGCAGACCGTCGCCGTCGCCTGCGACAGCTGCCCGGCCGGGATCGAGGCGAAGGTCAGCTTCATCTCGCGCGAAGCCGAGTACACCCCGCCGGTCATCTTCAGCGAGCAGGAGCGGGCAAAGCTCGTGTTCCGGATCGAGGCGCGGCCGGCGGCGGCGATGAACCTGCCGATCGGGCTGCCGGTGAGCGTCAGGCCGCTCCCGCCCGAGCGCCCGTGACGGACTTGCCCGCTACCGCACCGTCGCCGCCGCCATCCGCCGCGGCGCCGGAGATCGTCATCGAGGTCGAGGGACTGACGAAATCCTTCAACGGCCGGACCGTCGTGAAGGGTCTCACCATGCAGGTCCGCAAGGGTCTGATCTACGGCTTCCTCGGCCCGAACGGCTCCGGCAAGACGACAACGATCCGCATGCTGTGCGGGCTGCTCACGCCCGATTCCGGACGCGGCACCTGCCTCGGCTACGACATCCTCACCCAGTCCGCCGCGATCAAGCGCCACGTCGGCTACATGACGCAGCGCTTCTCGCTCTATGCCGACCTCTCGATCCGCGAGAACCTGGAGTTCGTGGCGCGGGTCTACGGCCTGCCGAAGCCGCGCGCCGCCGCCAAGGCCGCGATCGAGCGGCTCGGGCTCGGCAATCGCGCCGACCAGCTCGCCGGCGAGCTCTCGGGCGGCTGGAAGCAGCGCCTTGCGCTCGGCGCCTGCATCCTGCCCTCGCCGCAGCTCCTCCTCCTCGACGAGCCGACGGCCGGCGTCGATCCGAAGGCGCGGCGCGATTTCTGGGACGAGATCCACGCCCTCGCCCACGAGGGCCTGACCGTGCTCGTCTCGACGCACTACATGGACGAGGCCGAGCGGTGCCACGAGATCGCCTACATCGCCTATGGCGAGTTGCTGGCGCAGGGCACCGTCGCGGAGGTGGTCGAGAACGCCCATCTCGCCACCTACACGGTGACCGGCGCCGATCTCGCCGGATTGGCCGCGCGCCTTCGGCAGACGCCGGGCGTCGACATGGTGGCGCCGTTCGGCACGGCGCTGCACGTCAGCGGCCGCGACGCCGGAAAGCTCGAGGCCGCCATCGCGCCGCTGCGCGAGAGCGGCGCGCAGCAATGGCGCCGCGACACGCCGACCCTTGAGGACGTCTTCATCGATCTGATGAGCCGGTCGACGGACAATTTCGGGTGAGGCCGCGATGATGTCCTTTGGCCGCTTCTACGCCACCTTCGTCAAGGAGCTGATCCAGCTCAGGCGCGACCGCATCACCTTCGCGACGATGATCTTCATCCCGCTCGTGCAGCTGATGCTGTTCGGCTACGCCATCAACACCGACCCGAAGCACCTGCCGACCGCAGTCCTGATCCAGGACGACAGCGTGTTCACGCGCTCCTTCATGGCGGCGCTGCGCACGAGCGAATATTTCGACCTGCGCACGATCGCCGCCGGCGAGGACGAGCTCGACGGGCTGCTGCTCTCCGGCGCGGTGCAGTTCGGGGTGCAGATCCCGGCGAATTTCGGCCGCGACCTCATCCGCGGCGAGAAGCCGGCGATCCTCGTCGTCGCCGACGCCACCGACCCGGTCGCGACCGGCGCCGCCATCGGGGCGCTCCAGGGCCTCTCGGCGAGCGTCTTCGCCCGCGACCTCATCGGCCCCGCAGCCTCGCTCGCGCCGAAGCCCGCGCCTTACGAGGTGCGCATCCACCGCCGCTACAACCCGACCGGCGCGACGCGGCTCAACATCGTGCCCGGCCTCATGGGCACCATCCTGACGCTGACCATGCTGATCTTCACGGCGCTCTCGGTGACGCGCGAGATCGAGCGCGGCACCATGGAGTCGCTGCTCTCGATGCCGATCCGCCCGGTCGAGATCATGCTCGGCAAGATCGCGCCCTACGTGATGGTCGGCGCCATGCAGATGACGCTGATCCTCGCGGCCGCGCAGCTCCTCTTCGGCGTGCCGATCGTCGGCGAGCTCTGGCTCTTGATCGCGCTGACGATGCTGTTCATCGTCGCCAACCTCTCGGTCGGCTACACCTTCTCGACCATCGCCGTGAACCAGCTCCAGGCGATGCAGATGTCGTTCTTCTTCTTCCTGCCGAACATCCTGCTCTCGGGCTTCATGTTCCCGTTCCGCGGCATGCCGGCCTGGGCGCAATATATCGGCGAGGCGCTGCCGCTGACGCATTACCTGCGCATCGTGCGCGGCGTGATGCTGAAAGGCGCGGGCTTCGAGGACCTGCAGACGGACGTCCTGGCCATGGCGGCGTTCACGCTCGCCGCCATGGCGGTGGCGGTGGCGCGCTTCCG
>DAINQO010000108.1:0-11093 GCA_036742625.1 Microvirga sp.
CGCCTGCACCGCGCCGACGTCGTCGCCGACATCTTCGCCGGCGGGCGCACGATCCATTCCGCGTTGCGGCGCTTTGCCGAGGAGGGCCGCGGCGTCCTCGTCTATCTGCGCGACGGCACCGCCGGCGTGCCGCTGACGAGCTACGCCGACCAGGACGGCGGCGCCGAGGCGGCGCGCGTGCGCCAGTGGCGCGAGGTCGGCCTCGGCGCCCAGATCCTGCGCGATCTCGGGGTCGTCTCGATCCGCAATCTCGCGGCGTCGTCGCGGTCCTATGTCGGGCTCGCGGGCTTCGGCATCGAGATGGTCGGGCAAGAGCCGATCGACGCGCCGCCGGAGGCGTCGTCCGGGTCCGCCGACGGCGCGCCGCGCCGGGGCTGACGGGCTCGGCCCGCCGGTGGTCGCGCTCGCCGAGCGGTTCCGTCGCGTCGCCGGCGCCAAGTCGGCGCGAAGCGCTGCCGGCCTTGCGCTCCGCTACGGTGCGGCCCGCGCGACCTCGGTCGTCACCCTCCTGGTCGCGGCCTATTTCTTCGATCTCGCGGCCTTCGCCGAGTTCGGCGTCTACGTCTCCCTCGTGAACCTCGCCTGGGCCGGAATCTTCCTCCGCTACGAGAACGCGGTGATCGCCACCGAAAGCGAGGGCGAGGCGCGCGCGGCGGTGCGCCTGTGCGCCGTTGCGGGTGGCGGCCTCTGGGCGGTGTTGAGCCTTCTGACGCTCGCGAGCATCGTCCTCGGGATTTTCCCTGCCCGTCTGGCGCTCTTCTTTCCGCTCGCGCTCGCCGCTCGCGCGGCGGTGCGCCTCGCCACGGCGGCAGCGACCCGCCGGGGCGACTTCCGCGAGCTCGGGCGCATGGTGCTGCTCCAATCCTTGACGCAGCCCTTCGTGCTGCTCGGTCTCGCCTTCGCGCTTGCCGACGGCGCGCTCTGCCTCGTCATCGCCGACGCCGCCGGGCAGTGCCTCGCGGCAATCTACCTCTGCGGGCGCCAGCGCGACCTCGTCGCCGGCAGCCTAAGCGGCTGGTCACGGCGCGAGCTTCTGGCGACGGCGCGGCAATGGGCGAGCCTGCCGATCCTCAACTTGCCGGGAACGCTCCTCGGCATGGCCTTTGCCGCCTCGCCGCTCCTGATCATGCCGCTCGTCGCGGCTCCCGATCTCGCCGGTGCGGTCGCGCTCGCGATCCGGCTATTCGACGTTCCGACCCAGATCATCATCGCCGCGACGGCGCCGGTGCTGATGAACCGCCTGCGCGCCGGCGACAGCGCGGCGCCCGTCTTCGGCCGCCTGCCGATGGCGGGCTTTTCCGGCCTGATCGGCGCCGCCTACGCCGCGCTCGCGCTCGCTTTCTTCGCGGCGCTGCCGTGGCTCAAGGATACGATCTTCGGCGGGCTTGCCCCGGTCGTGGTGCCGGTCGCGATCTTCCAG
This sequence comes from Microvirga sp., assembly GCA_036742625.1. Lineage (GTDB taxonomy): Bacteria > Pseudomonadota > Alphaproteobacteria > Rhizobiales > Beijerinckiaceae > JAJKJG01. Next base: position 1,421 of record DAINQO010000108.1, read on the forward strand.
GGCGCGCTGACGGTCGCCGGGCCGCTCGCCGAGGCGTGCGCGCTCTATCGCCGGCAGACGGCGCTGACCCTGATCCACCTCGCGGCGCTTAGCGCGAGCGGGCTCGGGCTCGCCGTTGCGTGGCTTGCCGGCCCGATCACCGGCCTCGCGCTGCTCGCGCTTGCGGCGGTGGTCCGTACCGTCGCGATCGGCGAGCGCCTGCGCGCGCTCTCGATCGGCGCGCGCGAGGAGCTCGCCCGCACCCGGATCGCGACGCTGCCTTAGGCCCCCATCAACGCCGATAGATGCGCCGCGACGGATTTCGACAGCCCGTCGAGGTCGTAGCCGCCCTCCAGCAGGGAAACGATGCGCCCCTCGCAGCGCGTGTCGGCGAGCGCCATCAGCTTCTGCGTCGCCCAGGCGAAATCCGCCTCGGTGAGGTTGAGGTTCGCCAGCGGATCGCGCCAATGCGCGTCGAACCCGGCCGAGATGACGATGAGGTCGGGCCCGAAGCTCTCGAGCCGCGGCAGGATCGCGGTCTCGAACGCCGCGCGGAAGATGTCGCCGCCGTCGCCGGGCCGCAACGGCGCGTTGACGATGGTGTCGCGGTCGCCGCGCTCGGAGACGGCGCCGGTGCCGGGATAGAGCGGCATCTGGTGGGTCGAGCAGTACATCACCGAGCCGTCGCTCCAGAAGATGTCCTGCGAGCCGTTGCCGTGATGGACGTCCCAGTCGACGATCGCGACGCGCTCGGCGCCATGCGCCTTCTGCGCGTGCCGGGCGGCGATCGCGGCATTGTTGAAGAAGCAGAACCCCATGGCGCGGGTCCGCTCGGCATGGTGGCCGGGCGGGCGCATCGCCGAGAAGGCGTTCCTGGCCCTCCCCGTCATCACCTCGTCGACGGCCTGCACGGCGGCGCCGACGCCGCGCAGCACCGCCTCCAAGGTGCCCGGCGACATGGTCGTGTCGGCGTCGATGGCGATCATGCCGTCGCGCGGCGCCACCTCCTCGATCGCCTTCACGTAGGCGGCCGGATGGGCGAGCTCGGCCATCGCCGCGGTGCCGAGCGGCGCCGGCTCTCGGACGAGCCCGGCGAAACGCTCGTCCTCGAGCGCCCGATCGATCGCCCGGATGCGGTCGGGGCGCTCGGGATGGCCGGGCGGCGTCTGGTGATCGAGCGCGGCGGGATGGCTCAAAAAAAGCGTCGACATGCTTGGGCGTTCGGCTCTCGGGACCCGTTTGCGGCACTGTCGCAGCCGGCGCCGGAGCTGTCCATGACCCGCGCCATCGCGGCTGTGACCGCAATGCAACATGGTCGCGCCTTACGGCCCCGGCCGCGTCCGCGAGGGTTCCGCATCGGCTCCGCCGGGCGTAACTCAAAGGGCAGCGTAACCGAGGATTAACCACAACCGCCGCACAACGCGGACGGTGGCGCGTCATCGGGATCGGGGCACTTCGCGATGCGGTTTTCTCTCCTGACGGCTGCGCTCGGTACGGCGCTCGCGCTCGCCGGGTGCCAGTTCAAAGGCGTCGCCGACCCCTCGTTGACGAAGCGCGACGTCGAGTGGATGGCGTTGATGCCCCAGGCGGACATCGACCCGATCTTCGGCCGCTACGAGGTCGACGATCCGACCGGCGAAAAGCCCGGCACGATCGTCGTCGAGACCAAGGAGCGCCAGCTCTATTACGTGCTGCCGAACCGGCGCGCGATCCGCTACGGTGTCGCGGTCGGCGACGAGGCCTTCGGGTGGACCGGCACGGCGACCGTCCAGCGCAAGGCCGAGTGGCCGGACTGGAACCCGCCGGCCGAGATGAAAAAGCGCTGGCCGCACGTGCACCCGGTGTCCGGCGGCCCGAACAGCCCGCTCGGCGCGCGCGCCCTCTACCTGTTCGAGGGCAACCGCGACACGCTCTACCGCATCCACGGCACGAACGAGCCGGAGAAGATCGGCCAGGCGGCGTCCTCGGGCTGCATCCGCATGCGCAACATCGACGTCGTCGAGCTCTACAACCGCGTCCAGCCCGGCACCAAGGTGATCGTGCGCTGACGTCCTCTCCCCGCCTGCGGGGAGAGGCCGACTCGCGAAGCGAGCGGTGAGGGGCCCGGGCGCGCGCTCCGCGGTCTCAGCTTACCTTGATCGAAGCCTCGCCGCCGAGCTCGACGACCACGATCTCGGGCGGTACCCCGAGGCGCACCGGCGCGAGGCCGGCCGAGACGGTGCCGAGGCCTCCCGACACGATCAGATGGCGGCCGCCCTCGACCACGTGGCCGTAGGCGTAGCGGTTGCCGAACTCCGACGGCACGACCGGCGACCAGCCGAACATCCGCACCTGCCCGCCATGGGTATGCCCGGACAGCGTCAGCGACACGCGCTGCGGCACGCGCGGGAAGATGTCGGGTTCGTGCGCCATGAGAATCGCCGGCGCATCGTCCGTGACCTTGGCGAGCATGCCGGCAAGATCATCGACGCCGATCTGGCGCCGGCGGGCGATATGGAAGGCGAGCTGGTCGCCGAGCCCGAGAAGCCAGAACGGGCGGCCGTCCTTGACCAGCCGCGCGGCATCGTTCTCGAGCAGCGGGATGTCGGTCTCGGCGAAGATCCGATGCGCGATCGTCGGCCCGCGCCGCTCCTTCTGGGCCCGCGGATCGTCCCACCATTCGTGATTGCCGAGGATCGCATAGCGGCCGAGCGGCGCCTTGAGCGCCATGAGCGCCGGCACGACCTCCGACCAATCCGCCCGGATGCGGAGCAGCCGATCGGTGTTGGAATAGTCGCCGAGGAGGAGGATCAGGTCGGGCTCGAGCGCATTCGCGACCTCGATGATGCGGCGCACCCGCGCCATCGGCATCGACGGCATCCCGGCGTGGAGATCGGCGAGGATGACGAGCCTGAGGCCAAGGCCCGGCGTCCAGCCGGGCGGCGTCAGGGCATAGCGCTGGACGCGCAGGCGAAGTCCCGGCTCGACCGCGAAAGCGTAGCCGCCGAGTCCGAGGCCGCCGAGGCCGGCGGCGGTCGCGAGGAAGGCCCGCCGGCTCAGGGCGCGCATGCGGCGCCGGTCAGTCGAAGAATTCGTCGTCGCGCAGGATCGCCGGAGTCTCGCGCTCGGCGCGCTTGCGCCGCTCGAGCTTGCCGCCGACGGTCACCGCCGCGGCAACCGCCGGGATGGCGATCGGCTTGAAGGCGCCGGGACAGGGCTCGTCGGCGTGCTTGAGCGAGGAATCGCGGCGTCGCGCCAGGGCTTGGGCTTTCTGGACCATGGGCTTTCTTCTTCTCCTCCCGTGACCTCTTCGAATCACCCGAGGGAACCTGCCGGGCCATCGCGACGGTCGCTTGGCCCCAATGGGGCTCCGCAGTGACCATCGCATGGCGTCTGGGCCATATGGGACGACGCGAAAGCTTAACAGGGGGTTAAGAGCGGCCGACGAACCCGTCAGGCGGCAAGCTCGGCCGCCCGCCGGCAGCGCACGAGATGGTCCTGCCCGAGGGCCTCGAGTCGCGGCACGGGCGGTTCCCGGCAGATGGCCCGCGCCTCGGGACAGCGCGGGTGGAAGCTGCAGCCGGTCGGCGGATCGAGCGGATTGGGGACCTCGCCGGTGACCTTGACGCCCCGCGTCCCTCCGAAGGGGTCCGGAATCGCGGCGATGAGGGCGCGCGTGTAGGGATGGCGCGGACGGGTGAAGATCGTCTCCCAGCGCCCGGTCTCGACGACGCGGCCGAGATACATCACGGCGACGCGGTCGCTCATGTGCTCGACGACGCCGAGGTCGTGGCTGATCATGATGTAGGACAGCCCGAAGGCGTCCTTGAGCTCGAGCAGGAGATTGATGATCTGCGCCCGGATCGAAACGTCGAGCGCCGACACCGGCTCGTCCAGCAGCACCACCTTCGGCCGCAGGATCAGCGCCCGGGCGATGCCGATGCGCTGGCGCTGGCCGCCGGAGAACTCGTGCGGATAGCGCGCCGCATGCTCCGGCCGCAGGCCGACCTGCGCGAGCATCGCGGCGATGCGGGCGTCGATCTCGCCGTCGTCGGTCATGCCATGCAGGCGAAGCGGCGTCGCGAGCGTTGCCCGGACGGTCTGGCGCGGGTTGAGGGAGGAATAGGGGTCCTGGAAGACGAGCTGCGCGATGCGCGCCCGCGCCATGCGGTCCATGCCGGCGCCGACCTCATGGCCGTCGAGAAGGATGCGGCCGCGCGTCGGCGCCTGGAGGCCGAGGATCGACAGGGCGAGGGTCGACTTGCCGCAGCCGGACTCGCCGACGACGCCGAGGCACTCGCCCTTCTTGAGCTCGAGATCGACGCCGTCGACGGCCGGGAGGGACCGTCTGCCGCGGAAGTAGCCCCCGACCGGAAAATAGACGGCGAGGTCCTCGACCTTGAGGATCGTCTCGGGCGCGGGCTCAGCCATGATGATGGCATCTCACGAGCCCGTCGCCGGGCAGCGGCGTCGGGGCCGGGTCGTCCTCGCGGCAAAGGTCGCTCGCGCGGCCGCAGCGGGGATGGAAGCGGCATCCGTGCGGGAAGCCCGCGACCGAGGGCACGACGCCGGCGATCTCCTTCAGCCGCCGTCGGCCCTGCCGCGCCCGCGCGCCGAGCAGCGGCAGCGAGGCGACGAGGCCGCTCGTATAGGGATGGCTCGGCGCCCGGAAGACCTCCTCGGCGGCGCGCGTCTCGACGATCCGGCCGGCGTACATCACCCCGACCCGCCGGCACGCATTGGCGATGAGGCCGAGATCGTGGCTGATCATCAAGACGGCGGTGCCTTTGGCGGCGCAGAGGTCGCGGACGAGGTCGAGAATCTCGGCCTGCACCGTCACGTCGAGCGCCGTCGTCGGCTCGTCGGCGAGCAGAAGATCGGGGCTGCAGGCAAGCGCGATGGCGATCATCACCCGCTGCCGCATGCCGCCCGAAAGCTGGTGCGGATAATCCTTGGCGCGCCGCTCGGGCGCGGCGACCCGGACGCTGGCGAGCGCCTCGACGGCCCGGCGCTCGGCCTCCTGCCAGGTCGCGCCCTCGTGCAGGACGAACATCTCGGCGATCTGCCGGCCGACCGGCGACACCGGATTAAGCGCGGTCATCGGCTCCTGGAAGATCATCGAGATGCGCTTGCCCCGCAAGCGACGCATCTCGGCCGGCCGCAGGCTCTGGATCTCGCGGCCGTCGAGGCGGACGGTCCCGCCGGCGAGCCTGAGCGGCGGGCGCAGAAGCCCGATCAGGGCGAGCGCCGTGATGCTCTTGCCGCAGCCCGACTCGCCGACGAGCCCGAAGGTCTCGCCCCGCCCGATGCTGAGCGAGACGTCCTGCACGGCGGCGAAGCGCTCGTCCCCGAGCGCGAGGTCGATCCGCAGGTCGTCGACCTGGAGCAGCGGCTCAGCGCTCACGCCTTCCCTGCCCTTCCCTGCGGGTCGAGGATATCGCGCAGGCCGTCGCCGAGGAGGTTCAGCCCGAGCACGGTGATGAAGATCGCCAGCCCCGGGAAGATCGAGATCCAGGGCGCGGTCGTGATCTGGTCGCGAGCATCGGACAGCATGCTGCCCCAGCTCGGGAAAGGCGGCCGGATGCCGAGGCCGAGGAACGACAGCGCGGCTTCGGCCAGGACCGCGCCGCCCATGCCGAGCGTCCCGATGACGATGATCGGGCCGAGCATGTTGGGCAGGAGCTGCGTCACCATGATCCGGACATCGCCGTATCCGAGAACCTTCGCGGCCTGCACGTAGCCCTGGCTCTTCAGCGACAGCGCCGAGGCGCGCGCGAGGCGGCAGGTGAAGGACCAGTTGGTGAGCCCGAGCGCGATCAGGAGGCTCGTCAGCCCCGGCGTCAGGATCGCCATCAGGGCGAGCGCGAAGATGAGCGACGGGATCGCCAGCACCAGGTTCGTCAGGCCGCTGACGAAATCGTCCCACCAGCCGCCCCAGTAGCCGGCCGAGAGCCCGAGGCAGACGCCGATGACGGTGTTGATCAGCTGCGAGACGATGCCGACCGTCAGCGAGATGCGGGCGCCGTAGAGAACGCGCGAGTAGATGTCGCGTCCCTGCGCGTCGGTGCCGAACCAGAAGGCGCCGCCCGGCGGCTCCTCGGCGTTCATCAGGTTCGCGTCCATGACTGGGTCGGTGTGGGCAAGCCATGGCGCGAGGACGCCGGCGATGACGACGACCGCAAACAGCGTCCCGCCGATCAGGAGATTGGCGCCGATCCTCACCGTCCCGCCTCAGCTGTACTTGATGCGCGGATCGATCAGCGCGCAGAGGACGTCGACCAGCGTGTTGACGAAGAGGAAGAACAGCACGATGACCAGGATCGAGCCCTGGACGACCGGGATATCGCGCAGGCTGACGCTGTCGACGAGCAGCGATCCGAGGCCGGGCCAGGCGAACAGCTTCTCGACGATCACCGCCTGGCCGATGACGCTGCCGAACTGCAGGCCGACGGTGGTGAGGACGATGACGAGGGCGTTGCGGGCAAGATGCCAGTGCACGACCTGGCGCTCGCTCATGCCCTTCGAGCGGGCGGTGCGGACGAAATCGGCATTGAGGATCTCGAGCACGGCCGCCCGGGTCGTGCGGGCGAGGAGCGCCAGCGGCGCGACGCCGAGCGCGACCGCCGGCAGGACGATGTAGCGCAAGCCGCCGTCGCCGTAGCCGAAGCTCGGCAGCCAGCCGAGCTTCAGCGCGAAGAGATACATCAGGAGGAGGCCGAGCCAGAATTTCGGCAGCGACAGGCCGGAGACGGCGCCGACCATCGACAGCGTGTCGATAAGGCTGCCGGGCTTCAGCGCCGCCACGAAACCGAGCGGCACGCCGAGCACGATGGCGATGACCATCGCGGCAAAGCACAGCTGCAGGGTCGGCCACATCCGGGCGGCGAGCACGGCGGTCACCGGCTGGCGGGTGCGGAAGGAGGTGCCGAGATCGAAGCTCGCGAGCTGGAGGACGTAGTTTCCGAAGCGCACATGAAGCGGATCGCCGAGCCCGAGCTGACGGTTGATGCGCTCGATGACCTGCGCGTCCATGACGTTCCGCCCGTCGTCGCCGAGGCTCGACGCGAAGGTGCCCGGGATGACGCTGAACAGGACGAAGATCAGCAGCGCGACCGCGAGGATGATCGGAACGGTCTGCAGGACGCGCCGCAAGAGGAAAGCGAACATCGGGTTCCGGCCTGACTCCCGTGTTGCAGGCGAAGGGCGTCAGGCCGAACGCATGGATCGGCCTCGGTTCGGCCGCCTACTTCGCGGCCGGCGAGGACTCGTCGACCCAGAGGCTCTCGTAATCCTGGAACGCGAGCTCGGTCGCGTTCGGCTGCAGGCCCTTGAGCCAGGGCTGATAGGCCATCACCGCCTTGTTGTAGTTGAAGAACCACACCGGCGCCTCCTCGTAGATGATGGCGTCGACCTTCTTCAGGTTGGCGATCTTCTTTGCCGGATCGTCCATCGCCCCGGCCTCGTCGAGAAGCTTGTCGACCTCGGCGTTCTTGAAGGTGGTGTAGTTGCAGGCCGAGGCCGGCGTCGCGGAGTGGAAGCACTTCAGCGCCGCCTGCGGGTCGGGACCTGAGTTCACCGAGTAGATGTAGGCCTGGTAGTCACCCTTGCGGATGACTTCCGCCAGCACCGTCGCCTCGACCGGCTTGATCTTCACCTTGACGCCGACCTTCTCCAGCATCGGGATCACCGCCTCGACGATCGGCACGCCCCAGCTCTCGTTCGCCGAGGCGGTCCATTCGAACTCGAACCCCTGCGCGAAGCCGGCCTCGGCGAGGAGCTTCTTCGCCTTCTCCGGGTCGTAGGCGTAGGGCTTCAGGTCCTTGTCGTAGGCGGGCGACGAGATCGGCAGCCAGCCGGTGGCGCGAAAGGCCTTGCCGCGCACGAGCCGGCGGATGATCAGGTCGGTGTCGATCGCATGGTTGATCGCCTGCCTGACGCGCTTGTCGGCGAAAGGCTTGAAGCTCGGGTTCATGCCCATGTGGCGCGTGAAGACCTCGGCGACTTCGAGGAGGCCCTTCGAGAGGTTCGGATCGGCCTGGTAGGCGACGTACTGCGCCGGCCCGAGGATCGCGGCGTCGATCTCCTTGTTGCGGAACGCCACGTCGCGCGCCGCAGCCTCGCCCATGACGGCGATCACGACCTTGTCGGCGTAGGGCTTGCCCGGCTTGTAGAACTTCTCGAAGCGCTCGGCGACGAAGCGCGAGCCCGGCACGTGCTCGACGAACTTGAACGGCCCGAGCCCGATCGGCTTCGTCGCAAACGAGTCCTTTACGGCCTCGTCGGCCGGGTAGATCGAGGTCCCGGCAGTCATGAAGTAGTAGCCTGGGTCGACCTTCTCGGTGAGCGTCATCTCGAGCGTCGAGTCGTCGATCTTCCGTAGCCCGGAGATCGCCTGGGCCTGGCCCTTCTCGACCTCGACCGCGCCCTTGATCAGGCGGACGAAGCGCGCCCCCGGATAGGCCTTGGAGCCGTCCATCAGGCGCGTGAAGGTGAAGATCACGTCGTCCGCCGTCAGCTTGCGGCCGTGGTGGAAGAAGGCGTCGTCGCGCAGCTTGAAGGTGTGGGCGAGCCCGCCATCGGAAACGGTCACGGCCGAGGCGAGCTCGAGCACCGGCTTGTTCGCCGCCGAATCCCAGTTGTAGAGCGAGCGGTGGATGGCGCGCGCCCAGATCTCGTCCTGGGCGCGTGGCGTCGTGTGGATGTCCATCCCGGAGAAGCTCGAGCCATAGGCCGCCGTGTAGCGGATGGTGCCGCCCTTGCGCGGCGTCTGCGCCTGGGAGCCGGTGGCGCCGAGCATGAACGCCGCGGCGATGATGATGGTCTTGCGCAAAGCCGATCCTCCACAAAGGCGCCGTGCCGGCCGCCGACAACCATGCCCGCCGGGACGGCAAGCCGCAATGGGTGCGGCCTCAAGAATGGGGGGCGCGCCGTAAGGACGGCGGTCAAGCCGCCGCCTGCAGCTCCGCCGCCTTGTGCACCACCGGCACCGCCGGCGCGCCCTCCCATTCGGAGTTCGCCGGGATGTTCTCGCCCTTCATGACGACGGTGAGCGGGCGCAGGCGGGCGTAGTCGCCGATGTGGGTGTCGTAGAGGACGGTCGCGTTCGCGCCGACGAAGACGCCGCGCCCGAGCTTGACGCGCCCGACCTTCATGACGCGGTCCTCGTAGAGATGCGTCTGCAAGGCGGCGAGCGCGTTGATCGAGCAGAAATCGCCGACCTCGACGCAGTCGAACTCGGTGATGTCGGTCGTGTTCATGCAGATGCCCTTGCCCATCCGGGCGCCGAACAGGCGCAGGAACCAGGGCAGGAACGGCGTGCCCTGGAGGTGCTCGAGCAGCACCTTGCCGCCGAGCCCCCAATAGAGCACCGCCACCGCCTCGGTGCGCATCGCCCACCAGGACCACATCGGCTTCATCAGCGGCGCGTAGATGCCCATGGTCAGCCACTTCACCGCGACGACGATGAAGGTCTGCAAGAGCGGGATGACGACCGAGGCCGCGACGAAGCTCGCCGCCAGCATGGGCCAGTCACGGGTCTGCACCGCCGGATAGAAGAAGTTGTCGATCGACAGGATCGCGAAAGTGATGAACAGCATCGACGGAAAGGAGGTGTGGAGCGCCTCGAACACCGCGCGCCAGAGCTTCTTCAAGGTGCTCGGCTCGTAGGTCCAGGTCGCGCCGATGTCGACCTTCTGGCGCGTCGGCAGCTTGATCG
>DAINQO010000109.1:0-11014 GCA_036742625.1 Microvirga sp.
GGCTCCCGCCGGAGCGATGGGGCGCCGGCTCACCAGCGGCGGCGCCGGGCGGAGTTTCTACGACCCGGCAGCCGGGTCAAGGGACGTTGCGCTATGATGGGCTTCCCGGCCGGAGGGCGACATGGATTGGCGTGATCTCGAGAGCTTTTCCTTCGGCGACGGCCCGGCGCTCGCCGACGAGCTTGTCGCGCTTGTCGTCGCGGGCCGGAAGACCGCCACCTGCTGGGCCGCCGCGGAGGGGCTGCTGACGACGCCGGGCAAGCGCATGGTCGCGCGCGACGGGCAGGGCCGCCCGCGCGCCGTGATCGAGACGATCGAGCTCGCGCAGCGCCGCTTCGGCGAGGTCGACGCGGCCTTCGCCTTCAATGAAGGCGAGGGTGACCGCACGCTCACGTATTGGCGCGCGGCGCATGAGCGCTACTTCACGCGCCTCGGCCAGTTCGCGCCCGACATGCTGTTGTGGTGCGAGCGCTTTCGGGTTGTGGAGGTGATCGCGCCGCCGCTCCCGCAAGCCGGAGCGTGAGCTCTCATCGCCCCTCCCATTTCGCCTCGCGTTTGTCGATGAAGGCGCCGATGCCTTCCTCGGCGTCGCGGGCGAGCATGTTCTCGACCATCACGGCCGAGGCGTGGCGATAGGCGTCGGCGAGGCCCATCTCGAGCTGCTCGTAGAAGGCGCGCTTGCCGATCTTGAGGGTCAGCGGCGATTTCGACGCGATGAGCAGGGCCAGCCGGCGCGCCTCGTGCATCGCCTCGCCCTCCGGCGTGACGCGGTTGACGAGGCCCATGCGATAGGCGTCCGCGGCCGAGACCATCTCGCCGGTGAGGAGCAGCTCCATCGCGTGCTTGCGCGCGACGTTGCGCGACAGCGCCACCATCGGCGTCGAGCAGAACAGGCCGATATGGACGCCCGGCGTCGCGAAGCGCGCGTTGGTGCCGGCGACCGCGAGGTCGCAGCTTGCGGCGAGCTGGCACCCGGCCGCGGTCGCAATCCCCTCGACGACCGCGATCACCGGCTGCGGCAGGCGCACGACCCGCTCCATCGCGGCCGAGCAGCGGGCCATGATCTCGGTAAAATAGGCCCGGCCGCGGTCGGGATCCGCACGGTGCGCCGTCATCTCCTTGAGGTCGTGGCCCGCGGAGAACGCCTGGCCCGCCGCAGTCAGCATCACGACGCGCACGGCGGGATCCGCCGCGATGCGGTCGAGCTCGCGCGTCAGCGCGTCGATCAGCGCCTCGGAGAGCGCGTTGCGGGCGGCCGGCCGGTTCAGGGTCAGGGTGACGATGCCGCCGGCGTCGGAACGCAGGAGCGGCGAGGCATCGGCGGTCGCGTGGATGGTCACGGGCGGCTCCGAGGCGAGGGGCTGGCGCCACTCTCGGCGCCGCGCCGGACGCCGGCAAGCGCAAGCCGGCCCTTGCATTGCCTGCGGAACAAAACTAGAACAAGAGCCATGTCCCTGAATAATGGGGACAGGGCGGCGAAAGCGGCGCGCCCGGGTTGTCCTCGACCCGGGATCGGCCCAGTTAAGGCGCGAGACAAGGGAGAGCTCCGATGGCGGGCAGCGTGAACAAGGTCATCCTGATCGGCAACCTCGGCAAGGACCCGGAGATCCGGCGGCTCGGCTCCGGCGAGCCCGTCGTGAACCTCAGCCTCGCCACCTCGGAGAGCTGGAAGGACAAGTCCACCGGCGAGCGCAAGGAGAAGACCGAGTGGCACCGGGTGGTGATCTTCAACGAGAACATCGCCCGCGTCGCCGAGCAGTACCTCAAGAAGGGCTCCAAGGTCTATGTCGAGGGCCAGCTCCAGACCCGCAAATGGACCGACCAGTCCGGCCAGGAGAAGTATTCGACCGAGGTCGTGCTCCAGCGCTTCCGCGGCGACCTGACGCTGCTCGACGGCCGCGGCGGCGGTGGCGGCGAATACGAGGAGCAGGGCCAGGTCAGCCGCGGCGGCGATTTCGGCCGCTCCTCGCCGATGGAGCGCCGCCCCGCGACGGCGGGGGCGGCCGCGGGCGGCAGCCGCCGCGACGACCTCGACGACGACATTCCATTCTAGGGCAGAATCGTGGGCGCGTCAGCCGCCGCGGGCTTCCGGCGCTAGCGCGTTCTGGGCAGCCCGGACGATTTTCGGAAGGTCGATGGTCGCGGTGTCCCACAGGACCTGCGGATCGATATCGAAGTAGCCGTGAGAGAGCCGGTTGCGCATGGCTCGCGCGGCGGCGAGCTCGAGGTCCGGATGCTCGATCTGCAGTTCCGGGAAGGCTTTGAGCAATTGCGCTGCTGCCTCGCCGACGACTTCAACGCACTTGCTCACGGCAATGAGCGTCTTCTCGTCTCGGGCGAATTCGCCGAGTTGCATACGTGCGATGAAGCCTGCTGCCTTCTGGCCCCACGCGACGTTCCTCGAGTCTTTCTGATCAAGAGCGTTCGAACGCACGAGGGGGCATTACAACGGCCGTAAGTCTCGGTTGACCCGTTCGGCTAGGCGCGGCCCGATCGCCCCGGGTGTCGCGATGTCGACGCCGACCCCTAGAAACGCCTCGAGCTCGAGCTGGAGCTTCGCAAGCGTGAGATAGGTCGTCCCCCGCAGTGGATCGACCAGGAGGTCGAGGTCGCTCCCCTCCTCGTCATCGCCGCGCGCCGCCGAGCCGAAGATGCGTGGGTTGCGCACCGGGTAGCGGGCGATGATCTCGCGGATCTCGTCAGCCTTGGCGGCGAGGATTTCGGAGGGGCGCATTGTGGGGCTCGTTCGCCAAAGCAGTATAGCACGCCGGCGTCTCGACTGCGCAAAGTCTTAAAGCCTCCCGGACCGCCGGGAAGGGGCAGCGCCAAGCCGCGTCCCGTGCTAAGCGGCGACGATGGCGAGCCTCCAAGACGCTTTGGGCTTTCACGGCCGCGCGGTCTTCGTCACCGGCGCCGGGGCCGGCATCGGGCGGGCGACGGCGATGGCTTTCGCCGCGCTCGGCGCCGCCGTCGCGGTGACGGACATCGACGCGGCGGCGGCGCAGGCCGTGACCGAGGAGATCGCGCAGGGCGGCGGTGCGGCCTTCGCCTTCGCCGTCGACGTCGCGGATGAGAGCCAGGTGGATGCGGCCGTCGCCGAGGCGCTCGCGCGCTTCGGGCGCATCGACGTGCTCGTCAACAATGCCGGCATCGGGGCGCGGGTCGCGACCGTCGACATGCCGAGCGAGCGCTGGCAGCGTGTCCTCGACGTCGGGCTCAACGGCGCCTTCCACTGCGCCCGCGCCGTCGGCCGGCACATGGTGGCGCGGCAGGCCGGCGCCGTCGTCAACGTCGCCTCGATCATGGGGCTCACCGGCGGCGGGCTCTATCCCAATCCCGCCTATCACGCCGTCAAGGGCGCGCTCGTCAATCTCACCCGCGCGCTCGCGCTCGAATGGGCGCCGCACGGCATCCGCGTCAACGCCGTCGCGCCGGCCTTCGTGCGCACGCGCCTCGTCGAGCCGCTGATGGCCGATGCGGCGATGGCGAAGGCGCTTATCGACGCGACGCCGCTCGGGCGGCTCGTCGAAGCCGAGGAGGTCGCGGCCGCGATCGTGTTCCTGGCGAGCGATGCCGCCGCAATGATCACCGGCCACACCCTGCCGGTCGACGGCGGCTGGCTCGCGCGGTAGCGCCTGCCGCTTATTCGGCCGCCTCCGCTGCCTCGGCGACGGGCTTCAGCCGCGTCAGCTGGTCGAGAAGCGCGCGGTCGTGGAGGACGACCATGCGCTCCTTCGGCTTCAGCCAATGGACGGCGTCGTGGATCGTCGCCGCGTCCATGATCTTCGCCTGGGCGATGACCCGCTCCGGATCGATGTCGCCGCGCCGGCGCGCCGGGGCCGGCGGCAGCATCGCCTCGTGGCTCTGGCGCAGGCGGGCGTCCTGGTAGAGGGCAAGCAGGCCATCGGCGTCGTCGAAGCCGAGCCGCCGGTTCTCGACGAGGAGGGCGTTGGCGCGCTGGACGACGGGCGGCGTGAGCGTCTCCTCGGGGATCATGAGCAGGCCGAGGCGCTTCAGGGCGAGGCCGGCGCCGAGGCGCCCCGAAAGCCAGGACAGCGGGATCGCGAGGATGAGGCCGACGATCGTCGGCGACATCCACAGGAACAGCGAGGTCGCGATCATGAAAGCCGAGACGCCGGTGAGGAGCCCGAGCACCGTATGCCAGCGGTGGCGGCGGACGATGTCGCGCAGCGGGATCGAGCCGTCGTCGCGGCGCTGCGGCTGCCAGCCGGTGTCGCGCCCGAGCAGGATCTGGAACACCGAGCCCGACTGGATCACCATGAGGATCGGCGCCATGAGCGCCGAGAGCAGGATCTCGATCACGGTCGAGGCGACGAGCCGGACCGCGCCGCCGGCGCGCCGCCGGCCCTCGGCGTTCAAAAGCATCAGCACGAGCCCGAAGAACTTCGGCGCCAGCAGCACCGCCATGGTGATGCCGAACAGCGCCAGCGCGCGTTCGGGATCGAACCGCGGCCATTGCGGGAAGAGCGTGAACTCGCGGCTGAAATATTCCGGCCGGATGTAGGTCGTCTGCAGCACGAGGGCGATGCCGACGATGAGCTGGAAGAGCCAGAACGGCGAGGCGAGATACGACATGATGCCGGTCGCGAAGTGCTGCCGCGTCGCGAGCTTCAGGCCGCGCGCGCCGATGATCCGGCCGTGCTGCAGGTTGCCCTGGCACCAGCGCCGGTCGCGCGTCGCGACGTCGATGAGCGAGGGCGGGCTCTCCTCGTAGCTGCCCGGGAGGTCGTGCAGCATGTAGACCGCGTAGCCGGCGCGTCGCATCAGCGCCGCCTCGACGAAATCGTGGCTGAGCACGTGGCCGCCGAGCGGCGGCCGGCCGGGAAGGTCGGGCAGCCCGCAACAGGCCGCGAAGGCGCGCGTGCGGATGATCGCGTTGTGGCCCCAGTAGTTGCCGTCCCGGCCCGACCACACCGAGAGGCCGGCCGCGACCACCGGGCCGTAGACCTTGGCGGCGAACTGCTGCGCCCGCGCGAACAGCGTGTTGCGGTTGATGATCAGCGGCAGCGTCTGGATGATGCCGGCGTCGGGGTCCTCCTCCATGGCGAGGGCAAGGCGCGCGATGCATTCGCCGGTCATCAGGCTGTCGGCGTCGAGCACCAGCATGTGATCGTAGGCGCCGCCCCAGCGGGTGACGAAATCGGCGATGTTGCCGGCCTTGCGGTGATGGTTCTTCGGCCGGTGGCGGTAATGGACGCGGGCGTCGGCGTCCTGGCGCCAGGCCAGAAAGGCGCGCTCCTCGGCGATCCAGGCGTCGGGATCGGTCGAATCCGACAGCACGAAATAGTCGAAATGCTCGCCGAGCCCGGTCGCCTCGATCTCCTCGCGCATCGCCGCGAGTGCCGCGAAGGTGCGGGCGGTCGATTCGTTGTAGACCGGCATCACGACGGCGGTCCGCGAGCGCAGCGTCTCCGGCACCGGGGGCAGGCGCCGCGGACGCCGCAAGAGCGAGACGAAGCCGAGGAGCCCGCTCGTGAAGGCAAGCGCGATCCAGGAGAAGTTCACGGTGAACAAGAAGAGCAGGAGCCACTGCAGCACGGTGGTGCGGCTGACCGACACGACCTGGTACATCTCGTAGGCGCCGTAGGCGGTGAGCGCCGCCGCCCCGGCGAAGACGAACAAGCGCGCGAGCCAGGGAGCGCGATACGGGTCGGAAGCAGCAGGCGGGCGCTCCTCGGCGCGCGACCAGCGCGACAGCGCTTGCACCGGCATGGCGAGCGGGCTCTCGGGCGGCATGGCGGGGCCGGGCGCAAGGGTCGGCGCCGGCGCCGCCGTTGCGATCTCGATCGGCCTCAGGGCGTCCATCGGTACAGCCATGTCTCGCTGATCGGTTTCCCCGCCGCCTCGAGCAGAAGCCGCATCTCACAGGCGTTTTCATTGCCTGGGTCAAGCTCGAAGGCGACCCGCAGCGTCTTGCGCTCCGGGTAGGGCCAAGTTCGCAACGCCTGAATCGTTCCCGGGCTCGTCGTGACCGCCGCCCTCAGCTCGGCGATCGGGGCGCCGCCGAGCGCCTCGCCGGTGAAGTCGACGAGGAAGCGCCGCCGGCGCCCGGTCGAGCCGCGCCCGACCCGCGTCGCCGCGACCGTCGCGACCTCCGGCCGATCCGGCGGATGCCAGCACCAGAACTGGCGATAGCTGAAGACGACCTCGGCACCTGCCGTCATCGGGGCCTTGGGCCGCCAATAGGCCAGGATGTTGTCGTTGACCTCGGATTCGCTCGGGATCTCGATCAGCTGGACGGCGCCCTGGCCCCACTCGCCGATCGGCTCGATCCACAGGCTCGGGCGGCGCTCCCAGCGCTGCTCGTCGTCCTGGAAGGCGGCGTAGTCGCGCTCGCGCTGGATGAGGCCGAAGCCCTTCGGATCCTTGTCGAGGAAGACCGAGATCTGCAGCGTCTCGGGGTTCTGGAGCGGACGCCAGATCCACTCGTCGGAGCCGTTGTGCATCTGCACGCCGCTCGATTTGTGGACCGCCGGTCGGGCGTCGTCGACGCCGCGGCGGTCGAGCGCACCGAAGAGATAGCTCGAGCCCATGCCGCCGAGGCCGACATGCTCGAGAGCGACGCGCGGGAATAGCGAGGTCTCGACGTCGACGATCGTCATCTCGCCGGGGCGGAAGGTCATGCGCACGGCGCCGCTCGCCGATTCGGAGTCGATCAGCGCGTGCACGACGAGCGCATTCGTGCCGGCGCGCGGGCGCTCGATCCAGAAGGCGCGGAAGAACGGGAACTCCTCGCCGCGGGTTTCGGCCGGCCGCAGCGTCAGCGCCCGCGCGACGAGGCCGAAGCTCTGGCCGCGGGCGAGCGCCCGGAAGAAGCTCGCGCCCTGCACGAGCGCGAACTCGACCGGCTGGCCGCCCGGCTCGGTCAAGGCGGTGGTGAACAGGCGAAACCCGGAATAGGCGATGTCGCCGAGGTTCGTCGGCACGTTGAGCTTGCCGAACTCGAAGCGGCTCCGCTCATAGGCGATCCGGCGCACGCTCTCGTCCTCGATGGTGAACAGCAGCACTGGGCTCGAGAAGACCCAGCCGCGATGCAGCGGCTCGACCACGAAGCCGCGGCCCTCGCCGGCCCAGATCTGGGCCTGCGGCAGCGCCCGGATGCCGATATATTGCTCGTAATTCAAGTTCGTGAGCGCTTCCGGCAGGTCGGTGGGCACCGCCGCGTAGGGGCGCTTGGCGAGCGCGCGGGCGAGCTCGACGACGGCGGCCGGCTCGAAGCGCTGGCCTTCGCCGAGCGCCGACAGGATCTGCGACAGTACCGGCGCCTGCGCCAGGGCGGGCGCCGGCGCGAGCGCCCCGAGCGCGGCGCCGCCGATCAGCCGCAGCGCGTCGCGCCGGCTCGGAGGTTCGTCGATCGGCCGCTGCGAAGGGCCCGGGCCCGCCGGTGGGGTTCTACTCATGGCACACGAGGCGCTTTGACGAGATGCAGCCACCGGAATGGACCGGCCGGGACGGCTCTCGAGCGGCGAAACCTATATAGGAGACGTGGGATAACGGATCAAATTCCCGCGTCGCGCCGCGGCGGGGTGCGACCTTTGCGCCAGTATGCATTGCCGAATGCGGCGAAGTCTTGGTAGGTCGCCGGTCACCGAAACCGAGGAAGGCCGATGCCGAACGAGGGTCGCGGAACGCCGTCTCGCCGCAGCTGCCTCGCCGTCGTCTTGGCGGCGGGCGAGGGGACGCGCATGAAGTCGGCGCGGCCGAAGGTCCTGCACGAGATCGCCGGCCGCTCGATGCTCGGCCACGTCATGGCGGCGATCGCCGCCGCCGGGGCGACGCGCGAGGCGGTGGTCGTCGGTCCGGGCCGCGACGACGTCGGCGCCGAGGCGCGACGCTTCGTCCCCGATGCCGAGGTCTTCGTGCAGGGCGAGCGCCTCGGCACGGCGCACGCGGTGCTGGCGGCGCGCGCGGCGCTCGAGCGCGGCGCCGACGACGTGGTGATCGCCTTCGCGGACACGCCGCTCGTCGAGCCGGCGACGTTCGAAAGGCTGCGGGCGCCGCTCGCCGACGGGGCGACCGTCGTGGTGCTCGGCTTCGAGGCCGCCGACCCGACCGGGTATGGCCGTCTGCTGATGGACAATCGCGGGCTCGCCGTGATCCGCGAGCACAAGGACGCCTCCGAGGAGGAGCGTCGCACCACGCTTTGCAACGGCGGGCTGATGGCGATCCGCGGCGAACGCGCGCTGGCGCTCCTCGGCGCGGTCAAGAACCGCAATGCGCAGCGCGAATACTACCTGACCGATCTTCCCGAGATCGCCCGCGCGGCGGGCGAGACGGTAGCCGTGGTGGTCGCTCCCGAGGCCGAGGTGCAGGGCATCAACGATCGCGCCCAGCTCGCCGAGGTCGAGAAGGTCGTCCAGGCGCGCCTGCGGCTTGCGGCGATGAGAGGCGGCGTGACGCTCATCGCCCCCGAGACGGTGTTCTTCAGCCTCGACACCGAGATCGGGCCGGACGTCGTCGTCGAGCCGCATGTGGTCTTCGGGCCGGGGGTCAGGATCGCCAGCGGCGCCGTGATCCACGCCTTCTGCCATCTCGAAGGCGCGACCGTCGCCGCCGGCGCGAGCGTCGGCCCCTATGCGCGCCTGAGACGGGGGGCGTCCCTCGGCGAGAAGGCGCGGGTCGGCAACTTCGTCGAGGTCAAGAATGCCGAGATCGGCGCCGGCGCCAAGGCCAACCACCTCGCCTATCTCGGCGACGCGTGGGTCGGCGCCGGCGCCAACATCGGCGCCGGCACCATCACCTGCAACTATGACGGCTTCGACAAGCACCGCACCGAGATCGGGGCCGGCGCCTTCATCGGCACCAATTCCTCCCTCGTCGCGCCGGTCTCGATCGGGGAGGGCGCCTATATCGGCTCGGGCGCGGTCATCACCCGGGACGTGCCGGCGGACGCGCTCGCGCTCGAGCGTTCCCAGCAGACCGTTAAGCAAGGCTGGGCAAAAGCCTTCCGCGACCGGAAATCGGCACGGAAATTGAAGGCCAAAGCCAAGGAAACCCTGTCGTCATAATGCGATACGGGAGTTGATTGGAGCCTGCGGCTCCGCTCGGGCTAGGCTTTTCGCCAACCCGGAGCGAACCGGCAGCGAGCAAGGACTTGCGGGGCATGTGCGGGATCGTCGGAATACTGGGCAAGACGCCCGTCGCGCTGCAGATCGTCGACGCGCTGAAGCGGCTCGAATACCGCGGCTATGATTCGGCCGGCGTCGCGACGCTCGAGGACGGCGGCCGGCTCGAGCGCCGGCGCGCCGAGGGCAAGCTCGGCAACCTCGAGGTCAAGCTCTCGAAGGCGCCGCTGTCCGGCGCGATCGGCATCGGCCACACCCGCTGGGCGACCCACGGCCGCCCGAACGAGGTGAACGCCCACCCGCACGCGACCGAGAAGCTCGCCGTCGTCCACAACGGCATCATTGAGAATTTCCGCGAGCTCAAGGACGAGCTACGGGCTCAGGGCGTGCGCTTCGAGACCGAGACCGACACCGAGGTCGTGGCGCAGCTCGTGACGAGCGAGATGCGCAAGGGCAAGAGCCCGATGGAGGCGGTCGCCGCGACCCTGCCGCGGCTGCGCGGCGCCTTCGCGCTCGCCTTCCTCTTCGCCGGCGACGAGGACCAGCTGATCGGCGCCCGGCACGGGCCGCCGCTCGCGGTCGGGCACGGCGAGGGCGAGATGTATCTCGGTTCGGATGCCGTCGCGCTCGCCCCCTTCACCGACGAGGTCACCTACCTCGAGGACGGCGACTGGGCCGTGCTGTCGCGGTCAGGCGTCCAGATCCGGGACCTCGACGGCCGCCCGGTCGAGCGGCCGCGCCAGCGCGTTCCGGCCGGGACCTTCATGGCCGAGAAGGGCAACCACCGCCATTTCATGGCGAAGGAGATCTACGAGCAGCCCGAGGTCGTCGGCCGCACGCTCGCCCGCTATGTCGACTTCACGGCCGGCAAGGTCGTCCTGCCCGACCCGCTGCCGTTCGATTTCAAGGCGCTGAAGCGGATGTCGATCTCGGCCTGCGGCACCGCCTATTACGCCGGGCTGATCGCCAAGTACTGGTTCGAGCGCCTGGCCCGCCTGCCGGTCGAGATCGACGTCGCCTCCGAGTTCCGCTACCGCGAGCCGCCGATGGAGGAGGGGCAGCTGGCGCTGTTCATCTCTCAGTCCGGCGAGACCGCCGACACGCTCGCCTCGCTGCGCTACGCCAAGGCGCAGGGGCAACACGTCGTCACCGTCGTCAACGTGCAGACCTCGACCATGGCGCGCGAGAGCGCCGCCATCGCCCCGACGCTCGCCGGCACCGAGGTCGGGGTCGCCTCGACCAAGGCCTTCAGCTGCCAGCTCACCGTGCTGCTCTGCCTCGCGATCGCGGCAGGCCGCGCGCGCGGCACGCTCTCCGAGAAGGAGGAGGCCGAGCTCGTCAACGCGCTCATCGCGGTGCCGGGGCTGATGGCCGACGCGCTGAAGCTCGAGCATCAGATTGAGGCGCTGAACCGCGACCTCGCCAAGGCCCGCGACGTGCTCTATCTCGGCCGCGGCACCTCCTACCCGCTCGCGCTCGAGGGCGCGCTGAAGCTCAAGGAGATCTCCTACATCCACGCCGAGGGCTATGCCGCCGGCGAGCTCAAGCACGGCCCGATCGCGCTCATCGACGAGGCGATGCCGGTGATCGTCATCGCGCCGCACGACCACCTCATCGAGAAGACGGTCTCGAACATGCAGGAGGTCGCGGCGCGCGGCGGGCGCATCCTGCTCATCACCGACGCCCGCGGCGCCGAGGAGGTCGGCATGGACACCATGGCGACGATCGTCATGCCGCCGGCACATCCGGTCGTCGCGCCGATCCTATATGCGGTTCCGATCCAGCTCATCGCCTACCACACCGCCGTCTTCATGGGCAAAGACGTCGACCAGCCGCGCAACCTCGCAAAGTCGGTGACGGTGGAGTAGCGGCGCTCCCTTGAGCGCCCGCCCGCCCTCGCGTAGGTCTTGAGCGCGAGAGGATCCTGC
>DAINQO010000110.1:0-10899 GCA_036742625.1 Microvirga sp.
GACCAGCCGATCGCGTCGGCGCTCGCGATCTCGGCCTTCAGCACGTCGCCGAGGAGCCGCATCAGCTCGGGGTTCTTGGCGCCCCCGCCGCCGACGATCCAGCGCGTCGGCTCCTCCTCGGCGAACTCGACCGCCCGGCCGACGGCCCGCGCCGTGAAGGCGGCGAGCGTCGCCGCGCCGTCCTCGACGGACAAGTGGCCGACCATGCGGGCCGAGAACCAGTTGCGGTCGAGCGACTTCGGCGGCTCCTTCGAGAAGTACGGGTGCACCAGGAGCCAGGCGAGCAGCGTCTCGTCCGGCTTCCCCGCCGCAGCGGCGGCGCCGTTCTCGTCGAAGCCCTTGCCGGCGCGCTCGCGCATCCAGTCGTCGATGAGGGCGTTGCCGGGTCCGGTATCGAAGGCGAGAAGGCCGCTGCCGGAATCGAGGAACGTCACGTTCGCGACCCCGCCGACGTTGAGGATCGCCACCGGCGGCTCGATCCCCGAGGCGTGGACGAGGGCGCGGTGGAACACCGGTACGAGCGGCGCCCCCTGCCCGCCCTCAGCAACGTCGGCGGCGCGGAAATCGAAGATCACCGGGATGCGCAGGCGGCGCGCCAGCGCCGCGCCGTCGCCGAGCTGCACCGTGAGCCTCATCTCCGGCCGGTGCAGGACGGTCTGGCCGTGAAAGCCGACGGCCTGCACCTCGCCGGGCCCGATGCCATGGCGGCGCAGAAACGCCTCGACCGCCTCGGCATGCGCGTCGGTGACGATGCGTTCGGCGTCGCCGAGCCGGCCCGGCCGCGCCGCCCGGTCCGTGAGACCGGCAGCGTCGGCGAGCGCGCCGCGCAGGACCTCGCGCTCGGCATCGGAGTAGGCGCGGTACCCCGTTGGCCCGAGCGTCACGACCCGCTCGCCGTCGGTGTCGACGAGCGCGACGTCGACGCCGTCGAGCGACGTGCCGCTCATCAGCCCGACGGCCCGCATCAGGGTCATGCCTTGCGAATCCCGGTGAAATCGCCGCCCGAAGCTGTTACACGGCCGGCCATCAACACAAAGCCCGCCCTGGATCCGACGCGATGAGCACGCCGCAATCCGATTTCATGCGCGTCCTGACCGAGCGCGGCTTCGTGCACCAGTGCTCGGACATGGACGGCCTCGACGAGAGGGCCAAGGCCGGCGGGCTCACGGGCTACATCGGGTTCGACTGCACGGCGCCCTCGCTTCATGTCGGGTCGCTCGTCCAGATCATGATGCTGTTTTGGCTGCAGCAGACCGGCGGCAAGCCGATCGCGCTCATGGGCGGCGGCACGACCCGCGTCGGCGACCCGTCCGGGAAGGACGAGAGCCGCAAGCTCCTCACGGTCGAGCAGATCGAAGAGAACAAGGCCGGCATCAAGACGGTGTTCTCACGCTTCCTCCGGTTCGGCGACGGGCCGGAGGACGCGATCATGCCCGACAACGCCGACTGGCTGACGAAGCTCAACTACATCGAATTCCTGCGCGACGTGGGCCGGCATTTCTCCGTCAACCGCATGCTGTCGATGGAATCGGTGAAGCTGCGCCTCGATCGCGACCAGGAGCTGTCCTTCATCGAATTCAACTACATGATCCTGCAGGCCTACGACTTCGTCGAGCTCTCCCGGCGCCATGGCTGCGTCCTGCAGATGGGCGGCTCCGATCAATGGGGCAATATCGTCAACGGCATCGACCTCGGCCGCCGCATGGGAACGCCGCAGCTCTATGCCTTGACGACGCCGCTGATCACCACCGGCTCGGGCGCCAAGATGGGCAAGACCGCGGCCGGCGCGATCTGGCTCAACCCGGAGATGCTGAGCCCCTACGAATACTGGCAGTTCTGGCGCAACACCGAGGATGCCGATGTCGGGCGCTTCCTGAGGCTGTTCACGACGCTGCCGCTTGCCGAGATCGCGCGGCTCGAAGCGCTCGACGGGTCCGAGATCAACGAGGCGAAGAAGGTGCTCGCGACCGAGGCGACCGCGCTCCTGCACGGCCGCGAAGCCGCCGCGGCGGCGGCCGAGACGGCGCGCAAGACCTTCGAGGAGGGTGCGCTCGCCGAGAGTCTGCCGACCGTGCCGGTGCCGCGGGCGGTGCTCGAGGCCGGGCTCGGCGTGCTGACGGCGTTCGGCCCGGAATACGCCAAGCTCGTTCTCTCGACGAGCGAGGCGCGCCGGCAGGTGAAGGGCGGCGGCCTGCGCGTGAACGACCGGCCGGTGACGGACGAGCGCTCGGTGCTGCGTTCGAGCGACCTCACTCCGGAAGGGGTGATCAAGCTGTCGTTCGGCCGCAAGCGCCACGTCCTGCTGCGCGCCGCCTGAACGCCCGTTTCAACGCTCGGTCCGCGCCGGCGGCAGGAGCATCGCCCCGGTCGCGTCCATCTCGCCGGAGCCGGCCCCGAACAGCTTGCGCAGGAACCCGGGCGCGACGGCCGAAAGCGGGTTGACCGTCAGCGTCGGCTGGCTCGCAAGCCCTGAAATCCGGAAGTTGACCGCGAATAGCCCCTCGTTCTTGCCGCCGCCGAGGATCGGCCCGAACAGCGGCACTTGCGCGAAGGCGTTGTTGAGCCCGTAGGCCGGGACGAAGGTGCCGGAGATGTCGGTCCGGTCGCGGCCGTAGTCGATCCAGCCGGCGCCCTTGAAGCCGACTTGCGAGCCGTAGACCACGCCATCGCGAAACTCGAGGCGGCTCGCGGTCCGGCCGAACTCGGCCCGCAGCCGCGTGAACTCGACCTCGCTGACGTCGAAGCGCGGCATCTGCATGCTCGTCGCGCGGTCCTCGGGCATCGCGGCCTGGACCTGCGTCGACGCGATGCGCTTCAGCGCCGGTTCGTTGCGCAGCGTGAAGCCGTCGATCGTCACGACGCCTCGTTGCGGCCCCTCCCCGGTCGTCACCTGGACCGAGAGCGCCCCGCCATGCATCCGCCGATAGAGATCGACGAAGCGCAACGTCGCGCCGGCGTCGCCCGACTCGAGCACGAGCACCGGAGCGCCGCGATCGAAGCGCGCGAGCTGCGCCGTCACCGGCGCTGAGCGCAGCTTGCCGCTGAACTGGAACTGCTTCATCTCCTGGTGCCGGATGGTCGCCTTGAACGTCGCCGCCGTCAGCGCCTCGTCGTTGAAGCCGGTCAGGATATTGGTCGAGACGTCGAGGTCGACGTCGCGGGAATCCTTCGTCTCCTTGGCTTCCTTGCCCGAGCCGGGCGAGGTCAGGCTGCGGATGAAAGGCCGCGCATCGGCGACCGGTCCGCGCACCGCGACCTTGTAGGCTCCGCCGCCGCGCTCGAGCTGCACCCGCATGTCGTCGCCGGGGGACAGCTTGAACGAGCTGAGATCGGCCTTCTCGAGCTGCCCCTCCGCCGAGAGCGTGACTGCGCCCCGCATCTGCACCGTGCCGCTGTCGAGGACGAACTCGCGCAGCTCGGTGCTGCCCTCGGGCACGAGGAAGGAGAGCTTCCCGGGCCGTCCCGTCGGCTTGACCCAGCCCGGGACGAGATTGTCGATGACGGCGCGCGTGAGGTCAACCTCGACCTTGGCGCCGGCCTTGGCGTTCGGGCCGAGCGGCAGCGCCACCTTGACCGGGACCGGCCCGGTGAGCTGCTGGCCGAAGCTGATCCCCTTGCGGGCCCTCGCGGCGTCGTCGAGGACGAAGCTGACGAAGGCTTCGCCGGCGACCGCCTTCGGTTGGCGCACCTCGATTGAGGCCGGAACGCCCCAGAGCCGGCCCTCGCCTTTCATCGCGACGCTGCCGTTCGCGTAGCGCAGATCGAGATTGGCGCCGTCGAGGCGTTCCTTGCCGAAAGCCTTCTCGATCGAGAGGTCGCCGATCCGCCCCGAGATCCGCAGGGGCAGATCGTCCATCCGGGGAACCTTCTTGAGCGGCAGGTTCAGCCCGACGCGCAACGCCGCCCGGCCTTTGATGCCGGCCGGGTCGAGATCGACGCCGCTGACGCCCTGCAGGAGCGGCGAATTCAGCAGCGCTCCCAACGCGTCGGCGCCGCCCTCGAGCCGAAGCGCGATCGCCGCCGGAGCCTCCTTCGACCAGACGTCCGGGACGTCGAAGGTGCCGTCGAGCACGTCGAGCACGCGGCCTTCGGGCATCTGGACGCGTGCGCTCGGCGCCCGAACCTCGGCCTTGGTCCCGGTCGCAAGACCGGACGCTGCAAGGGCCGACACCGGCGGCAGGCCGTCTGCGATCTTGAGCTCTGCGCCGCTGACCGCGAAAGCCACCTTTACCGCCGAATCCGGAATCGGCCCGTCGCCGACCGCATTCGTCAGATCGGCGCCCGAGAGCGCGACGGCGACATCGATGAGGTCGGCGCTGCCGCCGCGAAGATTGGCGACGAGATAGGCCCTGACCTTCGGCACGACGGCGTTCGGCCAGAGGCGAAGGGCGGTGCGGGCCGCGGTCTTTCGCGCCTGGCCCTTGACGCTCAGCGCCTTCGGATCGGCGGCGCTGCCGTATGTTCCTTCGAGCGCGACGTCGAGCGTCGGCCCGACGAGCTTCAGTTGCTCGAGCACGAGCGCGCCGTCCCCGCCCCGCGCCCGCGCCTCGATGGTGTCGATCGCGAATGCCGGCTCGCCGGGCTCGGGACCCCTGACGACCGCGTCGCGGCCCATCACCGAGAGCTGCCAACCGCCGTTCGGCGCGGCGCCGATCTCGGCCTGAAGGCGGATGTCCGTCCCGGCGCTCTTGAACGTGACGGCGTCGAGCGCGAAGCTCCGGCGCGCCTCGTCCCAAAGCCCATGGGCGCTCGCCGCCGCGACATCGATCGGCGGCATGTCCTTGTCGTCGATCTGGACCATGCCGGCATTGGTCGTGAGCTGCGTCTCGAAGCTGGCGAGGCGCCCCTCGGAAACGAACGCCGTGGCGTGGCCGGAGAGCTTGAGATCCGTCGTCGCCGGAGCGTTCGACAGCCCGGAGAGCAGCATGAGATCGGCAAGCGGGACATCCGCGATGGCGATGCTGCCGCCGCGATGACGCGTGCCGCCCTTGAGATCGCCGTTCAGCCGCCAGCGCCCGCGAGGTCCCTCGAGGCTGAAGTCGAAGCGGCGCCCGCCCGAGGGGGCGCGCTCGAAGCTGCCCGTCACCTGGCTGAAAGCCGCCCGCTCGCGCCCGCTCGTATCGACGAGGACGAGGCGCGCATTCGTCACCCGCGCCCGGTCGAGGGCACCGACGACGCCGCGCGGCTCGAGAACGAGGTCGAACAGCGATCCGAGAGCGAGCGCGACGACGGACGAGCTATCCGGAGGGCTGCCCGGACCCTGGTCCGCGGCGCCGCCGGCCGGCGGCGAGGTCACCGCCTGCGGCTCGCTGCCTTCGGCGGCGACGAAGGACAGGCTGCCGTCGCGGTTGAGGGCGGCGCGGACCTGGAGATCGCGGAACTCGATCGCGCGCGGCTGCAGCGTGCCGGTCAGGAGCGATTTCGCATCGATGCTGACGACGGCGGCGGGCGAGCGCAGCACGAGGTGGCCGTTGGGGTTGCGAACCTCGAGCCCCGCGGTCCGAAGCGCCACGGAGCCCTCCTCGAGGGCGAGCGCCGAGTCCTTCAGCACGACGTTCCAGCCGGGGCCGATCCGCGAGGCGATCGAATCGGCGACCCGCTCCGACAGGCCCTCGAAGGTGAGCGGCGCGGCGCTCAGGCGCAGATAGAGAAGCCCGGCGGCGAGCCCGAGCGCCGCCGCAAGTCCGAGCTTGACATAGAGCGTGCCGCGGAGGATGCGGCCGAGCCGCGACCGCCGGCCTCCCCGCCGGATGCGGCGCAGAATGGTGCTCGGGAGATACTTCATTCAGGGGCCGATCGCAGCCGGACGCAAGGGCATCATAGTCCAACCGCCTGGCGGAAATCTTACCCTTCGGCTGCGAAACCTCGCGACAGGGTTTCCCACGCTCCGCTGATGGCTTCTAAGTATATGAAAATCCGTCGAAAGGAAGGCAGCATGCCACTCCAGCCCGGCGATCCGGCGCCCGATTTCACCCTCTCCGCGACCGCCGGCGAGACCGTCGGCCTCGCGGCTCTCAAAGGGCGCAAGGTCGTGCTGTATTTCTATCCCAAGGACGACACCAGCGGCTGCACGCTCGAGGCGCAGAGCTTCAACGCGCTCCGCGGCGCGTTCGCGGACGCCGGCACGGAGGTGATCGGCGTCTCGCCGGACAGCCTTAAGAGCCACGACAAGTTCCGCGCCAAATACGGGCTCGACCTCACCCTCGCCTCCGACGAAGGCGAAGGAGATGCTTCAGGCCTACGGCGTCTGGGCCGAGAAGAGCATGTACGGTCGCAAATACATGGGTGTCGAGCGCACGACCGTCCTCATCGACCGGGCCGGGAGGGTCGCGCAGGTCTGGTCGAAGGTGAAGGTGCCCGGGCACGCCGAGGAGGTGCTCGAGGCCGCCCGACCCTCTGAGGCCGGCGCAACCACGGGTGTTTTCCTCTTCCTTAACCCTAACAATGTCTCATCGCGCCGCCTTTCCGGATGTGCGACGTGCCCCAGCCCTCCTCCCGCCGAGCCTTCGGATCGCGTGACCGGGCGACGGCGAACGCGATGCGGGAACTCGTCGCAGTCCGGCGCGGTCGGCTGATCGCGGCTGCAATCGGCGCCGCGCTGCTGGCCGTCTGGGCGGCGGGCGCGACCTGGTGCCTGTTCGCGAGCGACACGCTTTCGGCCGGGCTCCTCGCCCGCCAATCTGCCATCCAATACGGCTACGAGGACCGCATCGGCGACCTCCGCACCCGGCTCGACCGGGTGAGCACGCAGAAGCTCGTCGAGCAGGAAAGCCTCAATGCCCGGCTTCACGAGCTCGCCGCCCGGCAGCTCAAGATCCAGGCCCGGCAGGTGGTCGTGAACCGGCTCGCGGCGCAGGCCGGCGCGACCGCCGTCGGCGCCGGATCGGCGGCCGCCGACGATCTCAGTGCCGCCGACGATCTCGCGCCGGTGATGACGCTCGCGCCGCGCCCGGCAAAGCCGCTCCCGGTGCCGGATCTGCTCGACCTGCGCCGCGGCGGCGAGTCCTGCCGAGCCAAGCCGCGATCGGCCGGCGCGCGCGCCGCAGGACCGGCTCTCGCAGCTCGACCGCTCGATCAAGCTCGTCGAGGCGGCGCAGCTGCGCTCGATCGAGGCGCTGCGGCGGCGCTCGGACGGCCTCGCCTTGGGCTTGCGCACGGCAATCGCGGCGACGGGCCTCGAGCCGGAGCGGCTCGAGCCGCGCGGGGCGCGCGTCGGCGGCGTCGGCGGCCCCTTCGTGCCGCTGCCCTCAGGCTCGGAGGCGGACGGCTTCGAGCTCGCCGCCGCGCAGGCGCAGAACAGCCTCATGCAGCTCACGCGCCTTCGGCAGGCGAGCGCCGCCCTGCCGCTTGCCCGCCCGACGAGCGCCGAGGCCGATCTCACGAGCGGCTTCGGCATGCGCATCGATCCCTTCACCCGCGGACCGGCGATGCACACCGGGCTCGACTTCAAGGCCGAATACGGCGCCGACGCGCGGGCGACCGCCGCCGGCACGGTCGCGGCGGCCGAATATTCCGGCGGCTACGGCCGCATGGTCGAGATCGACCACGGCAACGGCCTCTCGACCCGCTACGCCCACCTCTCCTCGATCAGGGTCGTGGCCGGCCAGAAGGTTGCGGCCGGCACGCTCGTCGGCCGCGTCGGCTCGACCGGCCGCTCGACCGGCGCCCATCTCCATTACGAGACCCGGATCGACGGCGTGCCCGTCGACCCGCGGCGCTTCCTGCGCGCCGGGGCGAGACTTCGCGGCGCGACGGTCGCGGCGCTGCCGTAAGGGA
The DNA here is from genome assembly GCA_036742625.1 of Microvirga sp. Taxonomy (GTDB): domain Bacteria; phylum Pseudomonadota; class Alphaproteobacteria; order Rhizobiales; family Beijerinckiaceae; genus JAJKJG01. Next base: position 7,777 of record DAINQO010000110.1, read on the forward strand.
GCGCGGCGAGGTATACGGGCGCCGGCCGGCTGCTCTAAGCTTGAGCCGTCGCAGCTTCGCCCCGGAGCCATCCATGTCGGCAACCGTCGCTCGAACCGCCTTCTCCGACTGTCCGTGCTGCATGCCCCGGCGCGGGTTCCTGGCCGCCGCCGTGATGGCGGGAGCGACGTCGTTCGCGGCGACCGCGGCCGAGGCGCAGGCACCGTCGGGGCAGGCGCCGGCCGCTTCTCCCCAGCCCGCCGCCGGCGGCGGCGGAGCGGGCGGCGGCGTCATCGTCGACTGCCACGGCCACTACACGACCGAGCCGAAGGAGCTTCTCGACTGGCGCAAGCGCCAGATCGATGCCTTGAAGGATCCATCGCAGACGCCGTCGCGGGCGTCCTTGAAGATCTCGGACGATCAGCTCCGCGAGAGCGTCGAGGGCGCGCAGCTCAAGCTCCAGCGCGAGCGCGGCACGAACGTCACGATCTTCTCGCCGCGGGCCGGCGGCATGGCCCACCACATCGGCACCGCCGACACCAGCCGCGAGTGGTCGATCCTCTGCAACGACACCATCCACCGCCTGACGCAGCTCTACCCGAAGAACTTCATCGGCGTCTGCCAGCTGCCGCAATCGCCGGGCGTCTCGCCGGGGAACTGCCGCGACGAGCTCGAGCGCTGCGTCAAGGAGCTCGGCTTCGTCGGCTGCAACCTCAATCCGGACCCGTCCGGCGGCTTCTGGACCGACCCGCCGCTCACCGACCGCTTTTGGTATCCGATCTACGAGAAGATGGTCGAGCTCGACGTGCCGGCGATGATCCATGTCAGCGCCTCGGCGAACCGCAACTTCCACGCTACCGGGGCGCACTACATCAATGGCGACACCACCGCCTTCATGCAGTTCATCACCGGCGACCTGTTCAAGGATTTCCCGAACATCCGCTTCATCATCCCGCACGGCGGCGGCGCCGTGCCCTACCACTGGGGCCGCTACCGCGGCCTCGCGCAGGACCTGAGGCGCCCTCCCCTGCCCGAGCTTCTGCGCAACGTCTTCTTCGACACCTGCGTCTACCACCAGGCCGGCATCGACCTTCTGACCAAGGTGGTGCCGGTCGAGAACATCCTCTTCGCCTCGGAGATGGTCGGCGCGGTGCGCGGCATCGACCCCGAGACCGGCCGCCACTACGACGACACCAAACGCTTCATCGACGCCGCCCCGAACCTGGGCGAGGCCGACCGGCGCAAGATCTACGAGGGCAACGCGCGGCGGGTGTATCCGCGGTTGGCGGGAAAGCTCGGGAACTGAGCGGCTCCGCGCTTTCGCCGGGCTGCCAGCTACCGGTTGCAAGACGCCGCGTTTCGCGGAATTCTCCGGCTCCGCCCTGAGTGGAGGCCAGAATGGCGTTCGCGATCCGAGTGTCGATGGCGGCGCGCGCGCGTCACGTGATGGCCGCGGCCGCCATTCTCGTCTGGAGCGGCTTCTCGCACTCGGCGCTCGCGGCCTGCGTCGTTCCTAGCGACACCGCGGTGATCTCCGTTCAGCGCATCCCGGCGCCTGAAGCCGGAAGCGAGCGGCTCCTGCAGCTCGGCGACAGGATCGCTCAACAACGCTGCGTGCCATTCTGAATTCCCTTTACTCAATATCCTCCACCTCACCCCCGCCCCCCTGAATGCGCTTCGCCAGCGCCGCCTCCATGAACGGGTCGAGCTCGCCGTCGAGAACGTCGGAGGGGCTTGTCGACTGCACGCCGGTGCGCAGGTCTTTCACGAGCTGGTAGGGCTGGAGGACGTAGGAGCGGATCTGGTGGCCCCAGCCGATGTCGGTCTTCGACGCCGCCTCGGCGCTCGCCTTCTCCTCGCGGCGCTTGAGCTCGGCCTCGTAGAGGCGGGCGCGCAGCATGTTCCAGGCCGTGGCGCGGTTCTTGTGCTGCGAGCGCTCCTGCTGGCAGGCGACGACGATGCCGGTCGGCATGTGGGTGATGCGCACCGCCGAATCGGTGGTGTTGACGTGCTGGCCGCCGGCGCCGGACGAGCGGTAGGTGTCGATGCGGCAGTCCGACTCGTTCACCTGGATGTCGATCTTGTCGTCGACGACGGGGTAGACCCACACCGAGGCGAAGCTCGTGTGCCGGCGCGCGTTCGAGTCGAACGGCGAGATGCGCACCAGCCGGTGCACGCCTGATTCGGTCTTGAGCCAGCCATAGGCGTTGTGGCCCTTGATCAGGAGCGTCGCGCCCTTGATCCCGGCCTCCTCGCCGTCGGTCCAGTCGACGACGTCGACCTTGAAGCCGTGCTTCTCGGCCCAGCGGCCGTACATGCGCTGCAGCATCTGGGCCCAGTCCTGGCTCTCGGTGCCGCCGGCGCCGGAATGGACCTCGAGGTAGGTGTCGTTCGGGTCGGCCTCGCCGGCGAGAAGGCTCTCGATCTGGCGGCGCGCGGCCTCGCTCTCGACCTTGCGGATGGCGGCCTCGCCTTCCCTGACGCTCGCCGCGTCGCCCTCGGCCTCGCCGAGCTCGATCAGCGTCACGGCGTCCTCGAGGTCCTGCTCGAGCCGCCGGATGGCGCCGGTCTGGTCCTCGAGCGCGTTCCGCTCGCGCATGACCTTCTGGGCCGCCTCGGCGTCGTTCCAGAGGTTCGGGTCCTCGGCCTTTCCGTTCAGCTCGGCGAGGCGTCGTTGCGCCGCATCCCAGTCAAAGATGCCTCCTCAGCAGCCCGATCGACTGCTTGGCGGCTTCGGCGAGGTTCTCGATCTCGGCGCGCATGGTTTTCAGGGCTGCGTGTGCGGGAGGGGGAGCGGCGTCATAGGGGCGGCGCCGCGCGGTGTAAATAAGGCTTCGGCGTGAGGATCGCCACCCTTCTGGTCCGCACGCGCGCACTCCCTCCCCGCAGGGAAGGGCCAACTCGGGCAAAGCCCGAGCGGGGTGGGGATCGCCGGGCATAGGCCTTTCGGTCGAAGCCGGCCCGCGACGCCTCAGCCGCAGGGGCAAGGCCGAGCGATCCGTCAGGCCATGACCCTGCGGCTGACTTGATCGAGGCTCTTCGTCGATTGAGCGTTCCGTGCCCGGCGGCCCCCACCCTCCCCGCCACTCGGCTTCGCCGAGCGGCGGGGAGGGAGGAGCGAGAAGCCGACATGGGTGAATCGGG
>DAINQO010000111.1:0-10675 GCA_036742625.1 Microvirga sp.
TCATGCCACGAGCCCTCTCAGCTCGAGCTCCTTGCGGGCCTCGTGGACCCGGTCCTCCGCCTCCTGCCGGGCGACCCATTCGGCGAGCGCCGCGAGCCCTTGCGCGAAATCGCGCTTCGGGGCGAAGCCGAGCTCCTGGCGGGCTTTCGCGATGTCGGCGATGCAGTGCCGGATGTCGCCGGCGCGCGCCTGGCCAGCGATCTCGGGCCCGAGGCGGGCGCGGCCCATGGCGCTCGCGAGCAACGCCGCCACCTCGCGCACCGAGCGGTCTTCGCCGCTGGCGATGTTATAGACCTCGCCCGCCGCCTTCGGGTGCTCGAGCGCGAGCACGAAAGCGTCCGCGATGTCCTCGACATGGACGAAGTCGCGGCGCTGATGGCCGTCCTCGAAGATCACCGGCGGCTTGCCGTTGTGCAGCCGCGACGAGAAGATCGCGAGCACCCCGGTGTACGGGTTCGAGAGCGCCTGGCCGGGGCCGTAGACGTTCCACAGCCGCAGCGCCACGCCTTCCATGCCGTAGGCCGGCGAAAGCGTCAGCGTGAGGCGCTCCTGGACGTATTTGCCGAGCGCGTAGACGGAGGCGAGGGCAGGGCGCTTCCACTCGGGGGTCGGCACCGGAACGAGCGGGCGCCCTTGCGCGTCGACGGGGTCCCACGGATCGGCCGGATCGACCCGCGGCGCGCGCACGGCATCCTCGACGAGGTCGCCGTCGGCAGTGAGGTAGAGCCCCTCGCCGTAGATGCTCATCGATGATGCGACGACCACGCGCCGAACCGGATTGTCGATGAGCTGCTGGAACAGGATCGCGGTCCCGTAGTCGTTGACCGAGACGTAGCGGTCGACCGCGTACATGCTCTGGCCGACGCCGACCTCGGCGGCGAGGTGGACGACCGCGTCGACCCCTTTCAGCGCCTTGAGGACGGCGGTTTCGTCGCGGACGTCGCCGGCGATGAACTCGACCCCCTTCGGCAGGCCGTCCGGGCGTCTTCGGCCCTGGTGGACCTGCTCGATCATGCTGTCGAGCACCCGAACCTCATGGCCGCGCGAAACGAGCGCATGCGCCACATAGCGGCCGATGAAGCCCGCCCCACCGGTGATCAGAACCCGCTCAGCCAACGCCTTGTCTCCCGTTTCAACGGCCGCGACCCCGCCTCGCGGCGCCGTTCGCGTCGCGCGGCCTTGTGCCAGCGGCCTTCGAGCCCTTCCTGGCGGGCGTGCCGAGCCGCGATCCAGCTTGACCATTTTGGCGGCACGTCTAACGCCGCGGGGATGACGATTGTTCCTGAAGAAAGTTCGCTGCCGGAGCGCCCATTTTCGGCCGTCCGACGCCCAGCTCCGAGGAACGGGAAAAAGCGGCGCGGTCCCCTCGTGCCGAACGCTGAGAAGCTCGGGGAACTTACCTCGAACGAGCGACGTTGACCGGAGCTTCAGTGTTGCCCCTGCGGGTTCCTGCGCCATGGAGCCATTGCCGTGAGTCAGAAGCTTCGCGTCGGGATCGTCGGGGTCGGCAACTGCGCCTCATCCTTCGTGCAGGGCCTGTCCTACTATGGCGAGGCCAAAGCCAACGAGCCGGTGCCGGGGCTCATGAACGTCGCGCTCGGCGGCTATCACGTCGGCGACATCGAGATCGCCTCCGCCTTCGATATCAGCGCTGACAAGGTCGGTCTCGACGTCGCGGAAGCGGTTTTCGCGCGGCCGAACAACACCCAGAAGTTCTCGGCCGTGCCGCAGACCGGTGTCACGGTCCGGCGCGGCAAGACCCTCGACGGGCTCGGCAAGTACCTCCGCGAGGAGATCCCGGAGGCGGATGGGCCGGAGGCGAATGTCGCCGAGATCCTCGACCGCTCGCGGACCGACGTGCTCGTGTCCTACCTCCCGGTCGGCTCGCAGCAAGCGACGGAGTACTATGCCGAGCAGGCGCTCGAAGCCGGCTGCGCCTTCGTCAACTGCATTCCGGTGTTCATCGCCTCGGACCCGAAATGGCGCCGCCGTTTCGAGACGCGCCGGGTACCGATCGTCGGCGACGATATCAAGAGCCAGGTCGGTGCGACCATCGTGCACCGCGTGCTCACGAACCTGTTCCGCGAGCGCGGGGTGCGGCTCGACCGCACCTACCAACTCAACTTCGGCGGCAATACCGACTTCCAGAACATGCTCGAGCGCGAACGACTCGAATCGAAGAAGATCTCGAAGACGCAGGCCGTGACGAGCCAGCTCGACATGCCGCTCGCCGCCGAGGACGTGCATGTCGGCCCGAGCGATTTCGTGCCGTGGCTGACCGACCGCAAGTTCGCCTATATCCGCATGGAGGGCACGACCTTCGGCGGCGTGCCGCTGAACGTCGAGCTCAAGCTCGAGGTGTGGGATTCGCCGAACTCCGCCGGCATCGTCATCGATGCCGTGCGCTGCGCGAAGCTCGCCAGGGACCGCGGCATCGGCGGCGCCCTGATCGGGCCGTCGAGCTACTTCATGAAGTCGCCGCCGCAGCAGTTCACGGATAACGAGGCACGCGAGCGCACCGCCCGCTTCATCGCCGGCGAGGACGAGCCGCGCGGGGTCCACTGAGGTGGCGACGACCCTCTATCTCGTCCGCCACGCCGCGCACGACCGGGTCGGCGACACCCTCTGCGGCCGCATGCCGGGCGTGACGCTTGGAACGGATGGAGCGCGGCAGGCGGAGGGGATCGCGCAGCGCCTCGCGGCGGAAAACATCGCCGCCGTGTTCTCGAGCCCGCTCGAGCGCGCGATCGCGACCGCCGAGCCGATCGCGCGAAGGCTCGAGCTGCCCGTGCAGGTGGCTGATGCGCTGAACGAAATCGATTTCGGGACCTGGACCGGACGCCGCTTCGACGCGCTCGCCGCCGATCCCGGCTGGACGGCCTGGAACCGGGTGCGCTCCTCGACGCGGCCGCCCGGCGGCGAGGATTTCTTCGCCGCCCAGAACCGCATCGTGCCCTTCCTGAAGGACCTTGCCGCGAAGTACCCGGACGACGGCGTCGTCGCGGTCACCCATTGCGACCTCATCCGGGCGGCGCTCTGCGCCTTCCTCGATTGTCGCAGCGTCGACGATTTCCGTCTCCTCGAGATCAGCCCCGCCACGGTGACGACGCTTGTCATGTGGAGCGACGGCTGGAAGGTCCTCGGCGTGAACGAGGCGATCGCGGCATGAAGCTCGTTGTCTTCGGCCTCACCATTTCCTCGTCCTGGGGCAACGGCCACGCGACGCTCTGGCGCGGCCTGTGTCGGGCGCTCGCCCGCCGTGGCCACAGCGTCGCGTTCTTCGAGCGCGACGTGCCCTATTATGCCGCCGCCCGCGACCTCTTCGAGGTGTCGGGCGGCGAGCTCGTGCTGTACCAGGACTGGGACGACATCCGGCGCAAGGCCGGGCGCATGGTCGCCGAAGCCGATGTCGCGATGGTAACCTCGTTCTGCCCCGACGGCATAGAGGCGACCGGTCTGGTCCTCGACGCCCGGCGCGCCGTGCGGGTGTTCTACGATCTCGATACGCCGGTGACGCTGTCGCGCCTCGATCGCGGCGAGAGCCTGTCCTATATCGGCCCCCGGGGCCTGCGCGATTTCGATCTCGTCCTCAGCTACACCGGCGGGGCGGCCCTTGACCGGCTCCGTGCCAGGCTCGGTGCGCGCCGGGTCGCGCCGCTCTACGGGCATGTCGACCCGGAGATCCACCGGCCGATGGCGGCCCGGCCCGACTTCGCTGCCGATCTGTCCTATCTCGGCACCTATGCGGCCGACCGCCAGGCGGCGCTCGAGGCGCTGTTCATCGCGCCGGCGCGGCGGCGTCCCGATCGGCGCTTCCTCATCGGCGGCGCCCAGTATCCGGTCGACTTTCCCTGGACGAAGAACATCTTCTTCGTCCGCCACCTGCCGCCGAGCGACCACCCGGCCTTCTTCTCGTCCTGCCGCCTGACGCTCAACGTCACCCGTCAGGCGATGGCCGAGATGGGCTGGTGTCCATCGGGGCGCCTGTTCGAGGCGGCGGCCTGCGGCGCCGCGATGCTGACCGATGCCTGGGAGGGGCTCGATGCCTTCTTCGAGCCCGGCCGCGAGGTCCTCGTGACGCGCTCCGCCGCCGGCACGACCGCGGCGCTCGATCTGAGCGATCGCGAGCTGCGCGAGATCGGCGAGGCCGGGCGCGAGCGCGCGTTGTCCGAGCACACCTCCGACCGCCGCGCCGCGACGCTCGAGGCGGAGATCGAGGCGGCGCGCTCCCGGGCCGGCCCCGCGCGAGCTTTACCGATGGAGGCCTAGATGTGGGGAATCGTGCCGGCGGCCGGCCGTGGCAGCCGCATCCAGCCGCTCGCCTTCTCGAAGGAGCTCCTGCCCGTCGGCAGCCGGCTCGACAAGGGGCTGGAGCGTCCCTGCGCCGTCAGCGAATACCTCGTCGAGCGCATGATCCGCGGCGGCGCCGGCAAGATCTGCTTCGTCATATCGCCGGGCAAATCCGACATCATGGAGTACTACGGCGCCGGCTACGGCGAGGCGAGAATCGCCTATGTGGTGCAGCCGCAGGCGAGCGGACTGTGCGACGCCATTTTCCGCGCGACGCCGCTGATCGCAGCCGACGAGCCGGTGATCGTCGGCCTGCCGGATACCGTGTGGTTCCCGGAGAGCGCGCTCTGCGAGCTGCCCGACGACGCGCTGTCCTTCCTGCTCTTCCCGGTCGAGCGCCCCGAGTTCTTCGATGCCGTGGTCCTCGACGGAGAGGACGGGGTGCTGGAAATTCAGGTCAAGCAGCAAGACGCCGCCTCGCATTGGATCTGGGGCGCGTTCAAGATGCCGGGCCGCCGCCTGCACGAGCTCGAGCGCCTGTGGCGCGAGCGTCTGTGCCGGGACGAGTATATCGGCACCCTCGTCAACGCCTACCTCGCCGCCGGCGGCGAGGCCTTGGGCGTCAAGGCCGGCGACGCCTATGTCGATGTCGGCACGCTGCATGGCTACCGTGCGGCGATCTCGCTTCTGTCCGACGCGGCGCGGGTCGGGGGCGCCTCGGGGGCGCACGTCGCGCTCGGCTGGCCCGCGGGGCGCGCGCGCGACGGATTGCAGGCCGCAAGCAGGGAGTGACGCGATGGATGCGATCGCGACGCTGAGCCGAGACGAGATCAGGCGCCGCGCCGAGGCGCTCGGGCCGTGGTTTCACAACATCGTGCTCGACGGGGTCGCGACGGCGCCGAACCACTTCCTCGGCGACTACCCGACGGTGAAGTGGAAGGGGTTCTCACAGGCGATCCCGACCGATCTCTCCGGCAAGACCGTGCTCGACATCGGCTGCAACGGCGGCTTCTACTCGATCGAGATGAAACGGCGCGGGGCCGAGCGCGTGCTCGGCGTCGACTTCGACGACGACTACCTGGCGCAGGCGCGCTTTGCCGCCGGCGTCAGCGGGCTCAAGATCGAGTTCCGGAAGCTCTCGGTCTACGACGTCGGCGCCTTGGGCGAGCGCTTCGACGTCGTGCTCTTCATGGGGGTGCTTTATCACCTGCGGCACCCGCTCCTCGCCCTCGACCTCATCCACGCCCATGTCGCGAAGGATCTCCTGGTCTTCCAGTCGATGCAGCGCGGCGCCAAGGCCGTCGACGCGCTGAGGGACAATTACGACTTCTGGCAGACCGAGATGTTCGACCGCCCGGGCTACCCGAAGCTCCACTTCGTCGAGCACCGTTATGCCGACGACCCGACGAACTGGTGGGTGCCGAACCGGGCCTGCGTCGAGGCGATGCTGCGCTCCTCCGGCTTTGCAATCCTGCATCACCCCGAGGACGAGGTTTACGTGTGCCGCCGCGTCGAGGCGCCGGAAGGCGCCGCCGCGGTCTATCCGGCCCGAGGGAGCAGGGAATGATCGAAGCGGCGATGATCTGGAACGAGCCCAACAACAAGTCCCATTGGGACCCCGAGCTCGACCCGGGCTGGAGCCGCTTCGCCGAGACCGCGATCGCCGCCGGGCAGGCGATCCGGGCCGAGAATGCCAGGCTTCCGCGCGTGCTCGGCGGCATGTCGCCGATCGATCCGGCCTTCGTCCGCAACATGGCCGACAAGGGGGTGCTCGACAATGTCGATGCGATCGCCGTGCACGGCTTCCCGCTCGACTGGAACCTGTGGCAGATCCACGAATGGCCGGCGAAGATCGACGAGATCCGCGCCGTCACCGACCTGCCGATCTGGGTCAGCGAGGTCGGCATCTCGACCTTCGGCGCCGAGGAGATCCAGGTCTGGGGATTGGAACGGACGGCCGAGCTTCTCGTCGGCAAGGTGCCGCGGATCCATTGGTACAGCCTCTATGACCTGCCGCGCGCCTGGGAGGCGACGACCCGACACCGCGAGGCCGAGGGCTCCTCGTATTACCGGCATTTCTACATGGGCATCCTGCGCGAGGACGGCTCGCCGAAGCCCGCCGCCGAAGCCTTCGCCAAGCTGACGCCGGAGCTCGGCATCTGCCAGTGGTTCCACTTCGAGGACCACCGCCTCGACGACGCCGTCGCCTGGATGAAGCGCCTCGGCGTCACCTATCTGCGCACAGGCCTGTCCTGGGCCGACAGCTTCCGTCCGAACGCGCTCGACTGGTTCGACCGCCAGATGGAGGCGCTCGCCGATTTCGACGTGACGGTGACCTTCTGCTTCACGCCGGAGCACCGCGGGATCGCGCCGCATCACACGAGCCCGCCGCTCGTCAAGGAGGAGTTCGCGGAGTTCTGCGCCGCTATGATCCGCCGCTATGCGCCGAGCGTCGGCGCATCGAAGCTGGAGCTGCTGCAGGCGGCGGTATAGACAGGCGGCATGCGGGCGGTCGCAAGGGAACAGCCGCTGAGCGCGCCCGAACGGGCGGCAGCCTTCCTGCGAGCCCTCGCCACCGGGCATCTGATCCGCGCCCGCAGCCTCGCCATGGTCGTCGCCCATCCGGACGACGAGGCGATCGGCGCCGGCGCCCAGCTGCCGCGGCTCAACGGCGTCACCATGATCCACGTCACCGACGGGGCGCCGCGAAAACCGCGGGATGCCGAGAGGCACGGCTTTGCGACCGTCGCCGAATATGCTTTCGCGCGGGCGCGGGAGCTCGAGCGCGTCATGATGCTGGCCGGCATTCCGGTGGCGGACCGGTTCTGCCTCGGCGTCGCCGACCAGGAGGCCGCGCTCCATCTGCCGCGGGTCGCGCGCGCCCTCGTCCGGCTGTTCCTGGAGCGGGCGACCGAGATCGTGCTGACCCATGCCTATGAGGGCGGTCATCCCGACCATGACGCCGCCGCCTTCGCCGTCCATGCCGCGGTCGCGCTGCTGCGGCGCGAGGGCCGCGAGATCGCGATCATCGAGATGCCCTTCTACCGCGCCGACGGGGACGGCTGGGCGGTGCAGTGCTTCGCGCCGGCGCCCGCCGCCGTCGAGACGGTGCTGGCGCTCGGCGACCGCGACCGCGCGATGAAGCGACAGATGTTCGCGGCGCACCGCACGCAAGCCGGGGCGCTGGCGTTCTTCGACGCGGAGACCGAGCGCTTCCGGATCGCGCCGGCATACGACTTTTCGACCCTGCCGAACGGCGGCGATCTGCATTACGAGCGCCACGACTGGGGCATGACCGGCGCCCGGTGGGTCGACCTGGTCGAGGCGGCATCGCGCGAGCTCGGGCTGGAGCCAACCTCGTGACGCTCACGATCCTCAGCGTCGCCTATCCGCTGGCGCCGGTCGGCATCGACGCCGGCGGCGGCGCGGAGCAGGTCCTGACCGCGCTCGATCGGGCGCTTGCCGCGGCCGGCCACCGCTCGCTCGTGGTCGCCTGCGCGGGCTCCTCCGCCTTCGGGCAGCTGATCGAGGTTTCGCGCGAAGGCGGCCTCCTCGACCAGGCGGCCCGGGAGCGCGCCTGGGCGCGCCACCGGGCGGCGATCGCGGCTGCGCTCGCCCGCTGGCCGGTCGATCTCGTCCACATGCATGGCATCGATTTCGACGCCTATCTGCCGGCGCCCGGCGTGCCGGTCCTCGCGACGCTGCATTTGCCGCCGAGCTGGTATCCGCCGGAGGCGCTGCGGGCGAAGCGGCCCGACACCTGGCTGAATTGCGTCTCCGCGGCGCAGTACGCGGCCTGTCCTTCGACGCCGAACCTCCTGGCGCCGATCGCGAACGGCGTCGCCGTCGAGGCGCTCTCGGCGCGGCACGCCAAGCGCGACTTTGCGCTCGTCGTCTGCCGCATCTGCCCGGAGAAGGGCGTGCATCTCGCGATCGAGGCCGCGAAGGCGGCCGGCGTGACGCTCCTCATCGCCGGCGAGGTGTCGGGCTACGAGGCGCACCGGCGCTATTTCGACGAGGAGGTGGCACCGCGGCTCGATCGCCGGCGCCGCTTCATCGGGCCGGCCGGCTTTGCCCGCAAGCGCCGCCTCATGACCGCGGCGCGCTGCCTGCTGGTGCCGTCGAGCGTGGCGGAAACGAGCTCGCTCGTCGCCCGCGAGGCGCTCGCCTGCGGCACCCCGGTGATCGGCTTCCCGAACGGCGCTCTGCCGGAAACGATCGACCATGGCCGGACGGGGTTCCTCGTCGGCGACGTCGACGAGATGGCGGCGGCGATCCGGCGCGCGCCGTCTCTCGACGGGGAGGAGTGCCGCCGGACCGCGCGCGAGCGCTTCGGCCTCGCGCCGATGACCGAGCGCTACCTCGCCCTCTACCGGCGGCTCGCGTCGGCGAAGACGTCCGCGCGGCGGGGCGCGGCATGAGCGCCGCGACGGGCGAGATCATCCGCACCGCGGCGGCGCTCGAGGCGATCGAGCCCGCCTGGTGGGAGCTGTGGCGGCGCGCCCGGACGGCGACGCCGTTCCAATCCCCGGCGTGGCTCATCCCGTGGTGGCGCCATTTCGCGCCGGGCGAGCTGACGACCGCGGCGGCCTGGCGGGACGGCCGGCTCATCGGCCTCGCGCCGTTCTACCGCGAGGACGGTGCGCTCGGACGCCGGCTCCTACCGCTCGGCATCTCGGTGAGCGATTACCTCGATGTGCTCCTCGACGACGGCGAGGCCGAGGCGGCCGCAGCGCTGGTCGCGGCGCTGGATCGCGAGCCGGCGTGGGATTCGCTCGAATGCGAGGAGCTGGCGCCGGACGCGGCGGCGATCAGCCTGCCGGCGCCGGCCGGCTGCGTCGAGACGATCGCCGCCCAGTCGGCCTGTCCGGTCCTCGTGATTCCGAGCCCGCGTCTCGCCGAGTTCCTTCCCGGTCAGACCCGCCGCAAGCTCAACCTCGCCCGGAACCGTGCGGCGCGGCGCGTCGGTTGTCGCATCGAGCGCGCCACGGGCGGGGGCCTCCTCGACAGATTCGCCGAGCTTGTGCGGCTGCACGCGCTGCGATGGCAGGCGCGCGGCGCCCCCGGCGTCCTCGCCGATGCGCGGGTCGCAGCCTTTCATCGCGACGCGCTCCCGCGGCTCGACCGCGCCGGCCTCTTGCGTCTCTACCTCCTGCGCTTCGACGGCGCGGCGGCAGCCGGCTTCTACGGCTTCTCGCATCGCGGCCGCGGCTATTCCTACCTCACGGGCTTTAACCCCGCCTTCGCTTTCGAGAGTCCGGGGGCGCTTCTCCTCGCCCACGCGGCCGAGGCGGCGATCGCCGAGGGCGCCGGCGAGTTCCATTTCCTGCGCGGGCGCGAAGCCTACAAATACGAATGGGGCGCGGTCGATCGCTGGAACCGCCGCCGCTCCTTCCGCCGCGCCGCCGCCGAGCGATCGGTTGCCTGACCCGGACGCGCCCCGGCGTGCCGGCATCCCGCCGCGCTTCGCGCGCCCGCTGGCGCTCGCCGCGAAGGGCGAGCTGCCGCCGAACGTCGCCCTGATGCACATCCTCATCGAGGCCGCGGACGAGGCCGAGGCTCGCGCGATCCTCGCCGCGGCGGCCGCGGAGGAACACGCGGCGGCCGAGATGCTGCGGCTCCTCGATGCCCACCCGGCGGCGTTCCGGACCGTGAAGGCGGTGCTCGACCGGGTCGTCCACGACGAGGAAGCGCGGCCGGCCGGCGAAACCGTCCGAGCGCTCGCGGCGGCTTTCGACGAAGCGGCGCGCGCCGCCCCGGAGGCAAGCGTCGCGCTCTACGCGCTCGGCAGCCCGGAGCTGCTCCTTGCCGCGACGGCGGAGATCGCCGCGGTACTGCGCCGCTGGGGCGTCGTCGCGCGCGATCGGCGCATGCTGGAGATCGGCTGCGGCATCGGCCGGTTCGAGGAGGCGCTGGCGGCAGAGCTTGCGCTCGCGGTCGGCATCGACGTTGCCGCCGTGATGCTGAGGGCGGCGCGGGCGCGCTGCGCCGGCCGCGCCAACGTGTCCTTCCTGCAGACCTCCGGCCTCGATCTCGCCCCCTTCCGCGATCGCAGCTTCGACATCGTCTTGGCGGTCGATTCCTTCCCCTATCTCTTCCAGGCCGGGTCCGGGCTCGTCGCCCGGCACGTCGCGGAGGCGGCGCGGGTGCTGCGGCCCGGCGGCGACCTCGTCATCCTCAACCTATCCTATCGCGACGACCTCGGGGCGGACCGCCGCGACCTCGCCGCGCTCGCGACGGGCGCGTTCGACATCCGCCGCGACGGCACGCGCGAGTTCCGCCACTGGGACGGCGCCGCCTTCCACCTCGTGCGCCGCGAAGCCTGAACAAGAACCTGAACAAATTGTAATCGGCAGGTCAGGACACCTTCATGGCCGATGCCGAT